>JAKITT010000020.1 GCA_021647945.1 Candidatus Polarisedimenticolaceae bacterium
CCCCTCTCTGAACCACGCAGGGCGCTAATCATCTGGTTGCGCTCTTCATCATCCACCCCCTGGTATTGGGTCCACCAGTCAGCCAACGCCATGTCGGTCTCACCCGCTTCAGCCCTCAGCACCAAGAAGTCATAGGCGGCACGGAAACGGGGATGGCTAGCGAGGCGCTGCGGCTGTTTGCCTGAACGGCGTTCAAAGCGCCCCTGTAGACTCCAAATCTCACGCATCGGTATGCTGAATCTTTTGGGTAATGAAATAGATTGAAGCTGCTCTTTCAACACCTCATAACCCGCCTCTTGCATCGCATCAATCGTCGACAGACCATCCTCATCTTCCAGCTCTTTGGCCAATAGACGCACTGGCTCCCACAGCAAGACGGCAAACAGAAAGGCGGGGGTGACCGGTTTACCATCGGCGATGCGCCTGTCGGTATTCTCTACACCACGATTGACGAAGGTGATGGGGAAGTTATGCTCCTCAAAACTGAGCACCTCATCGGTCTCTGGGAAGAGCGCACTAAAGAGGTCATAGTGACGCAGCTTTTCAAAAGCGATGAGTGCCGTGCCGCCCATAAAGAGCTTTAGCACCTCTTCAAACAGGCGCGCAGCGGGCACCTCTTCCAATAGATGACTCAGCTCAGCCAGACAGGACTCGCAGTCATGATCGATGGTAAAACCGAGTTTACTGGCAAAACGGACAGCCCGTAGCATGCGCACTGGATCTTCACGGTAGCGCTCCTCTGGATCTCCCAACAGGCGCAGCCGACCCTCTTCGAGATCTTGCATGCCACCGGCATAATCGATGATCGAAAAATCTTCAACACCGTAGTAGAGGGCGTTGACGCTAAAGTCACGTCGTAACGCATCCTCTTCGATGGTGCCGTAGACATTGTCACGCAGAATCATGCCCTTGTCGGACTGTTGCTCTTCCTGAGCCGCTGCATCGTTTTTACTACGGAAGGTAGCGACCTCAATGGTCTCACGGCCAAAAAAGACATGGGCGAGACGAAAGCGACGACCAATGAGACGGCAGTTTCGAAATACCGTCTTCACCTCTTCCGGCGTGGCATTGGTCGCCACATCAAAATCTTTTGGCTCACGTCCGAGTAGCAGGTCGCGTACACCGCCGCCCACTAGGTAGGCTTGAAAACCCTCGCTGTTCAAACGATAGAGGACCTTGAGTGCATTAGGGCTAATATTGGCCCGCGAGATGTTGTGCTCATCGCGGGTAATGATGGTTGCGTTAGTAATGGTTACTGTCCTGGTGTTGGTGGAAAACCCACCTAAAAAATATTCAAACGTCACTTGAGCCAATCAAGAAGCTGCGTATAATACACCGCCTGAGCAAACACTGCTCCCTTCGTCTAGTGGTCTAGGACGCTGCCCTCTCACGGCGGTAACAGGGGTTCGAGTCCCCTAGGGAGTACCATATAAAAAAAGGCCGGAACAGATCACTGTTCCGGCCTTTTTGTTATCCGGGTGGCCACCCCATCTGACGCCCGCCCAGCAGGTGTAGATGGATATGGTAGACCGCCTGCCCACCCTGCTCATTGCAGTTCATCACAGTACGATAACCCGCTTCGGCTAACCCCTCTTGCGCCGCAATCTCTTTTGCCGTCAGATAGAGTTCGCCCATCAGAGCCGCATCTTCTGCCTCAATATCATTGATGGTGCTGATATGCCTTTTTGGGATCAGCAGAATATGGGTCGGCGCTTTAGGGTCAATATCCCTAAAGGCGAGCACGCTGTCGTTCTCAAAGATCACATCCGGTTGAATCTCACCGGCCACCATTTTGCAAAATAGACAGTCACTCATGGTTCACCTCTCTTGCATAAATTCAGCACGCCCGGCAAAAGCGTGCAGCAGGGTTCCGCCATCAACATACTCAAGCTCACCACCCAACGGTACACCGTGAGCGATGCGGGTGGCTCTGATCGAATAGCCCTTGGCCATTTCGCCAATATATTGGGCGGTCACTTCGCCCTCTACCGTCGGGTTGGTGGCCAGGATAATCTCTTTCACCTCACCTTCAGCCAACCGCTTATCGAGTTGGTCGAGACCGATCTCTTTGGGGCCGATGCCATCCAACGGTGAGAGCCGACCACCCAACACAAAGTAGCGACCACTGTAGTCGATCGACTGCTCCAGTATCGCCACCTCGGCGGGGGTCTCGACGATACAGAGCAGTGAAGCGTCACGCGACCCGTTGGCGCAGATATTACACAGCTCCGCCTCGGTCAACGTGCGACACTGTTGGCAGTGGCCAATCTTCTCCATCGAAGCATCCAATAGATGCGCCAGCTGGCGCCCCCCCTCCCGATCTCGTTCAAGCAGGTAGTAGGCCATACGCTGAGCGGTCTTCTGGCCCACACCCGGTAGGCAACGGAGACCGGCAATCAGCTCATTGAGCAGATTTGCTTGGGCCATAATCAGAAGGGTAGTTTCATCCCAGGAGGCAGATTCAGGCCATCAGTGAGGCCAGACATACTATCTGCATTCTTCTTTGCGACCTTGTGTACGGTGTCATTAATCGCGGCGGCCAGCAGATCTTCCAGCATATCTTTATCATCTTCAAACAGGCTCTCATCAATGGTGATGCGGCGCACTTCATGCTTGCCATTCATCACCACTTTAACCAACCCCCCTCCCGACTCACCGGAGGTCTCCTCTTTGGCTAATGCCTCCTGCTGCTCCTGCATTTTGGCCTGCATCTGCTGGGCCTTTTTCATCAAATTGCCTATTCCACCACGCATGTGATTTTCCTCTGTATAAATATATTAAACCCGCTATCTATCGACCGGGGTGACTGAGTTGGGAACCACTCTAGCACCAAACGACTGCTCCAGTGCTTGGGTCATGGGGTCTTCAGCAAAAGATTGCTCCGCCTGCTGCTGCCGCTCCGCCTTGGTACGGGCCTGGATCTTGGCGGGGGTTTCGGCTTGGCTGGATATTGCCGCACCCACCATGACATCCAACCGCATATCTGCGCCCAACACCGGTTTCAACGCCTGTAGCAGACGCTCTTCGGTACTGCTTATATGCATGCTTTGGGCGGTAGGGTCGAGCCGCAATTTAAGCGTTTTGCCATCCCAGCTCTCAAACAGACAGTGGCTCGCCAGTTGGCCGGTGATGCCCTGTAGATTGAGACGTGTGACAACAGCCGTCCAATCAAAATTATCTTTATCCATTGCCGCCGCCGGCTCATTGACCGCAGATGCGATAGGAGGTGGCGCGGTTTGTTGTGGCCGAGCAGAGGGCGTGGGAGCAGGTCTACTTTGTGGCGCTTGGCGTGATACTGGTCTGGCTTTGGCCGCAGGCGGCGTACCTGCTTGACCACTCTCTGATGAGGCGGGTTTAAATGCCAACATCCGCAGCATCACCATCTCAAAACCACTGCGCGCATCGGGAGCAAGCGGCAAGTCACGTTGACCGACAAGGCCAATCTGATAGAAGAGTTGAATATCCTCTGCTGAGAGGCGTTGGGCAAAACCTTGGATCGCCTCAGAGTCGCCCTCATCATCCAGCTTGCCATCGGGCAGCATCTGGCAGATGGCGGTTTTGTGCAGCAGCCGCAAAAGCGCCTGTAACAGACCGTTAAAGTCTGGTGAACACTCCGCCAGCGCAGCCACTTTATCGAGTAAGCGCTTGGCATCGCTGTCGATCAACGCATCGAGCAGCTCATGCACATGTTCACCGGCCAGGGTGCCGAGCATCTCACGCACCCCCTCTTCGGTGACTTGGCCGGCACCAAAGGCGATCGACTGATCGAGCAGACTCAGCGAGTCACGCACACTGCCGTCGGCGGCATGGGCCAACAGTTGCAGCGCAGGCGGCTCGGCATCAAGCGCCTCCTGCTGCATGATCTTCTCCAACTGGCCGCTAATCTGTTCACGGGTCAGCCGTTTCAGATTGAACTGTAGGCAGCGTGATAGCACCGTCACTGGCACCTTCTGTGGATCGGTGGTGGCCAGCAGAAATTTGACGTGCGGTGGCGGCTCTTCAAGGGTCTTCAGCAGTGCGTTAAAACTGCTGGCTGAGAACATGTGTACCTCATCGATCAGGTAGACTTTGTAGCGGCCACGCACCGGCGCATAGGGGACGTTATCAAGCAGTTCACGGGTCTGATCGACCTTGGTACGGGAGGCGGCATCGACCTCCAGAAGATCGACAAAGCGCCCTTGATCGATCTCCTGACAAGCTGAACAGACACCACACGGGGTGGCAGTCACGCCATTTTCACAGTTGAGCGATTTGGCGAAGATCCTCGCCAAGGTGGTCTTACCAACGCCGCGAGTTCCGGTAAACAGGTAGGCGTGATGAACCCGGTCACCATTCAGCGCATTGGTCAGCGCCCTGACAACATGCTCCTGCCCGACGAGTTCGCTAAAGGTTCGTGGACGCCACTTACGGGCCAGTACTTGATAGGACATATCAGGATTCGACACTTAAATTTCTAGAAAACCTCTGCCCCCCGTAGGTGGCCAAGGTGAAAAATTGGTGGGCGGTACTGGGATTGAACCAGTGACCCCTGCCGTGTGAAGGCAGTGCTCTCCCGCTGAGCTAACCGCCCTGGATACAGTACTAAGTTTGGGAGGCGAATAGTAAGCTTGCAAGGGGTAGGACGTCAAATGCAGCAGAGAGAACAGGCCGGAAAACAACCGTCCAGAAACAGCCATCTTCCGGCACATTTACAACAACGCTATTTCTCACCCAGTGAGAGTTTGGAACGCAGACGTTGTAGGGTCTTTTCACCAATTCCAGGCACATTCACCAGATCATCCAATGATTGGAAGGCACCATGTTCATTTCGATAGTCGATGATTGCCTGCGCTTTTTTATCGCCAATCCCTTTTAGGCTGCTTGAAATCATCTCAGCATTGGCGCTGTTGATATCGACTGAAGTGGCCAGAGAAATGGCCGGCATGGCAAGTAAAATAGCTGCAAAAACGAGAGTACGGATGACTCTTTTCATGAGAGGTTACTCCTTGTAAGTGGTTTTATTATCACGGTATCCAATACCGTGCAAAACAGAGACTACCGAATAGAGAGAGGCGTTGGCAACTTTTTGCTAGGGAATCTCTTACATGAACACCATTCATCATTGGATGGCCAATCACCCGTGACATTTAAACTGGAAGCCAGCAATTAAGTGTCAATTGTATCGGGGCAAACCCCTTCCGCCTTAGTTTAATTAAGAATTGTCTATAATCTAATAATCCACTATTTAACAAATGGAACATATCCTGGATTCTCAATTAGCCTGTAATAATGATTAGCTGGAAGATCAATCATGGAACGAACACTTCTCTTAGTAGACGATGAACCCAATATTCTACAGTCGCTCAAGCGCCTGTTACGCCGTGGAGGCTACCGAATACTTACGGCAGAAAGTGGCCGGGAAGGCTTAGAGCTGCTTGAAAACAATACGGTTCAAGTCATCGTATCTGATGCCAGAATGCCCGGAATGAGTGGCATTGAATTTCTAGACAAATCCAGAGAACGCTGGCCAGATTGCATTCGCATTATGCTCTCAGGCTACACCGAGCTGGAATCCGTAATTCAAGCCGTAAATCGAAGCGCCATATACAAATTTTTCACTAAACCTTGGGAGGATGCTCTACTACAGGATCATATTGAGGAGGCTTTCCGGCAATATGAATTACAAGATGAAAACAACCGACTCACCCAGGAGCTGCATGCTGCCAATGATGAGTTAGCTCGTATTAATCAAGGTCTGGAAGAATGTGTAGACAAGAATGTTAAGCAGAGTGAACTAAGTCTAGTATCACTTAAAATCGCTCAAGATGTACTTGAGCACCTACCTATTGGGGTGATTGGCATTAGTGTAGACAACCTAATCTCTTCCGCTAATCAATATGCACTAAGATTGCTAAATGATGAAAAGAACGGGCTTGTGGGCCTTATGGCAAATGATGCACTGCCACCAGAGATTCTCCAGATTCAGGGGGCACCTTGGCAAAACATCCAATCTATAAATA
The DNA here is from genome assembly GCA_021647945.1 of Candidatus Polarisedimenticolaceae bacterium. Classification (GTDB taxonomy): domain Bacteria; phylum Pseudomonadota; class Gammaproteobacteria; order Chromatiales; family Chromatiaceae; genus JAKITT01. The sequence continues at coordinate 6,000 of JAKITT010000020.1, forward strand.
AGGTAGTACTATCCGATGGGCGAGTGGTTGAGGTGCAGCGCTATCAGATGGAAAACGATAGCGGAGTATACGCCAACATGCTGCTCATTCAGCAACGGGAGGAGGTTTCATGAAGCAAACTGTATCTCCCGAGCTGCTAGCACCCGGTGCCAAGCTTGCTGAAGCGGTCTGTGATGCATCCGGTGCCGTGCTGCTACCCAAAGAGACGGAACTTGATGAGCATCTAATCAGCACGCTCTGTACAAAAAAAATAGCTGAGGTCGTCATTGTTATTGAGCGCACGCCTACAGAGCAGGCAGCCTTTGATGATGAACTGAAAGCAGGTCTGGATAGACGTTTTCAGCTTGCTTCAGGTCATCCCTTAATGGATAGCCTGAAGCAGATGATCCTTGAATACCGTTGCGGGGAGTAATGATGATCCCTATCAACCTAGATGACCTGGATGGATTACCTGCCCTTAAGCCTGGGGTAATGAAGATCCTGCATACCATTAATCAAGATGATGTGGATATCACCAATATCGCAAAAAGCATACAACGGGATATTGGCATGACAGCGGGTGTTCTGCGAGTCGCCAACTCCTCTTTTTATGGCCGCAGCAACCAAATCGCATCGGTCAAAGAAGCCTGCGTACTACTAGGTAAACATACAGTACGCAATCTGGCGCTCTCCTCCGCTGTATTAAATCACCTTACACCATCCAATGACGCAGCATTTGATTGTAAGGCACTCTGGCAGCATGGATTGGGAACCGCCGCTGTAAGTATAGTGCTGGCAAAGCAGAGTGATGTAGATGAGGGCAATGCCTTTACCTGCGGTCTACTGCATGATCTTGGCCGGGTGATATTGGCGATACATTTTCCTGAGCATTTTTCTACAGTGCTAAATTATCAGAATGATCACCATTGTTTGTTACAAGAGGCAGAGATGACGGTTCTTGGTATTGATCATGCGGCTCTGGGTGAAGAGCTGGCAAAAAAATGGAACTTCCCCAATCACATCTGCCGGGTCATCGGTAGCCACCATCAGCCCGAGCATGCCTATAAAAACAACCTGCCTCGTTTAATCCATGTGGCGGACATTATTAGCCACGGTTTGGAACTAAGTAGTAAAGAAGACAACTTGATTCCCTCTGTAGATGAAGAATCTGTCAAACAGCTTGGCCTGGAATGGACGCATCTTAGAGGGCTTTTTAAAGAGATAGAGGAGACTTACCACTCTTTCACCTCATTACTTGATGCACCTAATCCATAAACCCATAACGGAGTCTGGATAAATGCAGCAGATACCGACAAACCAGCAATGTATCCATCCAAGAGACATAACACCTAACTATAAAGGTGCGTTCTAATGAGCAAACAGACACTGAAAGAGGCGCAGGCGCAGGCTCAGACAGAGCAAGCCTTTCATGCTCAAAAAGCTATCAGCGAAATCCTGCACATTTCGTTGGAGCCCATAACGCTGGAAGAGCAATTGCACAAAGTGATTAAACTGCTGATCGCTATCCCATGGCTGTCGGTACAGGGTAAAGGTGCCATATTCCTATATAACGAACAAGAGCAACAACTGGAAATGAAGGCTCAGCATGGACTGGCTGAAATACTCTTAACAAAATGTGCCCGCTTCCCCATAGGGCACTGCTTATGCGGCACTGCGGCAAAAACCCGAGCAACAGTATTTAAAGGGCATCTGGATAATGAGCATACTGTCCACTTTGAAGGGATGCCCGACCACGGCCACTACTGTCTGCCGATCATCTCACGCGAAAAAATGCTGGGCGTCCTTAACGTCTATGTTGACGCAGGTCATGAACGTGGAAAAAATGAAGAGGGCTTTCTAAGCACGGTAGCCGATACGCTGGGCGGTATTATCGAACGTGCCACAGCTGAACGGGAGCTGCATTATCAAAAGTTTGCAATGGATCAACATGTAGATGTCAGCATCACTGATGTGACCGGCAAAATCATCTATGTAAATGACCGCTTCTGCAAGTGCACTGGCTACAGTCGGGATGAGTTGGTAGGAGAGGATCACAGTATCCTGAAATCAAGCCACCATCCTGACAGTTTCTTTAAGGAAATACAGAAAACGGTAACAGCGGGTGAAGTGTGGCACGGTGAAATCTGCAACCGCACCAAAAACAGCAGTTTGATCTGGCTGGACACCACCATCGTTCCCTTTCTGAATCCTGCAGGCAAACCCTATAAATATGTCTCTATACACAGCAACATCACAGCACTTAAAGAGGCTGAGGAAGCGTTAGCAAAAGAGGGGGCGCTCCTACAGAACCTTACTCATTCCATTGGTGATGGCCTCATTGCAGGTGATGGTAGAGGCAGAGTCACCTTTATCAATGCAGAGGCCCGTACCCTGATTGGATGTGAAGAAGATCTAATAGGAAGTGATATACATGATATAGCTTATGGATGCATGGTAGAGCGAGCTTTAGCAGAGCAAGAAGGAAACCCAATACTCAGGGCTCTGCATGGGTTCCGCACCTATCGAGAGGAAGATGGTGTCTTCCATCGACAGGACGGAACAACCCTACCCATCGCCTTCGTGGTTTCCTCCATGATTGATGACTCAGGCTATGCGGGATCTATTGCAGTATTTCGAGACATCACCAGCCGTAAAGCTATTGAACAAAAACAGCAGGCATTGATCGATAAACTCCAGGATGCTCACACTCAGCTTCTACAGTCAGAGAAAATGGCCTCTATTGGGCAACTGGCGGCGGGTGTCGCTCATGAGATCAACAACCCAGTGGGTTACATCAACTCCAATATGAGCACTCTACGACGGTATGTGACGGATATATTTACCCTACTGGACGGATACAAAAAACTGGGGGCACTGGTGCCAAAGGACGATCCAATCCATCAAGAACTGCAAAGCCTGGAGCAGACACTGGATATTGAGTTCCTCAAAGAGGATATTCAAAGCCTGCTTGCAGAGTCGGATGAAGGCATTCACCGCGTCAAACAGATCGTCAACGACCTCAAGGACTTCTCCCGACTAGATAGTACCGAATGGCATTGGGCGAATCTGGAATCCGGCCTGGATAGCACACTCAACATTGTCCATAACGAAATTAAATATAAGGCAGATGTGGTCAAAGAGTATGCAGGCATCCCTCAGATAGAATGTATCGGCTCACAACTCAACCAGGTATTTATGAATCTGATGGTTAACGGAGCCCATGCAATCAAAGAGCACGGCACCATCACTATACGCACCGGCACAGAGGGCGACGACTGGGTCTGGATAGAGATTGCTGATACCGGCGCGGGGATTGATCCTGAGGTACTCTCACGCATATTTGATCCCTTCTTCACAACCAAGCCTGTAGGTAAAGGTACCGGCCTTGGTCTCTCACTCTCCTACAGCATCATTAAACGCCATGGCGGTAAAATCAAAGTAGAGAGCGAGCTGGGAAAAGGTACCTGCTTTAAGGTGCGGTTACCTATAAAACAGCCAGAAAAAACAGAGAATGAGGAATTGGATACACCATGAGCTGAGACTTCTTTGCTAGATGGAAAAGAGCCAAACAATGACACTGACTACTAAAAATAAGATACGCCTGGCGTTCATCACTCCTACTATCGTCACACTGCTAGCGCTTGGCTTCTTTGACTGGTTTATGTTGGAGACAAAACATGACAGCACTTTTATCAATACTGCTGGATTGCAACGCAAGCTGACTCAAGATATGCAGATCTTTGTTGGAATGGTACATAAAGGGCAGGAAGAAGATAAAAAAGAGCTCTCTGACACTATGAATGCGTTTAATGCCAACCTAGAGATTTTTGAAAATGGCGGCCAGCTGATGCACCAACATTTGCCGCCCTTACCAATAGAGCTAAAGCCTCAATTAGCCGCCATCAAAAGCATCTGGTTAGATATAAAACCGCGTATAAACCTGATCATTGAGAAACCAATTGGAACCCAAGAGGAGCATAGTACCCATCAGCGTTTAATAAGAGATATCCCCAAGCTCAACGAGGCATCGTATGCACTGGTTATGGCTTATGATGAGCGGAGTAACAAGTTACGCACGCAGATGTTCTACACACTGGCTATTGTTGCCTTACTCACGATCTCTTCCGCCATTGCTGGCGTATGGGTAGTACGCCGTTATACTAATGAGCAGCAAATTGCAGAGGCCAAGCTACGAAAAGAGAAGGAGGAGCAGGAGCAACTGGTTCAACAACTGCAAGATGCGCAAGCTCAACTATTACAATCAGAAAAACTGGCCTCTATCGGACAGCTGGCAGCGGGTATCGCTCACGAAATCAACAACCCAGTAGGCTACATTAACTCCAATATTGGCTCATTGAAGCGATCCTTGAATGACCTGTTCAAACTACTTGACCACTACGAGCAAGCCGAAGATAAGTTGGACGATGAACAGACCCAGCAACTGATCCAAGCGGTAAAGCAGGAGATAGATTTAGAGTTCCTCAGAGAAGATCTCAAAAACCTGATAAATGAGTCACAGGAGGGCATCAACCGAGTTAAACACATTGTCCAGGATCTTAAAGACTTTGCCCACATGGAAGAGGTAGAGTGGCAATGGGCAGATCTGCATAAAGGGCTAAACAGCACGCTCAACATCGTCAACAATGAGATCAAATATAAGGCGAAAGTGATCAAGGAGTACGGTGAGCTTCCCGAAGTAGAGTGCATTATCTCTCAGCTCAATCAGGTATTCATGAATCTGCTGGTCAATGCAGCCCATGCCATTGAGAAGCGGGGCGTAATCACAATTTGCACTGGTACAGAGGGAGACCATGTTTGGGTATCGGTGAGGGATACCGGAAAGGGTATGGACTCTGCTACACAAAAAAATATTTTTGATCCATTTTTTACCACCAAAGGCATAGGTAAAGGAACAGGACTGGGGCTGTCACTCTCTTACGCTATTATTCAGGAGCACAACGGCAGTATTAGTGTAATAAGTGAACCGGGTAAAGGCACTACCTTTTATATCAAACTGCCCATAGCGCAGGCTGAGCAAAAAGCCAAAAGTTAGCAGGAGATGACATTGACTTCGTTACAAAAAAATCATGGAACAGATGCTACTGAAGACGATCTTGAACAGGCTATCGCATCTGCAACACTGCTATTTGTCGATGATGAGACGAATATCCTTTCATCACTGCGGCGCCTGTTCCGCCCTTATGGCTATAAAATCCTAGTTGCACTAGGCGGCAGGGAAGGCCTGGAAATGATGGAGAGCAACAGGGTTGATCTGGTGATCTCTGATATGCGTATGCCAGAAATGGATGGGGCAACCTTTCTCGCCAAAGTTGCTGAACAGTGGCCGGAGACGGTACGTATTCTGTTAACTGGCTATGCCGATATTGAATCCACTATCGCAGCCATCAATATCGGCAAGATTTACAAATACATATGCAAGCCGTGGGATGAGAATGACATTAAGCTTTCAGTCCGCCATGCCTTAGAACAGCGTTTTCTGGAGCAAGAGCGGAAACGTCTGCTGATATTAACAAATAAGCAAAACAGAGAGCTACAGGCATTCAACGCCAATCTGGAAGAGACCGTTCAGCAACGCACTCAAGAGCTGCGAAAAACAATGGATATGCTGGAGACAGCTCACAAATCACTAAAGAGCAACTACGTTAGCTCCATCAAGGTGTTCTCCAACATCATAGAGCTACGGGAAGGCACATCAACCGGCCATGCACGGCGAGTGGCAGAATGGGCACGCGATCTGGCACTAAAACTGGAGTTGGATAACGAAACGGTGCAGCAGGTGCTGTTTGCAGCCCTATTGCACAACATTGGAAAGGTTGGGCTGCCTGACAAACTGATCAACAAGCCTTTTAATGAACTACCCATAGAGGAGCAGGACCAAGTTGCAAAACACCCTGTTATTGGGGAGGGCCTACTTATGGGGCTGGACAATCTCCAGGTCGCCGCCAAGCTCATTAGGGGCCAGCATGAACACTTTAATGGCTGCGGATATCCAGACAAACTCAGTGGAGAGGCCATTCCTCTAGGTGCCAGAATCATTGCCCTGACAAATGACTATGATGATCTGCTACAGGGCATGCTCTCCCGTAAGACCTATAACCAAAGTGAAGCCCAGGATTATCTGCTGAAAAACAAGGGCAAACATTATGACCCAGAGCTGGTAGATCTCTTTCTGGATATGGTGGGCATCACCAAACCTCAACCGCCCAAAGTGGCCATGCGCCTAATCAAATCAAATGGCCTGACGGTCGGTATGGTATTGGCACAGGATCTGGTTATCCAGGATAGGGCGCTACTGCTATCCAAGGGGCACGTATTGAATGAAAGCCTGATTCAACGCATACATGATCTGGAAAGAGCGCTCAATGAAGATTTGGATCTCTATATTGCTGAATAAAGAGGAAGACAAAAATGTACCGCCTAATGATAGTGGATGATGAAGTGCATATCTTGAGTGCACTCAAACGCAGCCTGAAAAGAGATACCGATTGGGAGATTGAAGTTTTCAGTAGTGGCGCGGAGGCCTTGAAACGAGCACACGAGACTGATTTTGACCTTTTTATCTCTGACTACCGTATGCCTGAGATGAATGGTGTTGAATTTCTTATTCAAGCCAAAGCCATACAGCCCGAAGCCATCCGTCTGATTCTGAGTGGCTATTCAGATCTTGATAGTTTATTGAGGGGCATCAATGAGGCTGAGATCTATCGTTTTATCAATAAGCCTTGGCAGGATTACGATCTACGCGCCACCATAAAACAGGCACTACAGCACCGAGCAGTCATCATTGAAAACCAGCGCTTGGCGGACCAAGTTAGGGCTCAACTGCAACAGCTGGATGAACAGTCAAAAATCCTGGCGGAACTGGAGGCTGAAACCCCCGGTATCACCCACGTTGACTGGACGGAAGATGGTGCCATCCTCCTCAATGAGGATGATGTATAAATACGATCATGGCCGAATATAATGAACAACAGCAGAAGCTGACCATCAAGCTCGTTTACTACGGCCCCGCGCTCAGTGGCAAAACCACCAACCTGATGTCTCTGCACGACATGCTATCACCCGAACTCAAGGGTGACATGATGACCCTTGAAACCAAAAATGACCGCACACTTTTTTTTGATCTGCTGCCGCTTGGCTTCCGCGCCCCTTCAGGACTACTTATCAAGTTTAAACTCTTCACCGTTCCCGGCCAGGTGGCTCATGATGGAACCCGTAAAGCGGTGTTGTCACGAGCCGATGGCGTTGCATTCATAGCAGATTCTCAACAAGATCAGGGCACTAACAATGCGGAATCGTTTCAGAATCTGGCGGATAACGCCGCACGGTTAGGGCTAGATTTTGAAACACTGCCCTTAGTCGTGCAGTACAACAAACGTGACCTACCCAACATCATCAGTGAAGAGGAGATCACCCACCGCTGGGGCAGAGCAAAATGGCCAATTTTTTTTAGCTCCGCACTCTCTGGGCAAGGCGTTCAAGAGACCTTTCGCGAACTGCTCAGGCAGATCTACCATGAGATGGAACAGCGGTTTCAATTAAAAACAGAACACCATGTCACCGAAAAGAGCTTCATATCCTCCATAACGGGAACCCTATAACAGCATGCCTATCCTTCCTGACAAAGCATTTGACAGCGAACCTCAACTCAGAGAGCTGTTATCTGGTATTGATCAGACAAAGCTTGCTCAGGCCATCCAAACACTACTGGGAGAAGATGCCCGACTACTTGATCTATTAGGCGAACCGGTATGGAGCTCAGGGCAGGCTGCACAAGAGGCGAAACGTTATCCCATAAGTATCGAAATCGAACCTATTGGCTACCTGGAATGTAGCAATGCTGAGCAGGCTCATGCGGTAGGAAAGATAATTGAGCAACTACTGAAAACAGCTCAACGTTACCAAATGGCAGCACAACTGCATCTGGAGGCGACACATGCAGACTATGAGAAACTGCAGCAGAAACATGAGGCACTTATGAAGTCTGAGGCGAGTCTGCAGGAACTGACGGAGCATCTGGAGCAGCGGATAGAGGAGCAGATTCAAGTCATAGAGCATTCACAACGGCAACTTTATCAGGCGGAAAAGCTGGCATCTGTGGGGCAGCTCGCCGCCGGTGTTGCACACGAGATCAACAACCCTATCGGTTTTATTCGCAGCAATATGCAAACGGCAGGGCAGTATGTAAAGCAGTTTGAACGCTTTGCACAGGCACTTAAACAAGGTGCTCCGCTCACTGAAACCTGGCAGAAAGAAGATATTGATTTTCTGCTGGAGGATTTTCAAACGCTAGTGCAAGAGAATATCGACGGCGTTGATCGTGTGGCTCGAATTGTCTCAGACCTAAAGGAGTTCTCTAACGTAGATCATTCAGCCGATGAACTTACCGACATCAACCATCTGATCAAAACGGTATGCAATATTGCCTCAAGTCACATTCAACAAAAGGCGGAGTTAGTCCTGCAACTGGATCCATTGCCGCTCTTACACTGTAACCCGGGACATCTGGGGCAGGTTGTTTTGAACATGCTACAAAACAGTGCGCAGGCTATGGAGGGTAAGCGGGGACAGATCACAGTGGCATCAAATGTAAGCGGCGACACCATAACTGTACAGATCATTGACAACGGAAAAGGCATACCTGAAGAGAGACTCTCCAAGATTTTTGAGCCCTTTTTTACAACACATGAGGTAGGCGGCGGCACCGGGCTTGGATTAACTGTCAGCCATGACATTATAACCGCCCATGGAGGCACGCTTGAGGTAGAAAGCCAAGTCGGCACAGGCACCACTTTCACCATTCAGCTACCTGTAAAGAGTTAACCTATGTCCCAATATAGATCACTATTCACCGGCGAAAAGAGCAAAGAACAGGCTTTGTCGCCAGAGCAACCGAAGAAATATCAGATTCTACTGGTAGATGATGAACCTAATGTACTCAATGCCCTAAGACGGGTATTTAGGCAGGAGAGCTACAAAATTCTGACAGCTGAGAATGGTGAGAAAGCCCTCAAGATACTGACCAATGAATCCTGCCAGCTCATGATCTCTGACTTTCAAATGCCTCGCATGAATGGTGGTGAACTCATGCGGCGCACCAAGCAGCTTTATCCAGAGATGATTCGCATCATGCTCACCGGCCATGCAGATACTGAGGCCGTTGTGGCTGCAATGAAAGAGGGCGCTGTCTATAAGTTTATTCTTAAACCCTGGAATGATGATGATCTGCGGATAACCGTTGGGCTTGCGTTAGAACAACATGACCTGATCCAACGCAACAAAGCGCTGACGAAGCAGAATACAAAACATGCAAAGGAGATTTCTACACTCTCCATGCTGGCTGTCTCCAATCGCAGTCAGCTCGCCATCATGCTGCACAAGCGCAACCTGCTTAATGATAAACAACTACAGGAGATCCACCGGCTACAACAGACTAAAAAATTGCCCACTATCAAGATCCTGCTCGAAAAAGAGTGGGTTCCGGAAAAAAAGATAAGATCCATCCTTAAAAAAGATTTTCTGATTGATGAGGTCTCACTCAACGAATTTCAGATCGACAGCACTATATGTTCACTGATTCCACACAGATTTTGTGAGAACCAACTAATACTTCCACTGAAACAGAAAAAGAAACGCTTGATGCTGGCCATGGCAGATCCCATGGATATGGGGCTGATTGATGACCTCCGTTTTAGTACAGGCCTGGAGATTCAGGCCGTCATGGCCAATGCCAGCGATATCAGTAATAAGATTACAGAGGTCTATGGTGAGCAAGAGATTGATTTCAAAGATTTAGAAACCCTGATTGGCGACACCGATCCTTTTGAAGGCATAGAGATTGTCATTGATGATGATGACGATATCAGTATTGAGGATCTGCTGCGTGGCAGTGATGAACCACCTGCAATTCGCCTGGTAAATGCCATCATCCTGGAAGCGATACGACACAGTGCCAGTGATATCCACATCCAGCCACGTACCAAGAGTATCGTTGTACGTTACCGTATTGACGGTGTGCTACTTGACAAGATCAAGATCCCCAGCAACCTGCTAATCTCCCTGGTGTCACGCATTAAGGTGATGTCCGAATTGGATATTACCGAGCGCAGAAGACCTCAGGATGGACGCATCACTGTAAAAACCCCCATGCGCATTGTTGATCTACGCATATCTATACTACCCACCATCAATGGTGAAAAGATCGTAATGCGCCTGCTTGATCGCAATGCGGCAGTACAGACCATTGATCAACTTGGAATGGGAAAAGCAGAGCTAAAAAAGGTTTCAAATGTAATCAAACGGCCACAGGGCATGATCCTCGCTACTGGCCCCACTGGCAGTGGTAAGACCACCACGCTCTATTCACTTCTACAGCAGAATGCCACCTCAGAGAAGAACTATGTCACCATTGAGGATCCGGTAGAATACTATTTGGATATGGCGGGTCAGGTGATGGTGCGTGAACGCATCGGGCTTGATTTTCCAATGGTGCTACGCGCTATCCTGCGCCAGGATCCCGATGTCGTATTGCTTGGCGAAATACGTGACCATGAAACCGCAGAGGTGGCCTTTCATGCCGCACTGACCGGACACCTGGTGTTTTCTACACTGCATACAAACTCAGCTGTCGCCTCAGTCGCCCGGCTTTTTGATTTGGGTCTAAAGCCTTATGTTATTGCTTCCGCATTAGAAGCTGTCATTGCACAACGGTTACTGCGCAAGATTTGTGATGCATGCCGAGCTCCCAGCAAAACACCGCCGGAACAGCTTCATCAACTAGGATCTCTGTTCGAATCAAACAAACTAAAAACCTACGAAGGTACAGGCTGTAGACAATGCAATAATACGGGTTATAGTGGGCGAATCGGCGTCTATGAAATCCTGCTGCCCGATGAAGATTTTAAGGATCTCATTGCATCGGGCGCAAACATAGGTGAATTAAAAAAAGCAGCCATCAAGTGTGGCATGAATAGCTTAATCCAGGATGCCTGGTGCAAAGTATCCCAAGGCCAAACAACGGTGGATGAGGTATTGCGGGTACTGGGTCCACAGGTGCTTGAGTAACAAGACCGTAGTGGCCTTGACGAACAAGTTTGCACGGATAGGCTGGGCTGTATTGGCCTACAAAACGGTTTATCAAGCACAGCAGCCATATGATAGAACGGATGCCGTACAACAGAACCCAGGCTACGACCAGCGGCAGAGAGGGCAAGTGATCAAATCCCTATGCAGAGATACTTAATCTCCAGGTAGTCATCCAAACCATACTTTGACCCTTCACGACCGATACCAGACTGCTTTACGCCGCCAAATGGGGCGATAGCGGTTGAGATGAGGCCAGTGTTGATGCCGACCATGCCATATTCCAGCGCTTCTGAGACACGCCATACACGACTGACATTTTCACTGTAGAAGTAGGAGGCGAGACCGAATTCGGTATCGTTGGCCATTTCAATCGCTTGCTCTTCGGTGCTGAAGCGGAAAATTGGCGCAAGTGGCCCGAAGGTCTCATCACGGGCGACCAGCATCTCAGGGGTGACATCGGTCAGCACGGTCGGCTGGAAGAAGCTACCGCCACGTTCATGGCGTTTACCACCCACACTAACTTTAGCACCCTTCGCTACTGCATCGGCGATATGCGCCTCTATCTTATCGACCGCCGCCATATTGATCAGCGGCCCGAGGGTGACCCCCTCTTCGGTACCATCACCCACTTTTAGTTTTTTAACCGCATTGGTTAGTTTTTCAGCGAAGAGATCATAGACACTATCCTGCACCAGGATTCGGTTGGTGCAGACACAGGTCTGGCCGGTATTGCGGTATTTTGAGACCAAGGTACCTTCGACCGCAGCATCCAAATCGGCATCATCGAAGACGATGAGTGGGGCATTACCACCCAGCTCCATTGAGACCTTTTTGACGCTCGCAGCGGTCTGCGCCATCAACAGACGACCGATCTCGGTTGAGCCGGTGAAGGAGAGTTTGCGTACCGTTGGGTTGCTGCTCATCTCACCGCCAATCCCACCCGCAGAGCCAGTGACGACGTTCAATACACCCGCAGGAATGCCGGCCCGTTCGGCCAGTTCACACAGGGCCAATGCGGAGAAGGGGGTATCTTTGGCCGGTTTGATCACCATGGTGCAGCCAGCAGCCAGGGCGGCACCCGCTTTGCGAGTGATCATCGCATTGGGGAAGTTCCACGGCGTAATGGCGGCGCAGACACCGATCGGCTGTTTTAGCACAATGATGCGTTTGTCCGCTTGGTGTCCGGGGATGGTATCGCCATAGATACGCTTGCCCTCTTCGGCAAACCACTCGATAAAAGAGGCACCGTAGACAATCTCGCCGCGCGATTCGGCCAGTGGTTTGCCCTGCTCGGCGGTCATGATCTGCGCCAGATCCTCTTGATGCGCCAGCATCAGATCATTCCAGCGACGTAGGATAGTGGCACGTTCACCGGCCGTTTTATTACGCCAAGCAGGCCAAGCGGCATCGGCACTGGCAATCGCACGGCGGGTCTCATTCGCGCCCATCTTGGGGATCTGCCCGAGTCTGTTGCCATTGGCAGGATTGGTGACGGCCATAGTTTCACCACTCTCGGCATCCAGCCACTCGCCGTTGATGTAACATTGCTGTCTGAAAAGATCATTGTCATTCAATAACATTGCTGACTCTCACACTATTCAAAAGGATATTGAGCCAATTCTACAAACATTGGGCGCTGCTAGAAACCACTTATTTCAGCTACAATGCCACACAAATTTGAATGTTTAGGAGTTGTTATGAAGCGGATCGGTGCCCACGTCAGTGCCAGTGGTGGTGTTGAAAACGCCCCTCTCAATGCCCAGAAGATCGGTGCCAAAGCTTTTGCACTGTTCACTAAAAATCAACGTCAGTGGAAATCTAAAGCACTGACCGATGAGGGGATTGCCGCCTTTAAGGCCAATCTAGCAGTGGCTGGAATCGCACCTGAATATGTGCTGCCACACGATAGCTATCTGATCAATCTGGGCCACCCGGAAGTGGAGGGGCTAACCAAATCACGCGATGCTTTTATCCATGAGTTGCAGCGTTGTATGCAGTTGGGGCTGCCACTACTCAACTTTCATCCAGGTAGTCATCTGAGAAAAATTGATGAAGAGGAGAGTCTGAGACGAGTTTCAGAGTCAATCAATATCGCACTGGAGGAGTCCGAAGGGGTGACGGCGGTGATTGAGAATACAGCGGGACAGGGCTCCAACCTTGGCTACACCTTTGAGCACCTCGCCACCATCATTGAGGGGGTTGAGGATAAGAGCCGAGTCGGCATCTGTTTTGATACCTGCCACGCCTTCACCTCCGGTTATGACATGCGCACCATCGAAACCTGCGATGAGACCTTTGCAGAATTTGAGCGCATTGTTGGTTTTCAATATCTATGTGGCATGCACCTGAATGACTCTAAACCCGACCTCGGCGCAAAGGTTGATCGTCACCATAGTTTGGGCGAGGGCAAACTCGGCTGGACCGTCTTTGAGTACATCATGAACGATGACCGGTTTGAGGAGATCCCTATGGTGCTAGAGACAATTGATGACACCATCTGGGCGCAGGAGATTGAGCAGCTCTACGCGCTGGTAAAATAGAGATCATAGCGGGTGTTGGGGCTGCTGATATGGGCGCTCGGTTTGGGGCCATTAAGGGCAACAGCTTTTGCAGGACGCTTCACCACCACCCGCTTCAACGCATGTTTGAGGGCAACCGCTAACAGCGCTTCACTATCCAGATCGGGGCCGACCAGCTGTCGGAAGAGCTGCATCTCCTTCTTCACCTGGGCCTTTTTACCGCTCTCTGGATACATCGGATCAAGATAGATCACATCGGCTCGCGGCTGTGCAGCAATAAGTGCTGCCGCATCACCCTGAAGCAGCTGCATTCGAGAGGCAATCTCTGAGGTATCTTCATCATCCATCGCCCGTCGCAACCCATCTTCAAGCAGCGCGGCAATCACCGGTGAACGTTCCATCAAGGTGATGTGGCAACCCAGGGTAGCGACAACAAAGGCGTCACGACCTAAACCGGCGGTGGCATCGATCACCGTTGGTACCTTACCCCCTTTCAAACCAAGCGCCCGTGCCAGTGGTTGACCACGCCCACCACCAAAGTGGCGTCGGTGGGCCGATCTGCCCGCAACAAAATCGATAAGCACCGGCCCTGGCGCAGGCTTCCCGGTATGCTCAATCTGCAACCGCCCCTCTCGATATGTCAACAACAGCGCGACAGACTCATCATCTGTTGCCAATGGCAGACCTAAACGTGCAGCCAGCTGCATCGCTTGCTCAGGTTCATTCCATAAATCTGGCTTAATCGCTATCTTCATAGATCACTTCACTGTTGCTCTCAATAGGAACCGCACCATCTTGATTTCTAAAGATATAAAGTTCTATCAAATACTGCCGCCATTGTAATAGACTGACCAAAGAAGAAGTAAAGCCCTACCCGACCATTGGCTAATGAAAAGTAAAGAATATGAATAATCTCCAGCTCGCTGAGCTGATGGTCGTCCTTATTGAGCCATCCTCCACCCAACGCCGCATCATCACTGGCTACCTCAATAAGCTAGACATCACTCGCATTGAAATCATGGAGATTGATAGTCACCCTATCGAACAGATTCAGAGACTAAAACCTGACCTTGTTATCAGCGCACTCTATTTAAGTAATGAACTGACCGGCACTGATCTTATCCAGCAGATGCGCCAGGATGATACCCTAAACAACACCGCATTTATGCTGATATCAAGTGAGACTCGCTTCCGCTATCTAGACCCTATTCGCCAAGCGGGAGTCATTGCTATTCTACCAAAGCCCTTCTCAATCAATGAGTTAAAAATAGCCCTCAACGCTACGCTTGAGTATGTTGATCCGAGTGAAGTGGCGTTGAACAATTATGATCCTGAAAGTCTCAAAGTGCTTATCGTCGATGATAGTCGTATGGCGCGAAAACATATCCGACGTGTGCTGGAAAACATGGGACTAAAAGACTTCACCGAGGCAATTGATGGCGCCCAAGGTATTGAGCTGATTCATGAGCACTATTTTGATCTGGTGGTAACCGATTACAACATGCCCAATATGGATGGTGGTGAACTGGTTGACCAAATCCGCAGCAACAGTGCGCAGTCTGGCATCCCTATTCTAATGGTCACCAGCGAATCAAACGAGAATCGTCTCGCTGCGGTTCAACAGTCGGGTGTCTCAGCAATATGTGACAAACCTTTTGAGCCATCAACGGTAAAACAACTATTAGAGCAGCTCTTCTCCTGAACGAGAAAGGTACAACACGTCACAACCAGATTTTACAATACCCTAATTTTTATATGATAATTCATATTATTTTTCTTAAACTCACTCCTGCCTCCTAAAGCAGCACCTTCGTTCACAGTAGAGATAACGGTTATGCCTGTAGTACTAATAATCGACGACCAGTCCATCAGCAGAATGATTCTCGATGAGTTAATTCGCTCAATCTCCCCTGAAATCCAAACAAAATCATTTGCTGATCCCGTCGCCGCATTGGAGTGGGCCAAAAATAATGACCTCGACCTGGTGCTTACCGACTACAAAATGCCCAATATGGATGGCATTGAGTTCACCCAGTGGTTACGGAAAATCCCCTCATCAAGTGATATTCCTGTCGTCATCATCACCTGTATCGAAGATAGATCAATCCGCTATCGCGCATTAGAGTCTGGCGCAACGGACTTCTTAACAAAACCGATCGACCACAATGAGTGTCGTGCCAGATGTCGCAATCTGTTAACTCTTCGGCGTCAACAACAGATCATAAAAGATCGTGCCCGCTGGCTTGAAAATGAGATTGTAGAGACTACCAATGAGCTGAAGCTACGTGAAAAAGAAACTCTCTTTCGTCTTGCAAGAGCGGGGGAATTTCGTGATAAAGAGACCGGCAACCATGTTCTACGCATGGCACAATATTCCCACCAGATCGCTAAAGAACTCGGTATCCCTGATCATAAATGTGATCTGATTCTGCATGCTGCACCGATGCATGACATCGGCAAGATTGCGATATCAGACAAAGTGCTGCTAAAAAAAGGCAAGCTAGATCCGAGAGAGTGGAGTGAAATGCAAAACCACAGCCTATGTGGATTCGACATTCTATGTAACAGCCCATCAAAATACCTACAACTCGGTGCCCTTATTGCTCGCTCACACCATGAACGGTATGACGGAAAGGGCTACCCTGACCGGCTGGCTGGCGAAGAGATCCCTATTGAGGCACGCATTGTCGCGGTGGCCGATGTTTTCGATGCACTGGTCTCTGAACGTCCCTATAAACCAGCTTGGAGCATAGAGCGGGCCCTCGGCTATTTGAAATCAGAACGCGGTCAACATTTTGATGCACAATGTGTCGATGCATTTATTGCAAGGCTTGATAAAGTTGAGGCCATCATGCGTAATCTGGAAGATAAACCTTTTAAATCAACATAATTCCATTTTTATGGTGTAACTATTCAGCGTGTTTATATTTTGCCTCAAATATGAGGCATTTTCGCACGGAAAGAGGGAGCATATAGGGCATATGTGACCGATTGAGTACAAAAATAACGAAGCGTTGAGGCAAAAAATGAATACCCTGAGTAGTTACTTTATGGTTTCTATTAGCAAGATGAGAAAAGGGGGGCATTGTTCTACACTATGTAGAAATCTGGTGCAGACAACCTGTTTTACCCAGACCCAGCAATACCATTCAACATTTATGAAGTTAAGAGAGAGTGAATATTGAGCCTTTTTAACATCTCATTAATACGGAAATTTTTTCGCCTTTTTTCCGCTTCAACGCCCTCGATCAGTAACCCCTCTCCTTCATCTTCATCCCGTGAAATGCAGCAGAATGTTCTTCTGATATCGGCTGACCAGAACAACAGGGATGAGTTAACGGAGCAACTTAACACCTGGGGTTATCAAGTTGAGTGGCACCACTCCGCTGAAGAGGCGCTATACCGGCTAACCGCTTCAACGGATAGCGGCTATTTCCAGTTTCTCATTCTTGACCGGCGCCATCTGGACGTTGACCCAAAAAAATTCATCATAAAACTACAGCATTTACAGCTACTCGATGAGATAACAACCATATTAGTTGGGCCACAACAATTTAAACGAGAGCAGGCATTACTCACCGATGCCGGATACCATTTCCAGGTAGCAACGCCTCTCGACACCCGCATCCTGTTTACGGCCCTGCACGCCCAGGTACAGGACACAGAAAATAGTGCCGACGTTCCTAACCTGCTTGAAAAATTTAATGAATCTTATCCGAGGCTTCCAGCTAAACGTATCCTCCTAGCCGTACATGATGATGAGACTATTGAGCTCGTAACAACAACACTTGAAAGCCAGGGTCACATCATCTCAATAGCGGAGGATGGACAACAGGCCCTCATCGCCCTGGAGACAGAGATATTTGATATTGTTGTGATCGATAAAGAGCTACCACTACTGAGTGGCATGCAGGTGATCAATATTCATCATCTTGACTGCCCCACTGATCAGTGGAAACCCTTTATCCTGCTGTTTGAAAAAGGGATCCATGAGAACTACCAATCCAGCCGCATCAAAGCGCACCTGACCAAGCCTATCAATAGCCAACAGCTAACAAAAACGCTGCATGACTTGGCCCATCAGCAATATATCGCACCTATAAACCGACCGACTGAACAGCCTCGTCTTCAACGTCATACCCCCTCTATTAGTCACATTGAAAAAGCGACATTAGTAGATCAGTCCATACTTAAAGAGCTTGATGCCATGGGTACAGATAGCAACTTTATTCACCAACTGATCCATCTATTTGAAGAAGATGGCAGAACCACTATTAATGAACTGGCAGAGGCGGTTGAATCAAACGACTTCACCCACTTCAAAGAGGTAATTCACCTGCTACTTGATAGCTCCAGCTTTCTAGGGACAACTCAGCTCTATGAATTGAGCCTTAGCGCATCACAGATCGACCAGAGCCGTTTCACAAGCAGCGCAACTCATATGCTTAAAGAGATAGAGGCCACGTTTAACGCCACCAACTTTGAACTGTTCCAGTACCTATCGAAAAAAACAGACTCTCTATCCAACTCATAGCGGCAGCAACACCATGGATCAGATCAAGAAAGGACCTCTATTAAGATCTCTATTATCACCCACATTCTATATTCAACGCCTGAAGAACCGCCCTGACTCGGAACATGAGCAGGCATTAATACGTATCATCTTAATTTTCTGTGCATTGAACTATCTGTACTTCCACACGCCTCAAAATAGCACTGAGGCCACTGCACTCGCCATCTGTATTCAGCTCACCACCATCGCATTTGCTTTTAGTGTCGGGCTCTTTTTCACCATTTTGCTACAACCAAACCGGTCGGTACCACGACGCATCATCGGCGCCATTGTTGATATGTCGCTCCTGAGCGCCTGCATGGCCATTATGAATGAGCTCGTGGCCCCCTGGTATGGCATCTATCTCTGGGTCACCTTTGGCAACGGCTTTAGATACGATGAAAAATATCTATATCTATCCGCCTGTTTAGCGGTTATCGGCTTTGGCATTGTCATTCTCATCACCCCATTTTGGCAACACAATAGCAGTCTGGCCATTGGCCTGCTGATCACACTGATCGTTTTACCCGGCTATGCGGCCGTGCTTGTCAAACGCATCAACAGCATGCGCAAAAAGGCGGAGGAGGCGAGCCGGGCAAAGAGTGATTTTCTGGCCCGAATGAGCCACGAGATCCGCACGCCTCTAAACGGCATCATCGGCACCAGTGACCTGCTCAACACCTGTCAACTGGGCAGAGAGGAGCAGGAGTATGTCGATACCATCTATACCTCAGGCCAGACGCTCTTACGGCTGATTGAGGACATTCTCGACATATCTAAAATTGAAGCGGGCAAACTCATCATCGAACATACTGAGTTTGACCTGCACAATCTTCTGCATAGAACGACACGTATGCTTGCCCCACAGGCAGAAGAGAAAGGGCTGCGCCTCTTCACCCATATTGACCCCAATCTCCCCTACATGGTTTTTGGTGACTCACTCCATCTTAGACAAGTGCTGATCAACCTAATTGGCAACGCAATAAAATTCACCGCAAATGGCTACATCAGTGTCAGTTGCCAAGTGGTCAAAATGGGCGAGAGAAGCCATCAGATTCGCTTTGAAGTGTTAGACACCGGCATTGGCATCCCTAAAGACAAACATGCGGGCATTTTTGATAAGTTCACCCAGGCAGATGAGAGCACCACGCGGCGCTTTGGTGGAACAGGTTTGGGAACCGCCATATCAAAACAGCTGGTCGAGCTAATGGGGGGGGGGATTGGCTTCACTAGCACGCCAGATATCGGCAGCTCATTCTGGTTTACGCTTGAGTTAGCCTATGATGCAGCATCACTCAATAAAATCGATAGCCACCTACTTCAGGGGTGCCAAATACTCAGGGTTTGTGACTCAACAGAATCCAGCTCTGAACTGACTCAACAACTGAAGAGTTGGAACCTGCCCTACCAGACCACAACGGGGATTCGCACCACAATACGCCTGCTTATCAGCCACTCAATCAATAACATCCCGTTCGATATTTTGATCCTCGACAAACTCATCACTGAGACGGAGATTAATAGCCTATTGTCGACACTAAAAAATGAAATTTCATTTAATGAGACCGCCGTGTTACTTATCGAAAATAGTGATACAGCAACATCAAACATCCACGACAGCTCTCAAACCCTCTATTCACTCGCCTCCCCCATAAACCCATTACAACTCTTCAATGCATTGCATGCATCATATGCTGCCACTGAAACCAATTTTCTATTGCACCCGACCACTGAGCAGAAGAGCCAAATAAAGCCTCACTCGGGAGCAGCGCTTAACATCCTTATCGCAGAGGATAATAAAACCAATGGAATGGTGATTGGACGCATATTAGAGAGAGCTGGTCTGCGCCACACATTGGTGAGCAACGGCCAAGAGGCACTCAATGAGTTAGAGTTTAATAGCCATTATGACTTGGTGATTGTTGACATGCATATGCCCGTTCTTGGCGGCATTGAGACATATAAAGCCTACAGCTTCGCCAATGCAAGTGAAGATAGAGTCCCATTCATCATGCTGACTGCCAACGCAACCATTGAAGCTAGACATGAGAGCCAGGCAGTTGGCATCAATCACTTCCTCACCAAGCCAATATCATCAGCTCAGCTGCTTGAAGAGATATCTAAAGTGACCCACAGCGACAGCTTGGAGCTGCCACCCGAAGCCATCCCAACTGAAACAACACTCCATGCAAACAGAGAACAAACCGCAACCAATGGCACCATTGACTACACCGTATTGGAAGAACTCATAAAATTATCTAACAACGATAACTTCTTACGGCGCCTGCATGACAATTTCATACATGACGGCAAATATCTAATACAACATATGCAAACCTCCCTATTAAATGACCAAAAAATCCATTTTAAAGAGCAAGCTCATGCCCTGAAAGGCTCTGCTGCCTATCTTGGTCTACACCAGCTAGCGGCGCATGCCTCAACCGCTAGCCATCTCACCAATGATCAGATCACCTCTCAAGGAGATCTGCTACTGCAACAGATGGATCAAGCCTTCATGCAGGCTCAGGAGGCACTCACAACTGAAGTAGAACGTCATTACAGCACCCTACAGTAGCCCCATTACATTACCCAGATCGCCTATATACTCAGCTGACCTGCTTAACAATCCGCTCTGTTTTTACACCGTTACCCCAACGACGCTGCTGGGCACGCACCAGATACTCCATAACGCGAATATTTTTCTCTGAAAGCTGCATCGCCGTATCCACCCAGATGCCAACCACATTCATCAACTCTTCATATGAAACCGGGTTAAACTCCGCCATGACACGGTCAAGACTGTGCATGCCCGCTGAGCGGCTGCGCTGATGTTTAATGTAATCATAGACAGCACGTTTGCCCTCACCATCGGCCACCAAACGATCTACAATGCCCATCTCATACAGCTCTTTTGCAGTGTAGACCTTACCACTCGCAATAATTCGTTTGGCCAGTGAGGGGTTCAACTTGCGCGCAAGAAAACTGAAGGCTCCCATGCCAGGAAAGAGACCAAATATCGTCTCTGGAAAACCAAACGTCGCACGCTCTTCAGCGATCAGGACTTTACTCGCCAACGCCGTCTCAAAGCCACCACCAAGCGCCTCACCCTCAACCAGAGAGATGGTGGTAAATGGCAGATCAAAACCTGTTGAGAAGGGGAAGAGCACATCAATACATGCCTTACCGTAGGCCATCAAGCTGGCATGATCCCCTTTTCGAATCAGATCGGTAAAACGCGCCAGATCTCCCCCCAAATTAAACACACCCGGCAGTGTAGAGCAGGCCACTTGAAAGAGCAGACGATTATCATCACCTGCCTGTAGTCCTTGTCTCGCAAATGACTCAATACCTCTGTTTGCTGAAGCGATATCACCCAGCAACTCTATGCTCATGCATGGGCGATCTGGATATTTGAAAGAACTCCATACCAACTGGTGTTCAGGCTCATATCTGACTTCATAATTGGGCGTGGTGAAATTCAATGTTGAAAGCGTATTAGTGTGCTGCATGCTCTTCTCCTGTTTACGATCTGTATGACTGAAAGTAATTACCAGGGAGTCTCTGATCGAGTAATGATTGTTTCATGCTAGCCGAAACCACCCCGATTCATCCCGAAGATCGCTACAATAGAGCGACTATTCCAGCTCACTTCGATACAAATTAAGAACGATTTCATCTCAGCCTAATTCCAACCAGACTTAATCAGAGACTCCCTAGATAAATTTTATTACTTTGAATCTTGCAAGATACAGACCATCAATACCCTTAAAGCAGAGATGGGTTAACTTTGCATATAAAATCAGTTAATTAGTCGTATAATATTTTTTCAGATTGGAGCCGCCAAAAAAAGCACAGTGTCAGTATTTTGTTGACGCGACCATATTTTGGCGCAAGAGGAGCTTTAACTTGTCAGAAATTCATCCCGCTATTACCGGTGTTATTCTCGCTGGTGGCCGAGCACGGCGAATGGACGAGCAAGACAAGGGACTTATTGCGCTTGAGGGAGCACCTCTCATCAGCTATGTCATCAACGCCCTCTCACCGCAAGTACAACAGCTTATGATCAATGCCAATCGCAATATAGAGAGCTACGCAGCGTTTGGTTTCCCCGTCATTAGCGATCAGCTAACAGGTTTTCTCGGGCCGTTAGCCGGCATGGCGGCAGCACTTCAGAGGAGTGATAGTAACTACATTTTGAGCGTGCCATGTGACACGCCCTGGGTACCCAAAGATCTTACCAACAGGATGCTGGAAGCGATAAAAAAGGAGCAAGCGGATGTCTGCATCGCGCATGATGGCGAGCGGATGCACCCGGTATTTGCCCTGATAAATAGAAACAGACTCGACAGCCTAACGGCTTACCTCAGTTCTGGTGAGAGGGCAGTGCATCGTTGGTGTCGGCAACAACAATTTGCCATTGCCGACTTCTCTGATCAGCCCAATGCCTTCATTAACGTCAATACACCTGAAGAGTTAAACGCTGCCGCAGAGAGATTAAAATCAGCTACGCCCCATCACTAAGAACGACCTGATCCTTACCGCTCATTTTGGCTTTATACATCGCCTGATCGGCAAGCCGCACCAAATCCAGATGACTCTGTGCAGAGACGAGCGGAAAGGATGCAACACCAATGCTCAGCGTAATATCCCTATCGGCCCAGTCGTAGTTATGCTCACGTGCCATTTGCGCAATACGTTCAGCCAAAACCATGGCCTGTTTTGAATCAGTATTGGGCAGCACAATGACAAACTCTTCCCCGCCATATCGCGCCACCAAGTCCTCATTTCTGGAGCCTTTACAGAAGTAGTTCGCCACCTGGCAGATCGCATCATCACCTCGGTCATGACCATAGGTATCGTTAACCGACTTAAAGTCATCTATATCAGACAGAATAACCGTCAGCGGTTCATTGTGCCGCACCGCATGTGACCAGAGCTGATCCAGGCGCTCATTGATAAAACGCCTATTGTAGAGCCCCGTCAAACCATCTGTGACCGAAATCTCCTGGATTTTGCCGTGCATAATAGCGTTATCGAGTGCAATGGAGATCTGATCAGCTAGATCACTAAAGAGCTCAACCACATCTTTTTTATATGGCTCCACACTGCCCAACAGCAGCACACCGATGGTTTGCTCTTTATAAACCAGGGGGATATAGGCCACTTCACGCGGCAGGCATTGGGTCACACCCAGCTCTATTTTTTCAGTCGGCTGTCCACTTATTGCAGGCACGATAAGAATGCGCTGATCCTTCGCCACCTGCCCCGGATAACCTTCGCCCAGCACCATTGAAGCAAGGTTATCTCTTGTACCATAGTGGGTATGCGGCACCAGCAGTTTTTTTGTATCATTCCAGAGGTAGATCACCCCCATCTGTGACTCAGTAATCTCTACCACAACACCCAGCGTCTGCTGCAACAGCTCATTCAGATCGAGCGTCGACATCAACAGCTTTGCCACTGCATTGTGTTTTTTCAGCCGCTCTTCACGCTGAAATACATCCTTTGCCATACCATTGAAACCCTCACCAAGGGCCTCAAACTGATCACCCGTCTCAATTCTCACAGAAAAGTCCAAATCACCCTCACCAAAACGTTTCAGTGCCTGCACCAATAGATTGAGGGGACGTGTGATGTCATTCCGAATGAGATAGGTCACCAACAATGAGAGGATAAGAGCAAAAATGGCTGCCACACCAAGTCCCTTACCAAGTATCGTCACAACCAGCGAGTCAACCCCCTTATCTGCGCTACTCACACCAATAGCACCAATAATTCGATTGCGACTATCTCTCACCGGCTCAAAAGCCACTATTGCCGAGACACCCGCAACATCCAAAGGGCCATAGTAGGGTTTGCCATGCGGAATAACCTCTTGCAACGCTTTTGGTATGACCTGTCCAAGCACCCAGAGTTTTGTCGGTCTGGATGAGGTGAGATGCAGGGTTGCGCCATCCGAAGGTTTACCAGCAAACAGTGTAAAATCGACACCAAGCCGATCAAATACGTTATCACTCAACCAAGGATTTGCCGTCAGCAAGATCCCAGCAACAACAGCACCAACCACCCGGTCATTATAACGAACAGGGGTGGCGACAAACTGCACCACCGCCACATCGCTCACCATGTTGGCTAACTCAGAACTCTCTCGTACCAAGAAGTCACGGCTAACCAACTCAGTGGCACTCGCCAACTCACCCTGGAGCACCGCTCTAGAGAAGACCTCTCCCAAATTGACCAGATCACCAAATTTATCACCACGCCGAGCGACAACACGCTGATCACCATCAATGATCATCAGTGTGGTGACAAACCCCGCTTCACGACTAAAGTCCAGCAACGACCTCTGCAACTGCTGCTGATCTCTATCATGGACGGCTTGACGAAAATCAGCCCGCTGAGCCAACTGAGGAATCGACTGACGCAGTAGCGCGGCTCGCTCTTCATAGACCACCTTTGCACCACGCAAAGCAAGCTTGATATGAGCCGTAGACTCCTCCTCAAACTGCGCCTGAAATAGACTAAACAGAATGATGCCCAGTAGCGAGAATGGCAGCCAGAAAAAAATCGACAGTGCCACCATGGTCTTAGTGCCAACACCCATTTTTGGTCTGTATAATTTGATAGTCAGATCCTTATGTGTCATTTCACCCCCCAGTGAAAAATATAATCATTATTTATAAAGAGTGAACATTTTTATTAGCGGCCTTAAATTAAATTCCTAAAGTAAGTTATCTGCCTAAGGAACCTCTGAATAAGTCATCACCGTCTTGGCTTCACCCGCGCGGTGGGTATAGCCGCCCATGGATCATCGGGCCAAGAGTGTTTTGGATATCGCCCTTTCAGCTCCTTCTTGACCTCTGGATAGGTTCGTTGCCAAAAGCCTTGCAGATCTTGCGTCACCTGTACGGGGCGCTGTGCAGGTGAGAGTAGATGCAACATCACCGCCACTCGACCGTTACAGATTGTTGGTGTATCTGCCAAACCAAACAGCTCTTGCAGACGCACGGCCAATACCGGCGGTTCACCCTTTTCAGAATAGCTTAAACGTCGTCTGCTGCCACTCGGCATCTGTAGATGGGTGGGTGCCAATTGATCAATCTGCTGGCACTGCGCCCAATCAAGCGTCCCTTTGAGAATACTCAATAGATCGAGCCGTTTGAGGTGGTCACGTCGGCTCATGCCACTCAAATAGGGGGTTAACCACTCATCCAAATGGGCTACTAACCACGCATCAGAGAGATCGGGCCAAGCCGTTTCTGGTTGCCAACTTTTCAGACTCAACAAACGGTTCTGCCAGCCACGGGCTTCATCGCTCCATGGCAGCGAGACCATGCCCATCTGCTGGATACCGGCCAACATCGCCTCTGCAACAACCTCGGGGTCTGGCTCAGTGATAACACGCCTGGAGAGAACGATTGAGCCGATTCGTTCTTCGCTCTCAGTCACCACCGCAGCACTGCCTCTATCCCACGCTATTTTTAGCCGCTGCTTGATCTGCTCAGACATGGTCTGGTGGAGAGTCTGCAACGCAATCTCAGCCGCTAAGAAGATGCGCCCCTCTGAATGACCCGCATCCAAATTGGCGACCACTAAATAAGTGGCACCATTCAGTGGATCACTCTCCGTCAGACGTACCCCACGCCCCGCCGAGAGAAGATAGCTACTCTGCTGATTTGAACGGCGCTGAGCAATCCGGTCTGGGTAGGCCTGGGCCAACAATGCCCCGGCTGACCAACACTGCGCTGATGGTTTCACATCACGATCCAGCATACGTAACCACTGTCGACTGATGCGATCAATCTGTCGACAGGCCACCGCGTCAGCACCCGCAGTGCGGGCCGCTTTATCACCCCGGTCACGCCACAGGTCGAGCAGCTTAAGGCGCGATTCAACATCCGTTGTGCGCTCACTCGAAAAGTCACGTCTGAGCAGATCACGTTCACTGACAATGGCGGCCAGATCACAAGCCAGCTTGGCCTCACCCTCAGCCGCTGCAAACAGCAACATATGTCCCAACCTGGGATGCAGCGGCAGTGCCGACATAAGCCGACCGGCACGGGTCACCCGGCGTTGTGCATCAAGCGCATCCAAGCTTTGTAGCAGATCAACCGCCTGATCAAACGCCCCTATAGGTGGCAGATCAAGCCAACTGAGCTGGGCCGGATCACTGATCCCCCAGCAAGCCAGCTCAAGCACCAACTGGGAGAGATCGGCATCGATAATCTCTGGACTCTGTTGCGCCAGCAGACGGCTATTGGTTGACTCATCCCACAGCCGGTAACAGACTCCCGGCGCCAACCGTCCCGCTCGGCCCGCACGCTGATCAGCCGAAGCGAGCGACACCCGCACCGTCTCAAGACGGGTCAGACCACTATTGGGGGTGAAGCGAGGCCGTCTCGACCACCCCCCATCAACCACTGTATGAATCCCCTCAATGGTCAGGCTGGTCTCAGCAATCGAGGTGGCCAAAACAACCCGGCGACGCCCCCCTTTATCAGGCAGCAGTGCCTTCTCCTGCGCCTGTCGGCTGAGATCACCATAAAGTGGTGCCAAAACAATCTCTCGACAGAGCTCTAGTTGCTGTAGTTGGGCCAGTGTCTGTTTAATCTCACCCACACCCGGCAGAAAGAGCAGAATATCACTCTGCTGCTCCTGCAACGCTTGCTTCACGCCACGAACCGCCTGCTGAACCATACTCTGATCACGCCGTTCAGCAATATATTGGATCTCAACAGGGTAGCTGCGTCCCGCCCCATCAATAATCGGGCAGTTACCCAGCAGGGTAGCCACCCGTTGACAATCCATCGTAGCGGACATCAACAGCAGCTTTAGATCCTCTCGTAAGCCCTGTTGAATATCGAGGCAGAGCGCCAGACCCAGATCAGCTTGCAGACTCCGTTCGTGGAACTCATCAAAAACCACCAAGCCGACCCCTTCCAGCTCAGGGTCACGTTGCAAACGACGGGTTAAAACCCCCTCCGTCACCACCTCAATTCGAGTACGTGGAGAGACCTTGCTCTCCAATCTGACACGATAGCCCACCCGTTCACCCACCGGCTCACCCAGCAGTTGCGCCATCCATTGAGCCGAGGCCTTCGCCGCCAAACGACGCGGCTGCAACATGATGATATTCAATCCATCAAGCCAGGCCTGCTCCATCAATCTTAAGGGTGCAATGGTCGTTTTACCCGATCCAGGTGGTGCCGCAAGGATCGCAGCAGAACCGCTCTCAAGCACTCGACAGAGATCAGGAAGCACACTTTCAATAGGAAGCTTAGGCATGGTTATGATGATATCAGGATCATGCTCATCACCCATTGTCTATTATTTATAGGGCACCTCTAGTAATTCTGGTGAGACAGATTGAGTCCATGAATTAATAGAGGTGTCCTATAGAGGCGATAACATGAGCAGACTTCTCTGGACCCCTAACAATAGACGCATTGAACACTCAAAAATGCAGCACTTTCTCAATTTCATTAATGAGAAGGAGGGAACCCACTTTGCCTCATATAACGCCCTTTATGATTGGTCAATCAACCACATCAGCCTCTTCTGGGGCCACCTCTTTAACTTCACTGAAATAGAGAGCAGCCACCCCTATCATCAGGTCATCGATGATCCAACAAAGATGCCGGGCGCTCAATGGTTTACTGGTGCAAAACTGAATTTTGCAGAGAATCTGCTGCGTTACCGTGATGAGCAAGCCGCCATCATCTTCAAAGGTGAAGGGACTCAACTACAGCAACTCAGCTACCATGAACTCTACAATCAGGTGGCTCAACTCACCCACTCAATGCGAGGTTTAGGCATCACCGTAGGTGACCGAGTGGTCGGTTTTCTGCCCAACATGCCAGAGGCGATCATCGCGATGTTGGCCACCACCAGTCTGGGTGCGGTCTGGTCCTCCTGCTCACCCGACTTTGGCAAACAGGGGGTGCTGGATCGTTTTGGTCAGATCAAACCCAAACTCCTCTTCACCGCTGATGGCTACCATTTCAAAGGCAAACCGATCGACTCACTCCTTTTAGTCAGTGAGCTGGTGACTGAGATCCCATCCATCAAGCGGGTGGTTGTGGTGCCCTACCTCAATCAGTCAGCCAAGATCAGTTCCATCGATCATGCGATATTTTACTGTGACTTTAAGAGCAAAAAGAGGGATCTCACCCTCAAGTTTGCTCAGCTGCCGTTCGATCATCCGCTCTACATCATGTACAGCTCAGGCACCACTGGCCCGCCAAAATGTATGGTGCAATCGGCCGGTGGGGTGCTGCTCAACCAGCTCAAGGAGCTGCTGTTACATACTGACCTACAGCGCAATGACACCATTTTCTACTACACCACCACCGGCTGGATGATGTGGAACTGGCTCACCTGCGCATTGGCCACGGGGGCGACATTGGTGCTGTATGACGGTAATCCATTCCACCCCGACCCTGGCTCTCTGTGGCGATTGGCAGAGGAGACGGGCATTACGGTATTTGGCACCAGCGCAGGATATCTCTCTGCACTTCAGGCGAGTGGTTACAAACCGAGGAAGCAGGTTGATCTCAACCAACTGCGCTGCATCCTCTCAACCGGTTCACCGTTATCGGAGGAGGGGTTTGAGTTTGTCTACCGTGATATCAAGTCGGACCTACAGCTCGCCTCTATCTCCGGTGGCTCTGATCTGAATGGCTGTTTTGCCCTTGGCAATCCGATGTTGCCGGTCTACTCCGGTGAGATTCAGTGCCGTGGCCTGGGTATGAAGGTAGAGGCTTTTGATGAAACGGGTCAGCCGGTAATTGGCCAACAGGGCGAACTGGTCTGCACGGCCCCCTTTCCATCCATGCCGATCCACTTTTGGCATGATCCAGATGGCAGCAGATACCACCACGCCTATTTCGACACCTACCCCAACATCTGGCGGCACGGCGATTTTATTGAGATCAATCAACGCGGCGGCGTGATCATCTCTGGCCGGTCTGACACCACGCTGAACCCCGGCGGTGTGCGAATTGGCACGGCAGATATCTACCGTTATGTTGAGCAGCTACCCGAGGTGGCCGATAGTATTGCAGTGACACAAAGCTGGGATGACGACAACCGAATCATCCTATTTGTAGAGCTAAATAAAGGGGTTGAGCTAACTGAAAAGCTGGTCAAAAAAATCAAACAGCATCTGCGTGACCACACCAGCCCACGCCACATACCGGCCAAAATCCTTGCCGTGCCGGAGATCCCCTACACCCTCAATATGAAGAAGGTGGAGTTGGCGGTAAAGAGGACTATTCACAACCAGCCGGTGAAAAACCGTGATGCCCTACGCAACCCCGCAGCACTCGATGCTTTCCAGAATCGCCCTGAGTTGAAGGAGGCCTAAACCATGAGCAAGCAACCCAAAGGCGACCCATTCGGCGCTCACCGCGTGCTTGAACCTGCCAATACATTGCCACAGGCAGCGACCAAACTGGATAACGATTTTAGCAAACACTACGACAACGAGATTCTCTGCAATGTTGATATTCTCAATATCGATGCTGCCTCCTTTACGGTGATCAAGGAGCGAGCGGCTAACGATGAGAAGAAGATCGCTGAGATCATGCTTGATATCGTTGCGACCCAGGGTAAACACCAAAACCCATGGACAGGTTCCGGCGGCATGTTCATCGGCAGAGTGGCCAAAATCGGTGATGCATTGAAGGGCAAGATAGATCTCAAGGTGGGTGATGCCATCGCCAGTTTGGTCAGTCTCTCACTCACCCCGCTCTCTATTGAGCAGATTAAAACGATTCACCCAGATAACGACCAAGTCGAGATCACCGGCCAAGCGATACTGTTCGAAAGCGGCCTCTGGGCCAAGCTGCCTGATGACCTGCCAGCCCCACTCTCACTGGCTATTCTTGATGTGGCAGGTGCCCCGGCACAGGTGAAAAAACTGGTCAAACCAGGTGACACGGTAGCGGTGATCGGGGCGGCGGGAAAATCGGGTCTGCTATGCTGTTATCAGGCAAAGCAAAATTGTGGGCCTGATGGAATGGTCATCGCCATTGATCAACAGGCCACCGCCGAGACGGAAGATGCCCCCTTCATCGACCACCTGATTATTCAAGCGGCCGACCATCCACTACAACTTTGGCACTGCATCGACCGCCTAACAGACGGCAAGCTGTGCGACGTCGTCATCAGCTGCGTCTCGCGTGACAACTGCGAGATGGGCGCCATCATGTTGACCCGCCAGCACGGCACCGTCTACTTCTTCTCCATGGCCACCAGCTTCACCAAAGCGGCCCTGGGAGCAGAAGGGATTGGCAAGGATATTGAGATGATCATCGGCAATGGTTACTGCCAAGGCCATGCTGAATTGGCACTCAATATCATTCGCCACGACCCTTATCTACGCAACATCTACCGCCGACGATACTGTCCGCAGGAGTAGCAGAGAACAGGAGCAGTTTATGCCCAAGAGCAATCGAATCACCGCCTACGCCGACATTCCGGCTAAAGCGTGGAATGACTGGAAATGGCAGCTTGATAACCGCCTCACCACTGTTGAAGATGTGGTGCGCGTTCTCAATCCATCACAACAGGTCATCGATGGAATGAAGGCCGTCTCTGCTCAATTCAAACTCTCCATCACCCCCTACTACGCCAACCTCATCGATATGCAGTCGGCACACTGCCCCATCAGAGCGCAGGCAATCCCCTCCATCGTCGAGGCCGATATCGTTGAGAGCGATATGCTCGACCCACTGGAGGAGGATCGCGACTCACCGGTACCCGGCCTGACCCACCGCTACCCCGACCGGGTGCTGCTGCTCATCACCGATGTCTGTTCAATGTACTGCCGCCACTGTACTCGGCGGCGATTGGTCGGCCAGGAGGATCGGACCTTTGACCCCACCTTCTTCCAGCAGGCGATTGACTATATCGCCAACCATCCAGAGATCCGCGATGTGATCATCTCCGGCGGTGACCCGCTGATGGTGAGCAATAAAAAGCTAGAGCATGTGCTGAAATCACTGCGCGCCATCTCCCATGTTGAGATCATCCGCATCGGCAGCCGCCTACCCGTGGTACTGCCGATGCGTATCACCCCATCATTGATTAAGATGATGCGCAAGTACCACCCCATCTACATCTCAACCCACTTTAATCATGTGAAGGAGATCACCCCTGAATCAGCCAAAGCCTGCACCATGCTGGCCGATGGCGGTTTCCCTATCAACAATCAGACGGTGCTACTACGTGGCGTCAACGACTGTCCACACGTCATCAAACAGCTCAACCAAAAGCTGCTCACCATCCGTGTACGCCCCTACTACCTCTACCAGTGCGACCTCTCAAAAGGGATCTCCCACTTCCGCACCTCACTCGGCCGAGGCATTCAGATTATTGAGGCGCTACGCGGCCACACCTCTGGCCTGGCGGTACCCACCTTTGTCGTTGATCTGCCCGGTGGTGGCGGCAAGGTACCGGTGATGCCGAACTACATGATCACCCGCTCCGATGACAAAGCGGTGTTGCGCAACTACGAAGGGGCAATCACTGTTTACCAAGAGCCGCACCGCTGGGAGAGCATCTGTGGACATGACCCCGCTTGTGAGCAGCAGCGATATAAATCGAAATCTGGCCCAGCCATGTTACTGGCACGCCCTCACACCATTCTTGAGCCACAAAAGCGCAAACTCAATGCGGATGAGAAGGGGTAGTCATGCCACAGATCCCCATCAATACCCAACAGATCACAAAGAGTAAACAGCTGGCCAAAGAGATCGCTGATCAGGTACAGCTGTTTATCAACGACCACGCCTCTGTTTCAGTTGAACGCAGTGTACTGCGCCTCTACGGTGTTGATGGCATCGACCACAATGACACCCCACTACCCAATCGATTGGTTGAGATTTTGCAGCAACAGGGGGATCTCAACGGTGGCATCTCACGCCCCTTTGCCAGTGCTATGTTGAAGTCTGGCCTCAATGCCCAGCAGACCGCAGAGCAGGTCGAACAGGGGCAGCTCAAACTCGACAATATAGCCAACTTCTCCAGCATTGAACTCGACAACAGGGAGCAGGCGCTGGCACTCGAGGCGATCAAGGTGATGGACCGATCCAACGCCCGCAAACATGCCAAGATAGCCAAAAACCCACTGCCACCACAGCCCTGGCGTTACCTGATTGTCGCCACCGGCAACATCTATGAAGATTGCACTCAGGCGGAGTCTGCCGCCTACTCCGGTGCCGATATGATCGCGGTGATCCGTAGCACCGCTCAATCATTAATCGACTATGTACCCTACGGCCCCACCACCGAGGGTTTCGGCGGCACCTACGCCACCCAGGCCAACTTCCGCATCATGCGCGACACGCTGGACAAGGCCTCAATCGAACAGGGCCGCCACATCCGTCTGGTCAACTACGCCTCCGGCCTCTGTATGGCGGAGATCGCCGCCTGCGCCGCCTTTGAGGACCTTGATGTTCTGCTCAACGACTCGATGTACGGCATCCTCTTTCGTGATATCAATATGCAGCGCACCTTCATCGACCAACACTTCAGCCGCCTGATCTGCGCACGGGCCAAGATTCTGATCAACACCGGCGAGGATAACTACCTCACCACCGCCGATGCGGTCGATAACGCCCACACCGTCACCGCCTCACAATTGATCAACGAAGCGATGGCAAAAAATGCCGGGCTGACCGATGATCTATTGGGCCTGGGCCACGCCTTTGAGATCAATCCAGAGATCGAGAACGCCTTTCTCTATGAGCTGGCCCATGCAGAGTTAGCACGCGCACTCTTCCCCGATGCACCGCTTAAATATATGCCACCGACCAAATATAAAAGCACCGACATCTTCTACTCCCACTGCATGGACACCCTCTTCAATATGGCCTCAGTGATGACCCACCAGGGCATCCATCTAACCGGCATTCTCACCGAGGCGCTACACACCCCGCTGATGCAGGATCGTTACAAATCGATCAGCAGCGTCAACTACGTCTTCAACGCGGCACGCGGATTGGGCGATGAACTGGAGTACAAGCAGAATGGTTTCATCGTCAAACGGGCACAGCAGGTGTTGGATGAGGCAGAAGCACTCCTGGAACGCACCAAACTGGATGGCCTGATGCAGACCATCGAACAGGGTGCATTTGGTGATATCAAACGACCCATGGAGGGTGGCAAAGGGTTAGAGGGGGTCTTTGAGAAGGGTGTCAACTACACCAATCCGGTGATGGATCTACTGGAGGGCAGGTCATGAAAGAGCCTATTAAACCCTACGGTGACACCCTCAATGACGGCATGGTGCAGCTCTCATTCACCCTGCCAGTGGAAAATGGCCCACGGGCAATGAAGGCGGCCGAGGTCTATGTCTCACAGCTTAACTTCAACAAAATATCAGTGGTTCATGCACAGAAGATCTCTGACGGCTTCACCTACTTCATGGTCTACGCCGAGGCCAACCCCTCCATCGACTACAGCACCATCGAAGCAACAGAGATGGAGTTTGAACATATGGACTTCTACACCATCAACGCACTGATC
Source organism: Candidatus Polarisedimenticolaceae bacterium (assembly GCA_021647945.1). Lineage (GTDB taxonomy): Bacteria > Pseudomonadota > Gammaproteobacteria > Chromatiales > Chromatiaceae > JAKITT01. The sequence continues at coordinate 39,687 of JAKITT010000020.1, forward strand.
AAAGAGACCCTCAATCGACCCCTACGCGTGGTGGGTGGCACCATCGGCAATGACGCCCATACCGTCGGCATCGACGCCATCATGAATATGAAGGGCTACAATCAAGACTATGGACTGGAGCGTTATCCAGAGATTGATGCCGATAATCTCGGCTCACAGATCCCTTGTCAGGAGATGGTTGAGTACGCGGTGAGACACCACGCCGATGCCATTTTGGTCTCACAGACGGTGACACAGAAGGATAGCCATATCCTGCACCTTACAGAGTTGATTGATCTGTTAGATAAGCAAGGGTTACGTGACCAATATCTCCTACTAGCCGGAGGCGCTAAAATCAGCCATGAGTTAGCAATCAAACTGGGATACGACGCCGGTTTTGGCCCTGGTACCCTACCCTCACAAGTGGCCTCACTCCTCATCACCAAAATTATTGAGCGGGCGGCATAATATGAGCATAACCTCCAACAACCATCCTCACTTGGAACAGATAGCCTCCTCTCAGAGTGACGCTAAACCGACACCTGAGAACAGTGATGATACAGCACCATTTACCCAAATTTTAGCCGGTGAAAGTAGCCTCACCCCACCAGCAAAAACTAACAGGCCCACTCAACCCGAAGAGAGTGCAACACTCGGGCCGCCCCCATTTTCCTTGATAAATGCCCATGAGAAACAGCCCTCCCCCCCTAAAAAGGAGCAGAAGAGCCACCGCATTGTAAAAAAGAGCCCAAAATCTGCTGGGCTTGATCTCATTGAGTAGAGGATTTTCAACATGGAGAGTACCACCCTAAAACTTCGCCTAGGCCACCATGATGCCCACTATGCTGGCAACCTTGTTGATGGTGCCCGTATCCTCAATCTATTTGGCGATGCCGCCACCGAACTGCTGATCCGTTACGATGGCGATGAGGGACTGTTCCGCGCCTACAGCAGTGTCGAGTTTCTCGCCCCGGTCTACGCCGGTGACTTCATTGAGATCCACGCCAAAATCACCAAAGTGGGCAACAGCTCCCGGCAGATGAGTTTTGAGGCGTGGAAGGTGATCACCGCCAATCCCAACGCCGGTGAATCAGCTGCTGATCTACTCAGTGAACCACAACTGGTCTGCCGTGCCCAAGGCACCTGTGTCACACCCAAAGATAAACAACGTATCCACCATGACTAAGCCACCACTCATCATCACCTGTGCCGTGGTGGGTGCCGAACTGAGTCGGCAAGATACGCCGCACCTACCCATCACCCCACAGGAGATCGCCCAGTCAGCCATTGAGGCCGTTGCTGCCGGGGCCAGCATCATCCATTTGCATGTGCGTGATAAGAAGGGGCTACCCTCTCAAGAGAGCAATATCTTTCGGCAGGTGAGTGAGCTGATCAAACAGGAGTGCGACTGCATTCTGCAATACAGTACCGGCGGAGCTGTTGGCACACCCGTAGAGGCGCGTTGCGCCCCACTCAAACTCAAACCGGAGATGGCCACCCTATCGATGGGCAGCATGAACTTTGGCAGAGAGATCTTCGAAAACAGCGAACAGACCATCTGCACCATTGCAAAAACACTCCAGCAATATGGCGTGGTGCCAGAGCTGGAGATCTTCGATGCTGGCATGTTGGAGAGCACCTTTCGCTATCTGAAGCGGAGTGACATCCCAGCACAGTTCCATATCGACTTCGTACTAGGCGTGCCAGGCGGTATCGGCGGTGAGGTCGAGGATCTACTCTATCTACTAAATAAACTGCCGCCGGAACAGAGCTGGTCAGTGGCAGGGATTGGCCGTTTCCAACTCCCTCTCACCGCCCATGCGATTGCAATCGGCGGTCATGTACGTACCGGCTTTGAGGACAACATCTACTACCAAAAAAGGGTGTTGGCGACCTCTAACGCTCAGCTGGTTGAGCGGGTGGTTAATCTTGCCGGTGAACTCAATCGACCTATTGCTAGCCCCGTTGAAGCGAGAGAGATTCTGCACATCCCAGCACTTTAGGCCCGTTACTGGTCACAATTTTTTAAGCCCGTAATGAAATATTCTGGTAGTGAATGGTATAGCGGAAGATCTGGTAAGAGGGCAGCAAGGCGACGAGCCAATACCAACCCCTCTTTATAGTACTCTTTCGCTAGTTTGATAGTCCCATGATTTTCATTGAATTGACCAAGCTTGTGGAGTGATACCGTCAGGTCGCGCAGCGACTCGGGACTCTCGCCCAACACCCCCACCAGACGTCGGCTAAGTTCCAGGCTCTCTTCATACGCCACCTGCGCATCGCCCCAACGACCCTGCTGTTGCGATACTTTTCCTACATTGTCTAGCGATACCGACAGATCG
>JAKITT010000137.1 GCA_021647945.1 Candidatus Polarisedimenticolaceae bacterium
AGGAGGCATCTGAATGGCCACCGAAGGTCTGGGTGATACCTTTCGTATTGGGTAACCTGCAAGTTGAACCGTCCACGGCCAGGAGACGGAACCCATGCCAACGTTGCAGGGTGAAATGAGTGGAAAATTTCTTTACCACCACCTGATTCAAGTCTATGAAGACAGGGTATCTCAAGTTCTTGCGTGCTTGACACACCGCTGCCGGGGTGACTGGAGCGACGGCGTCTTGTCCATGGATAGCTTCTGCATACTGCAGTAATTCATCTTGTAGCGTCCCTCTACGAAAGTTCAGCATCCAAGTAATGAGGTTAGGGAGAGGGAGCGCGCGACGGCGGCTGAAATCAGCCTTGCATTTACCTGCTTGTTGAGCAAAACCAGGCGATTCAATCAGATCTTTTATCGGTTTGTAAATATAATTGAAGATGAGTTTGAATCTTGGGTGATTTTGTTACGTGTGTGGTGATTATTCATGAGGTGCCCTATAAAATCACAGTGTGCTTGTATGGTGGATATTATATATGAATCAACAGGTTATTGCTTAAGTTAATGGCATTGACCGGCTACCTGCTGGAAAACGGAAAGAAGTTTGATTCAAGCCATGACCGAGGCAAGCCATTCATTACGCCAATCGGCGTCCGTAGAGTGATCAAAGGATGGGATATCGCCTTTCAAAACATGCGGGTTGGTGAGAAACGAGTTCTTTTTATACCTCCTGAATTGGGATATGGGAGGCGCGGAGCCGGCAGAGACATTCCTCCAGGCGCATCACTAGTATTTGATGTTGAACTGATATGAATTATCAAATAATTAAAGGTGTAAAGGGGCTTGGCCGAATGGCAATTACAAACGTACTCGTTGGGGGATGAGCTTAAGCTAAGGAAAGCTCAGTATGCCTGTAGGAGCGGCGACCTCGCCGCGATTGGGCTTGGCAGCGGAATTCATCGCGGCGTGGCGCCGCTCCTACAGATGGCAGCCCGTATGGCTGAGCTTTGTACCTACATTCACCTAAGTTAATGGCATTGAGACCTGTTCTGGAGCTATTAATAATGCGCTATGAACAAAAAATGCCAAGTCTCATCCAGAAACTTGGCATCTTTCACCCGGATAACCGCCCTTTAATCGTTATGGGTCTAATTTCTCGCTGCCCGCCTAAAGCGCCTACTGTTGGTACAGCGAAACATTTTTTGTAGGTGCTCAGCCGCATCCGTTCGCCTTACTGGAATTGTTCCCAACAATTCCACTGCATTTGCTCCATCCATGGAGGTCAAGGCAAACCTTCCAATGGGATGCCCCGTCCGCTTGTGACGGGGATCTTTAGTTTATGCTGATTTTTTGTAGGCCTCATCCAGCCACTTTTCTGCCTTTTTGACATCCCCGTCAATGGAGAGGCAGAAGGCCTCTCTAACGGGTAGATCATGCACTTTATTGGCACCCATTTTGTCATCTACTCTTAACGCGAATACCGCACTCCAGTTTTCTGATTTTCTGGTGACGGTAAAGTAGAGGCCTAAAATAACGCCTCTCTCATGCCGATGTTTCCAGTCGCCCAGTTCGGCCCACTCTTTCTCTTTGTAGACCTCTTCTAATAATTCACCGGGTTCAAGCTGAAGGATGCACTCTTCACCCCCCATCCACTGGCCAATGAGCCACGGTTTTACCCAAACCTTATCGTCATCACTCTCCTCGATTACATTGAGATCCTCCCTGTAGTGGTCATATCTGCTCCATTCATCCAGGTTATATTCAGCCATTGGAATCAGGCAGTGTTTATAAATCACCCCCAATGCTTTTATCGTTAGATGAGCGGTTGATTCAACCGCTTGCTCTGGATGGTGGTAGTTATTTGATGACCATACAAAATCATGCCGTTTCATCTCATATCTCCTGTCGCAATTTGTAGTGGGTTTATATGTTGTAACTTCAGAAGCTTTAAGTTGGGCCGTTGAAAATCTGTGTGATGACATACTTCACGGATGGCTGGGTTTTGATGGGGTACAACAATCCGTAGTCTCTTCAGTATCTACGTACCACTGAAATTACAGCTGTTCTGACAGAATATCTATTTTGGCCTCTTGGGAGCCTCTGAATAGGTCATGATTGTTTTAGACTGACTAAATTCAACCAGACTTATTCAGAGTTCCCCATATGTGCCGAAGCCAGCATATTTACAACTTCTGTTCACTATTAACGAATAGGTTAAGTTGGCGCTGAAGGCAAATTTTATGGGTTATTTTTTTTCCCACCACGGGATTGCCGCTACATGTAAACCCTTATTTTGGCTTTCTCAATCTACTTGTTCAGTGCCCTTTAGTGCCAACATGATGGCTTACCAGCATATGTGTAGCGGTTGCTGGGCGTTCATCAAACGCTGTTTTAAAGTGAACATGGTGTTGGTGTTTGTTGGAGTGACTGTTTTTCATGAGCTTAGCGCTTCTGACTGCAGGGTCTCTCCCTTTGCATCTGTGAATGCCACATCAACATGCCCCCGGATACGCCCATTGTGAAAGCGGCTCCTGACGGTGCCAGCAACTTCAAGTCCCTCGCTGGTTTCATGGTATGTGATGCTCCCTGGAGAAGCTCTGGCGCTGTTTATGGTTAACACTGTCAGGCCAGCTCCAGCGATAGTTTGGGTAGGCAGGGCAATTGTCGAGACCAAGGCAATGAAACTGACTATAGGTAAAAGCTGTGTATACATGTCACTTCCTTCTTAGTTAGACCGGGACTGAGTCCGGCGAGAAAAGAGTCCGTAGAGGATAGGTAGTACGAACAGGGTCAGTAGGGTTGATGATGCCAATCCACCCACCACGACGGTGGCTAGTGGCCGCTGCACCTCAGAGCCCACGCCATGGGAGAGCAGCATGGGGATCAGACCCAGTGCTGCAATGGCGGCTGTCATCAACACCGGTCGCAAGCGAGACATGGCACCATTGAATACCGCTGTGGCGGTTGCTTCACCCGCCTCCACGTTTTGGTTGATGGCGTTGACCATCACCACGCCGTTAAGCACCGCCACACCGAACAGGGCAATGAAGCCGGTGGAGCCAGGTACTGAGAGATACTGCCCGGTGTAATAGAGCCCTGCGATGCCGCCGATCAGCGCTAGAGGGACATTGATCATAATCAGCAGCACCTCGCCAAAGGAGTGGAAGGCGAAGTAGAGCAGTAGGAAGATCAGCCCCAAGGAGAGTGGCACTACAATCATCAACCGAGCCTGAGCGCGCTGTTGGTTCTCAAATTGGCCACCGAAGACCACAGAGTAACCGGGGGGCAGATCGATTTCATTGGCGATGCGTTGCCGCAGCTCTGCTACCAAGCCGCCCATGTCACGTCCTTCGATGTTGGACTGGATCACTACCCGGCGCTGCACATCATCTCGCCGGATCTGCGGTGGACCTGACTCAATGGTCACCTGCGCTACATCCCCCAGTCGTACCCATGCACCACTAGGGGCTTGCAGGATCAGTCCACGCAATGCCTCCACGCTGTTGCTATGCTCCTCTGCTAAACGCACATAGATGTTATAACGCTCATTGCCGTTGATAACCTGCCCCGCCTCACGACCGCCAATGGCGTCACTGGCCAGGCTCATCACCTGTGCTACGGGAATGCCATAACGAGCCAGAACATCACGATCAGGCCGTACCACCAGTTGCGCCTCACCACCAATCTGCTCCATCTCAACACCACGCGTACCCTCGACTTCGCCGCCTGTAATCGCTCAAAGACCAGCTGGCGGGCGAAGTAGATATCCGTCCCCTCTTTGAAGACCACAGTGATGACCGACAGACCCGTTTTGGAGATGGAGCGCACCTCCTCTACATCGGGCAGGGCATACATCACCGCCTCAATGGGGAAGGTAATGAGCTGTTCCACCTCTTCAGCGGCGAGTCCTTGCGCCTCGGTGTTGATCTGCACTTGGATGTTGGTGACATCTGGAAAAGCATCCAGGTTGAGTCGGGGGATAAAGGCAGCCGCCGCGCCCAAGCAGCCCAGCAGCCCAAGCACTACCAGTAGGCGGTTAAAATTGGCCCAATCAATGATTCGATTTAGCACAGCAGGCTCTTAATGGTTATGCACATCAAAACCGGCCTTAGCCAATTCTGATTGCAAAAAGAAAGCACCCTGAGTGACCACGCGAGTTCCCGGTTCCAGCCCTTCGATCTCAGTCAGCCCGGCATTACGGCGCAGAATCTCCACCTCTTTGGCTTCAAACTCACCCGGCCTGGTTTCGATAAAGAGCTGCCAATCACCATCAGGACTACGCATCAACGCGGTATCAGGCACAGCCAATGCTGATCTGCCAGCCTCATTTGTCTGTAGACGCACCGCTACAAAACGGCCAGGGTGTAGATGCCCATCCGCATTGTGGATCTCAATTCGCACCCCTTGGGTACGTGTCACTTCATCCATCATTGGATGAAGTTGCAGAACCTCTCCACTGATCCATTCAACATCAGATTTAACCCAAGCCTTTGCACCCGGGCGTATCACACGCTCCTGCTCATGTGACAGCCTTGCCTCCACCCAAACGGAGCTAGGGTCAGTGATCTCAAGCAGCACCCGGCCTGGCTCTACCAATTCACCTACGGTGAAGTCATCATGGATGACAATGCCGTTTTGACCCGCGAGCAGCTTGAACTTGCCGGTGGCTTTGGCGGGATCGCCCGTCTTTAGTAACTGGGCAATTTGGCTATTTGTCATGCCGAAAGCCTGCACACGAGCATAGGCCTGTTGGCGTGCCATCTGGGCCTCCACATAGCGCCGTTCAGAGACCACCTTGCGGCCCAACTTGGTGACCCGTCGCCATTCGATATTGGTGACCAACAGTGCTCCCTGAGCTTCGGCCATCTCTACGCTGGATAGGGTGACCAGAGAGTCGCCTTTTTCCACCTTCTGCCCTGTCGTTTATGCCGAGCCAAGACTTGAGCAGCAATGCGAGGTGTGACCTTGGTGGTGGCATAGGCGTTGAGATGGATCTCTCCGGGTGCCTGAATCTCAGCCATCATGGGTTTGGCCTGAAGTGTCTTAACAATAACTCCAGCGGTTTTACGCTGGGCACTGCTTAGCTCAACACGGCTGTTTTCTTCATCATGATCCGCATGCCCTTCATGAGCATCTTCATGCTCTTCTTCGTGCCCCGCGTCATGCTCCACTTCATGGTCCGCCTCATCGGTTGTATGGTCATGCTCATCTAATGCTTGTTCAGGGGCCAGTTCATGTGGCTCTATTCCTTCTATTCAGTAGGCAGATGCGGCACTGTTATCAGATGAACGGATAACGGGGTTGCCAATCCACTCAAACACCTGGCCAGTAGCCGCCTGCCACTTGATCCAGGCGTGCCACAGGGAGCCATGCAGCTCAGCTCCGGCGATACGGGTATCCAGCATCTGTTGGAGCTGCACCAGATACTCCGTTGTCTCCAATTCGCCCGCCTGCCAGAGCTGCTCCAACAGTTGAGATTGCTGCTTTAGGCTGCGCTGTCCCCGTGAAACCCACACCCGCCAAGCTTGGGAGATCAGGGCGTAATGTGCTTGAGCGGTGTGCAGCTGCGCCAGAGTGGTGCGGTAGACCTGCTGTGCCTCCTGCTCTGCCTGTAGAGCCTCACTGCGAGCGGCGGTAACACGGCTATGAAACTTGTTACGCAGTTGTAGTGGCATTGAGAAAGAGAGCATGAGTCTGCCCTCTTCATCATCACGTCCGGCCGTTGATCCCAACGTAGGGTCAGCTTTGCGCCCCCGGTCTGTGGCGTTGATCTGCATCCGGGCTGCCTGTGCTAGAAGATGGATCTGCTGGACAGCTGGGTGTTGGTTGGCGAGTTGCTCATTCTCTTGAGTATTCGGCAGGCGGGTAGGTAGGGAGGGAGGCGGGCAAGTGGAGCCGCTTAGGTGGCAGCTTACCGGCAAGGGTAAAAAAGTCTCCCTTTGCCTCTACCAATTGACCTCCAGCCAGGGCGTGAGTCATTGCTGCCTCAGCGACAGCCAAGCGTGTCAGCTCCACCTCGATAAGAGGTATATCACCGGCACTATGCCGTTTCTCAGCAAGCGTCTGAAACCGTTCCAGCAACTGGAAACATCGTTTGGTGAGTGAGGTGATCTCTTTGCTGTTTAGGATGCGAACCATGGCGTCCAGCAGCTCCACCGCCTTTGTTTGCCTGAGCGCATTAAGCGCAGACTGGGTGGCAGCCAATTCGGCTTGGGCGGCCCGTTCCTGCATGCTGCGTTTGTCATGCAGGTCGATGGTTTGGCTTAGGCCAATGCCATAATCGTAATGGTCGGCTCCCTCTCTCTTTTCACCTTCCAGTTCCAGTTCAGGGTTGTAAATGGGCAGGCCAGCACCTTGCAGGCGGGCCTGAGCAGCCTCAATAGCAGAGTGTGCTGCCTGGATCTCTGGGGTTTTATCCAGAATTTGGTTTATGAATTGGCTTAGGCCAGTCATATTTCCAGCGGCTAAAGATAGCTGAATGGTTGATGACCAGGCAGTAGCGGCACTGGTTACAAGGCAGGCACACAGCCCTGCACGCAAACAGGTAATGAACGACATAACAAAAGTCTCACAGATTTAGACAAACAAGTGATCACTGGCAAAGCAGCGGTAAACTCAATATGAGACTTAGGTTTTGGGCGGGCGAGAGGGTGGGGGGTGAAAGAAAGAGTTCCAGGCAACCAAGTAGGCGCTCTTTTGACTGTGGCGGTTACATACCGGTGGAGTGGTGGCGGGTATGAAATTGAGTCCGATCAGATGGAACGAGCCGTGGCCACATTGGTCGTGGGCAGGCAGCATGTGTGGATCATCATGGAGGTGGTGACATCTCCAACTGCCATCACCTGAGTCTCTTCATCATGCACATCGGCAGCGATTGCCATCCCGTAACCGAGGATGGATATAACAAGCCATGTGATGATGATGAGGTGACGAACCATTCGTTATGCTGCTGGTTTTTATGGATGGCCAGTCTAACACGGATCTCCGATATGAGTGTGCGAGTCAAATTGAGACACGACCAGCATCATAACGATAGGTGATTAGGTACAAAGCTCAGTATACCCGTAGGAGTGGCGCCCTCGCCGCGATTGGGCTTGGCGCCGCTCCTACAGACGCTGAGCTTCATACCTCTTGAGTAACATAAACCTAAGTTGTTGATAAAACAGCATTTGAAATAGTCTCATTTTCTGCACTTGG
>JAKITT010000138.1 GCA_021647945.1 Candidatus Polarisedimenticolaceae bacterium
GTGGGGCGAGCCATATCGCCGCCACCGGAGAATTTTGCCACCCATAGCAAGATCATTCGACTGCTGAAGAAGAGGCGGGAGATGGTTGAGTCAGGAGAGGGAATTGATTGGGCTATGGCTGAGGCATTGGCATTTGGCACGCTCCTGCATGAAGGAACCCCGATACGGCTCTCAGGCCAGGACTCTGGTCGTGGCACGTTTTCACATCGCCACTCCGTGCTGGTGGATCAGGAGACAGAGGCACGACATATCCTACTCAACAATATTCCGGGTCAGAAGAGCCAGTTTGAAGTCATTGATAGCCCACTCTCAGAGGTGGCGGTACTGGGCTTTGAATATGGTTACACTCTCTCTGAACCACACGCCTTAGTACTCTGGGAGGCACAATTTGGTGACTTTGCCAATGGTGCGCAGATGATTATCGACCAGTTTGTCATCTCTGGTGAATCAAAGTGGCTGCGCATGTCGGGTCTAGTGATGTTGCTGCCGCATGGTTATGAAGGGCAGGGGCCGGAACACTCTTCGGCACGTATGGAGCGTTATCTACAACTTTGTGCCGAAGATAATATTCAGGTAGTCAATCTGACGACACCAGCAAACTACTTCCATGCCTTGCGGCGTCAGGTGCGGCGTAATTTTCGCAAACCACTGGTTGTGATGGCACCAAAATCTCTGTTGCGGAACAAGCTTTGCGTTAGCACGTTGGATGATATGGGGCCAAGATCAAGTTTTCACCGGGTGTTGGGTGAGGTTGATAAAATGGTGGCAGATGAGGCGGTCAAACGAGTCGTTCTCTGTACCGGCAAGGTTTACTACGACCTTCTTCAAGAGCGGCGTCAGTGCAAGATAGAGGATGTGGTCATCATCCGCGTAGAACAGCTCTACCCCTGGCCACGGGATAGCCTGGTCAATATGGTAAAGCGTTATCATCGGGCTGAGTTGGTTTGGTGCCAGGAGGAGCCTGCCAATATGGGATCCTGGTTATTTGTCCAGCCACGGCTTCAATATGTGCTGGATGCCCTCAAACTCGCCAATGAGCGCCCTGTTTTTGTTGGCCGAAAAGCATCTGCCTCGACCGCCAGTGGTGCCATGGTGATCCATTTGAAAGAGCAGAAACTTCTATTGGAACAGGCGTTGAGTTGGCCATTGGCCGATCTTCTACAGCCATTTCAGCGTGCCACACCACTGAGTGGGTTAGGTAACTCTCACACATAATAATGATTGAGGATGTCATGGATATTGAAATAATTGTACCTACTGTTGGTGAATCAATTGCTGAAGCTACGGTTCTAAAGTGGCTAAAATCGGTCGGTGACGAGGTGGCACAAGATGAGCCGCTATTGGAGCTGGAGACGGATAAGGTCACCTTAGAGGTGCTTTCACCCGTAGCAGGGGTGATTAAGAGCATCAATGCCACTGAAGGCGAAGATGTCGAGGTGGGCATCGTGCTTGGTCTTATTGATAAGGGAGCCTCAGCGGCTGCAATATCTAAAGCAGATCCTGTAGATGTGGCAGAAGCGGCTCAACCACCCCCCGCGACTTCTACCGCCAGTGACCCCTCGCTGATGCCCGCAGCGCGCAGATTGGTGGATGAACATGGCTTGGAGTCAGATGCGATTAGCGCGACCGGCAAAGGAGGGCGAGTGACAAAGGGCGATGTTTTAGCGCATATTGATGCGACCAGCAGCCAAGCCAAACCTGCTTCACCCATATCTTCTAGCAAAATGGCAACCCCATCAGATATTCAGTTCCCCCCCCCTGTAGAGGGGCCACGGGAAGAGCGGGTGCCGATGACACGGTTGCGTCGGCGGGTGGCAGAAAGGCTGAAGGAGGCTCAAAATACAGCGGCCATGTTAACCACCTTCAATGAGGTGGATATGACTGCCGCCATGGCGATGCGGAGCCGATATAAAGAGGCCTTTGAAAAAAAACATGGGGTGCGGATCGGCTATATGTCGATTTTTGCCAAAGCCTGCGTGGCGGCATTAAGGGAGTTTCCCGCAGTTAATGCTGAGATCAGCGGTAATGAGATCATCTATAAAAACTACTACGACATTAGTGTTGCGGTGGGTACTGAAAGAGGGCTGGTGGTGCCGGTGGTGCGGGATGTGGGGAGCCTCAGCTTTGCCGGCATTGAGACAAAAATCCGTGAGTTAGGGGCAAAGGCCAAAGAGGGACGGCTCGCACTGGATGAGTTGCAGGGCGGCACCTTCACCATTACCAATGGCGGCATCTATGGCTCCATGATGTCCACTCCCATCCTTAATGCCCCGCAATCTGGCATCTTGGGAATGCACAATATTGTTGAGCGCGCCATGGTGATGCCTGATGGCACTATTCAGGCGAGGCCCATGATGTATCTGGCCCTCTCCTATGACCACCGCATTGTCGATGGCCGTGAAGCCGTCGGTTTTCTGATTCGAGTAAAAGAGTGTATTGAGGATCCGCAGCGGATCATGTTGGATGCTTAAGGATGATATCAATGACTAATGATAAATATGATCTCATCGTAATCGGTGGTGGGCCAGGTGGATACGTGGCGGCTATTCGGGCGGCTCAACTGGGGATGAGCGTGGCCTGCATCGAGAAACGTAACACCCTCGGTGGCACCTGTCTCAATGTGGGGTGTATCCCCTCCAAGGCTTTGCTGCAATCCTCCCATCACTATGAAATGGCATCAAATGAGCTGGCGGTGCATGGTGTTAAGGCTGAATCGGTAACGCTTGATCTGAACACCATGATGCAGCGTAAAGAGAAGGTGGTGCTGGATCTTACCCAAGGCATTGAGTACCTCTTCAAGAAAAATAGTGTGGCCTACATAAAGGGGAAGGGGGAGATTGTTGCGCCCAACCGGGTCAAAGTATCCCCTCAAGAGGGTGAGAATGAGTACCACGTCAATGCTGAAAATATCCTTATTGCAACCGGCTCCTCAGTGGCCCCACTAGCGGGTGTGGAGATTGATGAGGAGCGCATTCTATCAAGCACAGGCGCGCTTGCACTTAACAAGGTGCCCAGCAGTTTGGTAGTTATCGGTGGTGGGGTCATTGGCCTGGAGCTGGGGTCAGTCTGGCGTCGTCTGGGGGCTGAAGTCACCGTGGTGGAGTTTATGGATACGCTGTTGCTTGGCATGGACCAGGATATCCGTAAACAGATGCAGCGGAGCATGAAAAAACAGGGCATGATTTTAAAACTCTCAACCAAAGTGGTGAGTGCTGAAAGGCACGGAGAGAAGGTTCAACTTATGGTTGAATCGCTCAACAATGGCAAATGTGAAACATTGGAAGCTGAAGCTGTACTGGTGGCGATTGGCCGTCAACCCTACACGCAAGGGCTAGGTCTTGCCGAGGCGGGGGTTGATATTGATGCACGGGGGTTTATCAAGGTAGATGCCGCCTACCAAACCAATGTCGGCGGTATCTACGCCATCGGTGATGTGATTGGTGGTGCCATGTTGGCCCATAAGGCGGAGGAGGAGGGGGTTGCTGTTGCAGAAAACCTGGCTGGCAAATCTGGTCATGTTAACTATAAAGCGATTCCGGGCGTGGTTTACACCAGGCCAGAAGCGGCGAGTGTTGGTCGTACAGAAGATAGCCTGAAGGAGGAGGGCGTTGAATACCGTGTGGGTAAATTTCCATTTAGTGCCAACGCCAGAGCGCGCTGCAATGGAAGCAGTGACGGCTTTGTTAAGATAATCGCTGATGCCAAGAGCGACCGGGTGTTAGGTGTTCATATCGTCGGCCCCAGTGCAGGCGAACTGATTGCAGAAGCGGTGCTTGCCATGGAGTTTGGTGCCTCATCAGAAGATATTGCGCGTACCTGCCATGCGCATCCTAGCCTAGGTGAGGCGGTGAAAGAGGCTGCGTTGGATGTGGAAGGGCGAGCCATTCATATCTGATTGAGAGAGGATTTGGCACGGTTGAGGTCGTTTGACCAAAGGTCTCACCAGCAACGGTGAGACCTTTGGTTTAGGTGATTAGCGCCCCAGTCTGTCCCGCACGCCCATATTTGAGAGTAACAGGCTGAATTGAACAGATGGGGTTTGCCTTAGCCCGGATAATTCATAAATAAGGGGGTATCCACTTCATTGGTCTTTTTCCACGCCAGAGACTGTATGCGTGTAGGGTCGCATTTATGCGACCAGCCAAACCTGCAAACATGCACATGAATGTGCACCTACCCTATTAGGCCAATGGAGTGGATACCCCTTTCATAAATTTCCTTGTGAAACCAATATCCTGCGCAATGAAGTGCATGGATGCACAAATACAAGCGAAGACAGGAGTCGAGAGCTGTCTCCGCACAAATTTATGAAATATCCGAGTGAGTCCCGACAATAGAATGCAAGGGATCGCTATCTGATATTTCAATGGCTTTGTACCTAATCACCTTGGTTTATCCAGAGACGCTGCCAATAACTTCCTGGGCAGCTGTTTGCTATAGTCCAAACAATGCATGTAACTATCCTGACCGCATTGTCACAGGTGCCGCGTGAAGAGTGGAATGCGCTGGTTCCCGAAGAGCACCCATTTCTGAAATATGAGTTCCTATCCGCCTTGGAGAGCCATGGCTGTGTGGGTGAACGTTTTGGCTGGCTACCGCAACATATTGTGCTGTATGACTCAGTAGGCAGACTGGTCGGAGCGATGCCCCTCTATCTCAAATTCAACTCCTATGGTGAGTTTGTTTTTGATATGAGTTGGGCGCAGGCCTATGACCGCGCCAATCTCGACTACTATCCAAAGCTGGTTTCAGCCATCCCCTATACACCGGTTACCGGGCGTCGTCTGCTCTATGCAGCTGGGCAAGAGGCGGCAAAGATTGAACAACGGCTCACTAGCGCAGCCATAGAGCATGCTGAAAAATTGGGCTGCTCTTCAATTCACTGGCTCTTTCCGAGTTCTGAACAACATCAACATCTGATGCAGCATGGTCTGTTGTCACGCATGGATTGCCAGTTTCATTGGCAAAATTTGGGCTATCGTGATTTTGAAAATTTCTTGAGCCGTTTCACCTCACGTAAGCGCAAAAATATTCGTAAAGAGCGTCGTCATGTTGAAAGTGAGGCTATTCGTCTGAAAGTTCTGCATGGCAATGAGATGAGCAGGGAGGAGTGGGGACATCTCTATCAATTTTATCGTTTAACCTTTGAGCGCAAGCAGGGTCTGCCGACGTTGAGTCTGGCGTTTTTCTTAGAGCTATCAGAGTCAATGGGCGATCAGGTCGTCGTCGTTCTTGCTTATAAAGAGGGCCGCTGCGTCGCTGGCGCACTGAATTACCGTAGTGCTAATACGTTGTATGGGCGTCACTGGGGTTGTTATAAAGAGTTTCGCAGTCTGCACTTTGAGGTTTGTTACTACCAGGGCATTGAATATTGCATTACACACGGACTTGAGCGATTTGAGCCTGGGGCACAAGGTGAATATAAAGCGAGCCGTGGATTTTCTCCCACCGCTACCTACTCTGCCCATTGGATTGCCGACCCACGGTTTCGTGATGCGATTGCAGAGTTTGTCACGCATGAGCAGAGCCATGTGCAGGCATATATCGATCAAATGCGGTCACACTCACCCTATAAAAAACCGGATAACCCATGAAACTCTACGCAGAATCTTGTGAGCAGAATAGAGAGCCCATACTGGAGGTTTTACAGACCTATCTATCAGACCGGCAGAAGGTGTTGGAGATCGGCAGTGGTACCGGACAACATGCGATCTATTTTGCCAGCCACTTACCCCATCTGGTTTGGCTGACCAGTGATCTCCCCGCCTCTCATGCGGGTATCAATGCCTGGTTAGATGAAGCGGCGCTGTCGAATGTGAACCGCCCACTGGCTCTGGATGTGACCAAAACAGAGTGGCCTAGCGTGGATGTGGATGCCGTTTTCAGTGCCAATACTGCCCACATTATCTCCTGGTCAGCGGTGGAGAAGATGTTTTCTGGTGTAGGGCGTCTGTTGAAAGCGGGGGGTATCTTTTGTCTCTACGGCCCTTTCAATTATGGCGGGGAGTACACCAGCGACAGTAATGCCCAGTTTGATGTTTGGCTCAAGTCACGTGACCCAAACAGCGCAATAAGAGATTTTGAGGCGCTCAACCGGCTCGCTATTGACCACGGTATGTCGCTAGAAAATGATCATGTTATGCCTGCCAACAACCGCTTCCTAGCTTGGTGCAAGCAGTAGTCATTTTATGCGTCCTATTTTGTACTCATTCCGGCGTTGTCCCTACGCCATGCGAGCGCGCCTAGCAATAAGAGCCAGTGCCATTCAAGTGGAACTCAGAGAGGTCATTCTGCGTGAAAAGCCCCCTGAAATGCTCGCCATATCACCAAAAGGCACCGTTCCGGTACTCCAGCTGCCAGATGGGCAGATTGTTGATGAGAGCCTTGATATTGTCTGGTGGGTACTGCAACAAAATGACCCTCTGGGGTGGCTCAACGTTACAAGTGAAGAGACTAACACCGGGAAAATCCTCATAGAGACAAACGATACGCTGTTTAAAACGGCCTTAGATCGTTATAAATATCCAAACCGGTACGCTGGAGATGAGCGTGAAGAGAGAGAATTCCGCCTATGCTATCGCCAGCAAGGTGAAGGTTTTCTTCAAACGTTAGAGGCTTGTTTAAGTCAGTACCGCTATCTGCTGGGGGAACAGGTCAGTTTTGCTGATATCGCAATTTTTCCCTTCGTCAGACAATTTGCTCACGTTGATGCTGAGTGGTTTTATGCCACAAACTACAGCCATCTCCAGCAGTGGCTAAATCTCTTATTGGAAAGCAAACTGTTTCGGTCGGTGATGCAAAAATATCCAGCATGGAAAACCGGTGACCCAGTAACGCTGTTCTGATCCTCGTAACCACTCATTTTAGATAGCGCTATGCAGGCCATATGAGAGTGACAACCTCCTCCTGAGCAGTGATGAAATGCAACCCGGAAAATGAATGAATCAAGCGTAAATACTTCACCTTCATGAAAGAAGCAAAGCGCCAAAATGAAGCCTCCATTGATGCCATAGGGCTTCCAGGCTGGCGGGAATTCTGCCAAAGATTAAGGTGATTAGCGACCCAGGCCGCTACGCGACCACAAATCAAAGAATAACATGCGGCCTATCGAAAATGGTGCACAATTAGATTAGGTGCATACAGGAGCAAAGGCCGAAATTACACTGGTGCTGAA
>JAKITT010000139.1 GCA_021647945.1 Candidatus Polarisedimenticolaceae bacterium
GCATTTCAGCACCAGTGTAATTTCGGCCTTTGCTCCTGTATGCACCTAATCTAATTGTGCACCATTTTCGATAGGCCGCATGTTATTCTTTGATTTGTGGTCGCGTAGCGGCCTGGGTCGCTAATCAGCTAAGCCTATCGGTGAGCCAAGCTGGGGGGACTATTCACCTGCTTAGCACATGCGCTTTTTAGGGCGTCGACATATCACAAAACAGGTGAATCACCACCGTATCATCGTCTAATTCTGGCATCATCCCCAGTCCATTAGAGAGATACCCTTAGGCCACCAATCCGAAAAAAATATAATTTATTCCGCGACCGATTTATCGCTTGCCAATAGGGCATGGATGCACTAAAAAGTGACAAATGTCATGAAAACGACAAGGAAGATCAACCCGCCACCAAGATTTTGATGGCCAAACAGATCACCAAAATTTACTACGATAAGGAAATCATCATGGATAAGCCCGTTGGCCTGACCAAAGTACTCACCGCCCTGCTCTCTATTCCAGTCATTGGCGCAATCGTCTCACTGGCACTTTTAGTGGCTAACGGAATCATCGCCACTTAAATCAGCTTTCACCCTCTCTGGTCGCAATATCACCAGAGAGGGGATCTGCCAGGGAGTCTCTGATCAAGTCATGATTGTTTTAGGCTGGCCGAAACTGTCCCGGTTCGCCCCGAAGATCGCCACAATAGAGCAACTATTCCAGCTCACTTCGATACAAATCAAAACAGTTTCATCTCAGCCTAATTCTTAGCTGAGCTTTAGCGAACCTTATGCTTTAGTGCAACCAAACTTGACCAGAGGCTCCCTATAGCGACCCTGCTCTAACAATTCTCGGCACGCCCTTCTCCACTTCTATCTGGCAACGCCCTTCCGCTAGATCCAACAGAACATCGCCCGCCACACTCTTACGCCAACCACTCAGCAGGGCAATATCTCGCTCCCCTTTGGCTAACCGTTCCAACTCTTTGCGGCCAGCGATAATGACAGGGGTGATTTTCTGTTGCTGAGACAATAGACGCAGCGCACACATCAGTAGATCCGTCAGCGCCTCCTGCTCTAAACCTGGACGTTTTGCTCGCTTCTCCACCGGCCACTCATCTTTGGGGAGCGCACGTGCTTTTTTGATCAACTGCAGTAGATCCTCGCCATGGCGCTCAACCAGCCGATCCTCTACCCCTCGCAGCTTCAATAACTGCGCTTTGTCGCTTGGCATACGACGCGCCATCTCCAACAAGATCTCATCTTTTACCATCCACTTGCGGGGTATATTGCGTTTTATAGCACGCTCTTCACGCCATGCAGCAAGCTGTTGCAACACCGCCATCTGTACACCTTTGAGGTGCTGACGCCCTTTCACCCGTTGCCAACAGCTCTCAGGGGCGTTCTGATAGGTGGTGGGGTCGGTCAACATATTGAAGTCATCATCCAACCACTGCAATCGCTCCATCTTCTCCAACGCTGCACGCTGCTGGAGATAGACATCGCCCAGATGAATCACATCATCCAACGCATAACGAACCTGCTCCTGCTCCAGTGGACGCTGACTCCAGTCGGTGCGGGAGGCCCCCTTCTCCAGCTCAATGCCCAGCACCTTCTGCACCAAGCCTCCATAACCAATCTGATCACCCTGCCCCAGCAGCGAGGCGGCAACTTGAGTATCAAAGAGCGGTGATGGGAGACGCTGCCAATGCTGATAGAAGATCTCCATATCCTGGCGTCCAGCGTGGAAAACCTTGACGATGTTCTCATCAAATAGCAGCGCGGTAAGCGGGGAGAGATCCTCTAAACTGAGGGGATCAATACAGGCCGCCTCTTGACCGTTGCTAATCTGTAGCAGGCAGAAGTGGGGAAAGTAGGTGCGCTCACGGATAAACTCTGTATCCAGCGCCAGCCATTGGCTCTGTTGGAGTCGCTCACAGAGCTGCTTGAGTTGTTCTGGGCTATCGACAAAATGTTCTTGCATCAACACGCTACTTTATTGCTTGTGAAAAAGGCAGAATAACATCAAGGGGGTATCCACTTCATTGGCCTTTTTCCACTCCAGAGACTTTATGCTCGTGTAGGGTCGGCATTTATGCGACCAGCCGAATCTGCAAACATGCGCATGAATGCGCACCTACCATATTAGGCCGATGGAGTGGCTACCCCCTTTAACATCATTCAACAGAGTATGAATTAAACAGGCCTTAAATATAGAATAGGGCCATCATCGCAGGAATTAGGTTTAATCCATTACGGCGCACGCTACTGAGGCTCTCTTTGAAAGCACTGATTAACTACTTTTTCGATCTCTGCCTACTGCGCGTCAAACCGCAAGATCTACCTGCATCCCAAGCGCTGTTAAGCATCACGTTTATACTGAATGTTTTGGTCGGTCTGCTGCTAATTGGTGATGTGCGACCCCATCCAGCCGCCGCGCTTCTTGAGAGTTTTATAGGTGCCAGCCTGCTACTTATCACACTCAAAGGGATGCTCTACCTACGCCAGATAGAGGCGCGTTTCATTCAGTCCGCCACCGCGTTGATGGGCAGCGGCTTGATACTTAGCCTGATCGCACTGCCACTCTTGGTGCTAGCAGGCAATGGCGGCGAACCCACACTGGCCGGGACGCTACTGCTCCTGCTGGTGATGTGGAGCATCATTATCCTGGCACATATTCTCCGCCATACATTTACCCTGCCTTTGCCATTAGCCATCAGCTTTGGACTGCTCTACACCTTCTTCTCCTATGCCGTGATGGCCAATATTTTTCAGGTGAGCTAATGCATATTCATATCCTCGGAATCTGTGGCACCTTCATGGGGGGCATCGCCCACCTTGCCCACTCCCTCGGCTATCAAGTCAGTGGCTCAGACGCCAACGTCTACCCACCCATGAGCACACAACTCGAGTCTCTTGGCATTACGTTGATGGAGGGTTACCACATCGAACACCTTCAGCCAGAACCTGATCTGGTGATCGTTGGTAATGCACTTTCACGTGGCAACCCCGCCGTGGAGTACATGCTTGATAGCAACATCAACTACACCTCCGGGCCACAGTGGCTGGCGGAACATCTACTTAAAGATCGTTGGGTTTTAGCCGTCGCAGGAACACACGGCAAAACCACCACGGCCAGCATGCTGGCTTGGCTGCTTGAGGATGCCGATCTCAACCCCGGCTTCCTAATTGGCGGCATCCCAGAGAATTTTGGCACCTCTGCCCGCCTGGGTGAGACCCCTTTCTTTGTTGTTGAAGCCGATGAATATGACACTGCCTTCTTCGATAAACGCTCCAAGTTCATCCACTACCGGCCACGCACCTTGGTGATGAACAACCTTGAGTTTGATCATGCCGACATCTTTGAAGATCTGGAGGCGATCCAGCGCCAATTCCACCATTTGGTGCGTACCGTACCGGGAAAGTGCGGCCTAATCATCAGTCCACTCTACGACGGCAATCTGCACGACACCCTTGATATGGGTTGTTGGACGCCGGTCGAATATTTTGACCCTGAGATGGAGGCCTATTGGCATATCACCCATAGCAGCGCCGATGGCAGCAGTTTTAATGTCATTTGTGACGGCAATGAGGTCGGGCGCGTTGAGTGGGATCTCATTGGCCGTCACAATCAGGCCAATGCACTCGCCGCACTGGCTGCGGCCCGCCACGCCGGTGTGCCACCCAAGATCGCCGTTGACTCACTCAGACGCTTCCGCAATGTGAAACGCCGCATGGAGCTGCGAGGTGAGGTCAAAAATATCCGTCTCTATGATGATTTTGCCCACCATCCAACCGCCATCAAAACCACCCTACAGGGGTTACGGGCACAGGTGGGTGAGCAACGTATCATCGCCATTCTGGAGCCACGTTCAAACACCATGCGCATGGGGGTACATGCCGACCGTCTGGCCGATGCGCTACAACAGGCTGACTTAATCTTCATCCTCCAGCCTCAACAACTGGCGTGGGATATGAGAAAGACACTGCTCGCCTTAGGTCAGCGTCTCCAAATTTTTGAAGAGGTGGGTGAGATTGTCGATGCGGTGAGCCAAATCGCCAAACCGCATGACCATCTACTGGTGATGAGTAATGGAGGATTTGACAATGTTCACAAACGGCTACTGGATGTACTGCTAGAATCTTAGATTCAGCCGCTGGGAATTCACCATGATGAAGCAACAAAAAGCGATCTCTCTTGTCATCACTGGCGCTTCAGGCAGTTGCTATGGCCTGCGCCTATTAGAGGCGCTGATTGAGGCAAAACGCCACGTCTATCTGATGATCTCTGATGCTGGCCGCGTGGTCATTGAGACAGAGCTTGGGCTAACATTACCCACTGATCTACACGAAGCAGAGGCGTTCCTCGCTGAGCGATGCAACGCATCGCCTGGACAGCTGCAACTATTTGGCAACCGACAGTGGGAAGCACCCGTTGCCAGTGGATCAAATGCACCCGAGGCGATGGTGATCGCCCCCTGCACCATGGGCACCCTCTCGGCCATCGCCTGTGGTGCCAGCAACAATCTGATCGAACGTGCCGCCGATGTGATGCTAAAAGAGCGCCGCCCACTGCTGCTACTCGCCCGTGAAGCCCCCTTCTCCGAAATTCACCTGGAGAATATGCTGAAACTAGCGCGCATGGGCGTCACCATAATGCCCGCCTGCCCCGGTTTCTACCACCGCCCACAAAGCGTTGATGAACTGGTCGATTTTATGGTCGCCCGCATACTTGATCACCTCGCTATCGAGCACCAACTCCAGCCACGCTGGGGGGCATAAAAGCCCCACCAATAACAGAAATTATTTCCTCAACCTTTCACCACAATGGCCGATACTAAAAGGATATGTTGACCCAACCCGTTAATCTATTGAGTCGCACACTCAACACGCCCTCTTCTCAACATCGCAGCCTGCCGGTCAGATGATTAAAATAGGAAATAAAGTCATGCTGATGCCCGGCATTGACTCTTTCAAGGGACGCTATCTCTATCTGGCACTACTCTTCAGCTTCAGCCTGCTCATCATCGCCTATATCGGCTACAGCAACATTGAACAAGCCAGTCAACTGCTCCTAACCTCATATCAACACATCACTGGAGAGGGCACGAGCCACACGGCCAATCAACAACTGGCACAACTAAATGAACTCATACAGCAGACACTGTTCTGGATCATTCTCATAACAACAGCCGCTATTCTGCTGATCAGTTACTTCTACATCCTCTCTCACCGTTTGATACTAAAACCTCTCACGGAGACCATCAACGCCATTCAGCAAGGGGGAGAGAGCAGTATCGAACTATCACTCCCACAACAGCCAGCCAGTGAAACCCGTCATCTCGTCGAGGCACTGCGAGGGCTGATTAACAACATGGAGAGTCGCCACTCAAAGCTGGATCACATGGCCCATCATGATGCATTAACAGGCCTGCCTAACCGCACCCTGTTCCGTGATCGACTCGTCCACGCACTGCATCTCTCAGAACGTCAAAACCACCTGCTAAGCGTGATGTTTCTCGACCTCGATGGATTCAAATACATCAACGACAGCCTGGGGCATGCCGTGGGTGATCAACTGCTAATCGCCGTCGCCGAACGCCTACGCATTACCGTTCGTGAATCAGACACCGTGGCACGACTGGGTGGCGATGAGTTTGCCATACTGCTGGAGTTTTTTGGCGACCACAGCGAGGCGTCAAAAATGGCCGAGAAAATTCTGCTCGCCTTCAAACCACCCTTCATCTTAAATGATCAAGAGTTCTACATATCAACATCCATCGGCGTCGCTCTTAGCCCCACCGATGACACCAACTCAGACCGACTGATCCAAGCAGCTGATGCCGCTATGTATGAGGCCAAACGGGCAGGAAAAGGAACCTATCGTTTCTACGCCAAAGAGATGACCGAACATGCCGTCGAACACCTTGAGCTTGAGAACAGACTGAGACAGGCCGTTATTGCCGGTGAGTTTGAGTTCCACTTCAGCGCCATCGCAAAAACAGACAATCTGCAGATAGAGGGCTACGAAGCACTACTACGCTGGCGCAAATCAGATCAAGAAATTCTGTCACCCGAATCATTCCTGCGGCAGCTAGAGGAGACCGGCCTGATGGCACAGGTGGTCGAGCAGTTGCTAGAAGATGTAATTGAGATGCAAGCCGCCTTCCGCACATACGGCGCTAAAGATCTCTTCATTGCGGTCAACCTCAGCCCCTCTTTTCTAATCAATGACCACCAGTCAATTATTCTGCTCTCTGAACTGATCAGCGGCCGCCTATCACCCCATCAATTAATGTTAGAGGTAACCGAAGAGGCGCTAGCTAAAAAACCCGAGATCGCCTTAGAGACACTCAATAAACTTAAAGCACTGGGCGTTCGCATTGCACTCGATGACTTTGGTGTAGGCCAATCCTCACTAAGCCACCTACGCCGTTTTCCATTCGACGTAGTGAAAATAGACCGTGAGTTTGTGCGTGACGTAGCGATGGATGAGAATGATGCCAATCTCGCCAAAGCGGTGATCCAACTTGGCCACGCCTTTAATATTGAAGTGATTGGCGAAGGGGTAGAGAATAGCGGCCAGCTCGATTTCCTACGCAAACATCACTGTGACTCAGTTCAGGGCTATCTGCTCAGTTACCCAATCACAAAAGAGGAGGTTCTGAATTCAGTCAGAACCAAGTACCAAGCCAAAGAGCAATGACGCTAGAACAGAAAGGAATGGAGCGGGTGAAGGGAATCGAACCCTCGTAGTCAGCTTGGGAAGCTGAAGTTCTACCATTAAACTACACCCGCATGCACGTTGGAGTCATGAACTTTACAGTAGATACTACTGATCTGCCAATATCACTACGGTACCCTAATCCCCACATAGAAAAACGTAAAACGCAGAAAGCCTTGGTTGTATAATGGTTAGCGACAAAACAAACCGACACCCAATGGGTGAAACAACCAAGGCCAACACACATTCTACCTTACAAACTC
>JAKITT010000021.1 GCA_021647945.1 Candidatus Polarisedimenticolaceae bacterium
TGGTGAAAGACGTTGTTTTTTTGGCGCGGTGTATTTTCGAGTGTCAGAAAACACCAACTATATTAGAGTATCCTTATGCTTTGGGCTGTTTTTTTGAGCACGTTATTTTCTATGTGGGGATTTGGGTAGTCTACGACGCAGGTGAAAAACTGCCACTGACCGAAGTGGATGGTGGCGATGTCAACTGCGCTGATGGCAAGCTATACAGCACAACCGTAGCACTCACTACTGCTGGCGACACACTCTTCAACTACCGTTTCTTTGCCAACGATAGTGTTGAGGATGCAATGGGCGAAGCAACAACCGATCACCAGGTAACCGTACTGAATGCAGTCAAAGTACGCGGTGCCGGAGGCGCAGGCTGGTTTAGTACCATTCAAAGTGCCATCGATGATGCAGGCAGCAGCCATGTTGTCGTCTACGATGGCACCTACAATGAAGGTATCGTCTTCGACAGTACCAACGACAACAATCACACCCTACAGTCTGCCTGTGGCGCTGATAGCACTACCATTAACGGTTCTGGCTTTAACAAGGTTGTTGAGTTCGGATATCTCAGCACTGGATCAGAGGTTGACGGCTTCTCAATCACCGGTGGTTATCACGGTGTCTATTTCAACAGTGGCGTAGCCACCATCAAAAACAGCAAGATCTATGGTAATGACGCAGATCCAGCTCGCGATATAAGTAACACGGCCGGTGGCGGCATCTACAACACCAATCCATCCACAGTGACCCTAGAGAATGTTGATATCTACTCAAACTATGCTGACAATGGTGGTGGCATCTATAACAGTGCTGGCAACTTCACCATCACCGATTCATTGATCCGTAATAATACAGCGATCAACGGAGGCGCTTTCTTCATCCAAAGCAAAACTTCCGGCATATCGATTACCAACACCGACTTCAAAGATAATGTGGCCAGCGGAAGTGGCGGTGGATTCTACTTCAACACCGGTAGCGCAACTGTGAAAGACTGCATCATCAGTGGTAACACCTCAACCAGCGTAGGAGGTGCCTGGTATGTCAACAGCACAGACTCCTCCCCCACTTTTGAGAACTGTATTGTTGCCAACAACAGCGGATCGTTGGGTGGAGTCTTCTTCCTCAACAGCGCAAACACCACGCTGATCAACAGTACGCTGGTTGGCAATAGCGCCACCTCAACAGGTGGTGGAGTGATGTATGTGCAGAACACCAGCAACGCCATCATCAGAAACTCAATTCTGTGGGACAACACAGCCAGTAACGGTTACATCGGCTATTTTAATGGTGGTGTAATCGACATTACCGACTCAATCGTAAGTAATGATGGAGATGATGTCTTCACCAACGCCCCCTATTTCGCAGGCTCTGGCACACCCAACATCTCTGGCTATACCGCTGAAAGCCTACCAAACTTTGTTGACGCTGCAGGGGGTAATTACCATATCCAACAGCCATCCGATGCAATCGACAATGCCAGTGCCGCCTACGCACCTGCCTTCGACTTGGATGGCATCAGCCGTCCACAGGGCGTTGCCGATGATATTGGCGCCTATGAGGTTGTAGCTGCTGGCAGTAACACCGCTCCTACCCTGGCATGGACCGGTGAAGCGGATTATGAATCTGACAGCATCGACCCAGCATGGGGATTCAGTGGGAGTGACTTCACCTTCCGCATCGACTTTAGCGATGTCAATGACACCCTACCGGCGGCTATCCAAGTCTGGTTGGATGAAGATAACAACGGCGCATACAGTGAGGCTGAGAAGTACGCCATGGCTGAAACTGATGGTGACGACAGCACCACTTCTGACGGCAAACGCTACAGCCTGACTAAGGCCATATCGACACCACCAAGCAGTTACTTCATGAGCTATCGCCTCTATGCCAACGATGGCCAATATGATGCAACAGGTGCACCTATTGTTCCTGGCCTGATTGCACTGATCAATAACCCACCAACGATGGCCTACACCGGCGAAGCCAACTATGGCAGCGATGGTGTTAACCCTGACAGTGGTGACGGTGGTAGTGACTTTACCTTCCGTGTTGACTTTACCGATGTAGACGACACCATCCCAACGCTGGTTGAGGTGTGGATCGATAATGATGATAACGGCAGCTACGAAGCTGGCGAGAAGTACGCCATGAGCGAGACTGATGCTGGTGACACCGCCACCAGCGATGGTAAGCGTTATGCGCTAACAAGAAGCGTACCTTATGTCGCCGATGGCTTCGTCAACTACCGCTTCTATGCCACCGACGGCCTCGACGCAGCTACCGGAGGCCTGCCAGTCACCGCAGTCAAAACTATCGCCGTCACCCTGCCACCTAATGAGCAGGCTGTTCTAAGCTGGTCTGCTGGTCTCTGTCGCGATGAGGGTGTACGTCCACCGGTCGGTGCCAGCTATAGTGACTTCGAATTCCTGGTCAACTACAGCGATGCCGATGATCACTGCCCAACTGCAATCGAAGTCTGGGTAGATGAGAATGACAACACCACTTACGAAGCAGAAGAGAAATATGCGCTGACTGAAGTCGATGGTG
Organism: Candidatus Polarisedimenticolaceae bacterium; assembly: GCA_021647945.1. Classification (GTDB taxonomy): domain Bacteria; phylum Pseudomonadota; class Gammaproteobacteria; order Chromatiales; family Chromatiaceae; genus JAKITT01. The sequence continues at coordinate 2,536 of JAKITT010000021.1, forward strand.
GAGATAGTGTCTGTAGTGACGGTAAGCTCTATCAGAAGACTGACCTCAATCTGGCCAGCACTGGAGATGGCATCTTCAACTACCGTTTCTACGCCAATGACGGCATCCAGGAAGCCACTGGCACACCAGCCACTACTGGCGGTACGATTGAAGTACTCGATGCCTATCGTGTACGCCCAGGCGGCGGTGTCGACTGGGAGAGCTCAATTGATGCTGCAGTCGATAAGACAACGGGTCCATTGACCACCCTGGTCTACCCTAATGCCGACTTTAGTGCTGCAACCTACAATGAGAATGTCTTACCGCCTTATGCGTTACATGACAAGGTGATTCGCTCTGTCTGTGGTCCAGACCTGACCATAGTATCTAGTACCAACACCAACAGTACATTCGTCTTCAATGGCAACAACAACCCGGTTGTAGATGGCTTCACCATCACCGGCGCAACAGCTGACAATCAAGCGGGTATATACATCAACGGCGGTACGCACACTGAGGTTCTATTCAAGAACAACAAGATCCATGGCAACAACCATGGCCTCTATTTGAATGACTCCAATGGTGCCCCAGTGAAGATCCAGAACAGCGTTTTCTACAGCAATAGTGTCCGCGCGATCCTTGCACAAGCCGATAATGTCATTGAGATCACTGACAGTCTGTTCTATGGCCAAAACACCACAGCAGGCGGTGGTGTGATGTACCTAAACAACACCACATCGACTACCATCAAGCGTTCCACATTCCGTGACAATATCTCCACGGGTGAAGGCGGCGTGATCAATCTCAATGGTTCTAAACCGTTAACGGTCGAGAACTCAATCTTTGCCAACAACCAAGGATCGAATGGCGGTGTCTTCAGAATCGGCGGAGGAACCCTGACCGTTACCAACAGCACTTTTGCTGATAACACAGCAACTAATGGCGGTGTCTTCTACTTCTGTGCCGCCGGTGTGTATAACGTCAGAAACTCCATCTTCTGGGCCAATACAGCAAGCAACTTGGCCCATGTTGCATACAAAGCCTGTAGTGGCGCTGTCCCTGGTTTCATGACCATTACCGACTCAAATGTCGATACCTCTGGCAACAACTTTTATAACGGACCACCGACCACCAGCGCCAACATTGATCCAGCTGTAGACCCTTCCTTTATCGATGCCACGGCTGATAACTACCACATCCAGCCGGGGTCACCGATGGTAGATCAAGCCAACGCCACCTATGCACCAGCAGATGATATTGAGGGTGAGGCAAGACCCATGGGAGCTGCCGATGATATCGGTGCTGATGAGGCCAACTAGCTACTAATCAAAGGAAGAGGAGACCTGCCAAGGGCCATTCTGGCAGGTCTCTTTATGACTTTTATAGTTATTCAGGAAGCATTTAGGCAATCGCTGTAATTTAAAGCCTGAACGCCATAAAGCAGATCGTTTTACGAACAAAAGTACTCTATTTGACTATAGCAAGCCACGTAAAAAACCATCATATAAATCAGATAACAAACTGTTTTACAAAGCTATATTTGCAACATACTCCGCCTTACACATCTTCATTTCATACCATTAGCTATTTAAAGAAACTCTAATATATGCCGCTTATCTAGAACAATGAGGGCATGAACAAGGGTATCGGTTAGTACAGACAATTTTGTGCTTTTTGCACAACAGATAGATAGCCAACTGATAAAAAGATCATGCTGTTACATCACTGAAAATCATGAGATGGACTTCACAACCGGATGATGTACAGAAACAAGATTGCTGCCCTCTGGTGACCAAACTAGCTTAAGGAGCAGTTTTTGTGCTTAAAGAGATGATTATTAGATGGTTCGTGCTCGCAATGCCACTGGCTTTTGCGTTGGCACCTCTCCAAGCACAGGACTTTCCACACTCTTTTGAAGGCAATGGCATCAGCTGTTTTGATTGTCATGATATCCACAGCAGCGGCGATAAACTCCTCAAAATAGTCAATCTAAATCCCCCTGAAAACATTGAAGATACGCCCGCTAATAATCTCTGCTGGAGCTGTCATAACGATATTATCGCCCCCTTCATGCGCACCCACTCCAGTATCTCGATTGATGACGGTTATGGGGATTGGGCGATGGAGTGTCGCACCTGTCACAACCCCCATTTTCACCCACAACAGCGATATAACGCGCCCGATGCCTATCTGACTCAACGTACGATTACCTCCCTCACCAGCACAGTGCTCGCCAGTACCGGTGCAGGCTGGACGGTGGATGAGTTTGCCGGGCTGATCCTCTTTCCTGACCTGACCAATAGTAACGTTACCAATCGAATTTTAAGCAATACCGCCGATACCATCACCGTTGAGGGGGCCATTAATGGTGCGGTGGCAACGGGCGCAAGCTTTGCGGTGGGTTATGGCAAGTTGATCCACCAAACCATCAATGCGCCTGACCGGGGCAATGGTGTCGATGAGCCCGATACCTGTAGTGTCACCGACAACGTTTTCAGCTGTACCAATACCTTTGAGCGTCCGGTTAAGTTCTATCGCGCCACGGGGGATAACTCTTTCGCCGACCCGGATGATACGGAGACCGATGGCCCATGCCAGGTCTGCCATTCACGTACCGCCCATTTCCGCTTTGATGGCAGCGGGCCAGATCAGTGGCATACCAATATTAATGGCGGGACTGCGGGTCAGAAGTGTACCGATATCTGCCATAAACATGAGAATGGTTTTGCCCATGGTGGCGCGGGTATGAGCGGGGGTGATGCCACGGTCTGTGTGCAGTGCCATGGTCATGAGAGTGGCACCCGTTATGACCCCGATGCCAGCTACCCCTACACCGATCCCGGTGATGGTGGTGAAACCAGCTATGGTGCTGGCACCACGACCCCCCACTCCACCCATACTGAGAGCTGGTCCACCACCTATCCGCCTGAAAATCATGAGGATGATAAACGTGGTCCGGCGATCTACTGCGATGTCTGCCACGACGTCAACAGTATGCCCACCTTCAAGACGGGAACCGATCTCGATGGCAACGGGGTCTTCACCCTGGATGAGACCGATGTCTGCGACAGCTGCCACAGCGTGGGTGGCACCTATAATGGTGTTAACTCTGTCAACGACTCCGTCGGTGCAAAGGATAACTGGAACAAGGATGGCGTCTATCTCTCCGATGGCACGCTACGCCCCGATAAGGAGAAGTGGTGCGCCGGTTGTCATGATGATAGTCCTGCCGTTATTGCCAATTGGGGCAGTATCTCCGCGCCCAACGTCATCGGCGATGAAGATGGTGACTACAAATATGGCATCGGCTGGGGCTTCTATAAGACCGGTCATGGTCTGCCCAGCACCGAATTCATCCCCTCCACCGGTGGTGTGAAAAGCGGCCCTGGTAGACAGTGTCACGATTGCCACGACACTCGTCTGGGACATATCGATGGTGATCATCGTAGCTTTGACTGCAGTGATGGCTGTGACCCCACTGAGCATCAGACAAGTTATCGTCTGAAACGGATCAGCGGCGAAGATCCAATGAGGATTCCATTCTTAGCCAACGACTCCCTTACTGCCGCAAATTACCGTCTCTGCTTCAGTTGTCATGATGACGGGCCATTTCTTGATGACACCAACATGAACACCAATATGGTAACCAACGGTGCCAATCGCCATAATTACCATCTTACGATGAACTCCCTCTACTGGCCGGCTGATTACAACTACGCAGCGGCCTATACTAGTCGCCCCACCTGCCTCTCCTGTCACAATGTGCATGGCTCAACCAATCTGGCGATGATCCGTGATGGCAAGCTGATCAACCGTGAACCGGGTCTGAGGATCTGGTACAACAATGATGATCTCGTCAATGTTGAATACACTGGTGACGCCCCCGTCCCTGAAGATCTACCGCTAGCCGCCAGTACCGGTACCGCATGGGAAAGTGCAACCGCCGCCAACCTGTGTGTCCATTGCCATACTGCTGGCCTGACAAAAGAGTATAGAACCCCATTTCAGGATGTGACCCAAGCACCGCATCTTATCTGGTCAGACCAAGCGGGTTACATCACCGATGGTGTTGACCCAGATACCGGCAAGGGCGGCAGTAGCTTCACCTTCCAGATCTCATACCAAGACACCAATAACGATGCACCTACGGCCATCGAAGTGTGGGTCGATCTGGATGACAGTGGCACCTATGATGTCGGCGAGAAGTTTGCCATGACCGAGAGTATCGGCAGCGACACCAACTATTTCAACGGCAAGCTCTACGAGAAGAGCCTGACCGTCAGTGGTGCGGGTGACAACATCCTCAACTACCGTTTCTACGCCTCTGATGGCACCAACGATGCAAGCGATGTAGGCACCAATAACAGTTCACTGCATCTACTCAACGCCATACCCACACTCGCTTGGTCAGGTGACAGCAACTTCAGCAGTGATGGTGTCCATCCAAACTACGGCGGCAGTGGCACCACCTATGAGTTCAAAGTCAGCTTCACCGATGATGATAACCAGTGTCCAACAGCTGGCAACATCCAGGTCTGGATCGATGAAAACGATGACGCCAGCTTTGCTGCCGATGAAAAATTTAATCTGACTGAAGTGGATGGTGCTGATACCACCTGTAGTGACGGTAAACTCTACCGTCTTTATAAGGCGGTCAATTATGCCGGTGATGGCATCCTGAACTATCGTTTCTATGCCACCGATGGATCAGACGAGGCAACAGGCGCACCGGTCAGTAACAGTGTCGTCAATGTTAATTCCACATCCAATAGCCTCCCAGTATTAGAATTTGCAGCAGGCACCTGTCGGACTAAAGGTGTAGCACCTATAACAGGTGCCACCGGTGGGGACTTCACCTTCACCGTCAACTACACAGACAATGATATTTTTGAGTGCCCAACCACCATCCAGGTTTGGATCGATAGCAATGACAACGCCGTTTACGACGTGGATGAAAAGCATGATTTAACCGAGGTTAATGGTGCGGATGTCAGCTGTTCAGATGGCAAGCTCTATCAAGCAACACAGACATTGAGCTATTTCGGTGACGGTATTTTCAACTACCGCTTTTATGCCACTGATGGTACCGATGATGCCGTGGGCGAAGCGATCACAGAGAGGCAAGTCACCGCACTCAATGCACTGAAGGTGCGTCCTGCGGGTGGCACCGGCTGGTACAGCACCATCCAATCTGCCATTGATATCACCAATGGTGCCCATACCGTGGTGGTCTATGACGGCACCTATAATGAAGATCTCGATTTTGATGGCACCAACGATGACTTCACCACGATCCAATCCGCCTGTGGTGCCGACACCACCATCATTGATGGCATCACCAACGTGGTCGAGTTTGGATGGCTCAATGACGGCTCTGTTGTTGATGGCTTCCAAATCACCGGCGGCACACGGGGTGTCTACATCAACAACGCCTCACCCACCATAAAGAACAGCAAGATCCACAACAACGATGCCACGGGTGGTAATGGTGGTGGACTCTATAACAACAGTGCCACCTCAATTGTTACGCTCGATAACGTCGAGATCTACTCTAATATTGCCAACACCGGTGGTGGCATCGTCTTTAACTCGGGCCAAGGCACCATCACAAACAGCATCATCCGCAACAACAGTTCAATCAGTGGCGGCGGCGGTATCTATTTGCAGACCGTTACCAACCTCTCATTCAGCAACGTAGAGATTCTAGACAACAATGCAGGTGGCGTAGGCGCAGGCATCTACTTCAACAACAGCGGCAGCCCTACCTTCGACCACTGCACCGTCAGCGGCAACACCGCCGTCAGTTCTGGTGGTGGCTGGTACACCAACGGAGTGACCTCAACACCTAGTTTTGAGAACTGTGTTGTTGCCAACAATACGGCTACATATGGGGGTGGTTTTTTCCTCAACAGTGCCGACACCACACTGATCAACAGCACTCTGGTGGGTAACAGCGCCACCTCAACGGGCGGTGGTCTCCTCTATATACAAAATGACAGCGAAGCGATCATCAGGAACTCCATCATCTGGGAAAACACCGCCGCAACCGGTTCTATCGCTTATTTGAATGCTGGCACCATCACCATTACCGACACTGTTATGAGTAATGATGGCGATGATAATTATACCAATATCCCCTACTTCACCAGCATCGACGCCGCCTCCATTTACACCGTAAATGGCTACACTTCTGAGGATCTGCCCAACTTTATCGATGCCGCCGCAGGCGACTACCGTATCCAGTACCCATCCCCTGCCATCGACAACGCCAGTGCTGCCTATGCACCCGCTGATGATATGGATGGTCTCATCCGGCCACAAGGGGCAGCTGATGATATCGGTGCATACGAAGTGTTAGCCACAGGCACCAACACCGCACCTGTGCTGGCTTGGACCGGCGAGACCAACTACGAAGCAGACAGCATTGATCCTGCCTGGGGTCTCAATGGCAGTGATTTCACCTTCCGAATCGACTTTAGCGATATCGACAACACGTTACCAAAATCGATCCAGGTCTGGCTGGATCAAGATAGTGATGGTGCCTATATCGAGAGCGAAAAATACACCATGGTTGAGACAGACGCAGCCGACACCACCACCTCCGATGGAAAGCGCTACAGCCTGACCCAAACAATCGTGGTTCCAACGGGTGAGTACTTCCTCGACTACCGTCTCTATGCCAGCGATGGTGAGTTTGATGCCACCGGCACACCCACAGTTCCTGGCCTGATCGCACTGACCAACAATCCACCCACCCTGGCCTGGACCGGTGAAGTCAACTACAGCAGTGATGGCGTCAACCCTGATAGCGGCGATGGCGGTAGTAATTTCACCTTCCGTGTCGATGTCACAGACTTCGACAACACCCTGCCCACCCTGGTCGAAGTGTTGATCGATATTGATAACAGTGGCACCTTTGATGCGAGTGAACACTACGCCATGAGCGAAACCGATGCCGCTGATACCACCACCAGCGATGGCAAGCGCTACACCCTCACCCGTACCGTGCCTTACGTGGAGGATGGTTTTGTTAGCTATCAGTTCGCCGCCTCAGATGGCGTGGACTCCGCAACTGGCGGTCTACCCGTTACCATTAGCAAGAGCATTGCGGTCACCCTGCCAACAAACCAACAGCCAACACTTGCTTGGGCTGCGGACTCCTGTCGTGCTGAAGGCGTACGCCCACCTCTCGGCGCTAGCTACAGTGACTTTGAGTTCCAGGTCAACTACACCGATGCGGATGATCAATGCCCCGCTGACATCCAGGTTTGGATAGACAGTGACGACGACGGCATCTATGGCTCAACAGAGAAACATCTCCTGACGGAGGCCTCAGCCGCAGATACCGTCTGTAGTGATGGCAAGCTCTACCAGAGCACCATCAATCTGGCTGCTGCCGGTGATGGCGTCTTCAACTACCGTTTCTATGCCAACGACACCATCCAGGCAGCCAGCGGTGCAGCAGTTACCGGCGGCACCCTCAACGTCGTTGATGCCCTGCGGGTACGTCCAGGTGGCGGTACTGATTGGTACAGCACCATTGGTGAAGCGATGACCCTATCAACCGATGGATCAACCACTCTAGTCTATCCAAATGCAGACTTTACGGCGGTAACCTACAGTGAAAATCTATCCATAAGCTCCATGAACGATCGCACCCTCCAGTCCGTATGCGGCAGTGACCTGACCACTATTACTAGTGCCAGCGGGGGTCATACGTTCTACCTCACCGCCTCCAATAACTTCATTATTGATGGATTTAGCATAGCGGGTGCAGCAGACACCGCCTCTGGTCTTTATGTCAACAGCAGCAACAACATCACCATTCAGAACAGCAAAATCCACGACAACCCATACGGCTTGTACGTGAATAATGGTTCCTCTCCGGTCAACATTGTGAACAATGAGATCTACAACAATAGCATCCGAGGCATCAATACCAATGCACTTGCCACAACAACTGCTATCTCAAACAGTGTGATCCACTCCAATGGCGGAACAGGTGCCGGTGCGGCGATCTACTATAACTATGGTACCCATACTATTATTGATACCGTCTTCCGTGATAACAGCACCACAGGCCAGGCCGGTGCCATCTACTTTAACGGTACCAGTGCGGGTACCACTGTCACCAATACCGTGTTCAAAGACAACACCACCACCGGCAACTCAGCGGGTGCGATATCGCTGAATAATGCTGCCATCGTCAGCTTCTCAAAATGCACCATCACCGGTAACAGAGCGACAACAAGCGCTGGCGGCGGCATACAGATCCAAGGGGTTGACACAGTGGCAACCTTTGAGAACTGCATCATCACCAACAATCAGGGCACCTCTGGTGGTGCCGCCTACCTGCACTCCGGTAGCGCTACATTCACCAACGTCACCTTTGCCGACAACCAGGCAACGGTCGGTAATGGTGGTGCTTTCTACATCTGCCTGATGCTCGACAACACGGTGAGAAACAGCATCTTCTGGAACAACAGTGCCGTGGGTACAGGTCAGACCGCCTATAAAGATTGCACCGGCTTTTACACAGGTTTCATGACCATTACCGACTCTAATGTTGATACCTCAGGTGATAACTTCGGCAACGGTACAGCGATCACCAGCAGCAACTTGGATCCAGCAGTAGACCCCTCATTCATCGATGCCGCCGGCGGTGATTACCACATCCAAAGCAGCTCTTTGATGGTGGATCAGGCCAACGCCAGCTATGCACCCGCAGATGATATTGATGGTGAGACAAGACCCATGGGGGCGGCCGATGATATCGGTGCTGATGAAGCCAACTAAAAGACTGATCAAAGGAGGAGGAGATCCGCCAGGAGCAATCCTGGTGGGTTTTTTCTTATCTGATTTTCAGACTTTATCAAAGCAAAGGTGGAATTCTCATAGAAATAGGCAGAGAATAGGTGCCCAATTCACATATATACCTCAATAACCTTACCCTCCCTATACAAATTCAATATAATTCTTGACTGCCCTGCAGCTGGACGCCCTCACCATAATGAAGAGAATTCAGCTCAAAGAGCCTCTGTTTTTATACCAACAACCAATAACAACTCACTATATAGCGCCTACAGAGCACAGATAGAGAGGTTCTAAAAAAAGGGAAAAACGTGCATAGAAATTTGCTAGCGATATTGTCACTGTTTGCGCTCCTACCACTCTTTTTCTGTACCGCATCCTCTGCGCAAGATTTTCCTCACTCTATCGCCAACGGCGTCATCTGCTTTGACTGTCACGATCTTCATGGCGGTGCAGATAAACTGTTAAAGGTGATCGACCCCAGTCCAGCGGAGGATATGCACGATACACCCGCCAATAACCTCTGCTGGAGCTGTCATAATGATGTTATCGCACCATTTATGAAGACCCACTCCAGCATCGTCATCGACAATGGTTATGGCGACTGGGCAATGGAGTGCCGCACCTGTCATGACCCCCATTTCCATCAGCAACCACGCCAACACGGTGCAGATGCCTATCTATTTCAAGGCCTAGTCAGCGCGGTCACCAGCAACACCCTAACCAGCACAGGCGCTGGTTGGACAGAGGATCAGTTTGCCGGTTTGATTCTCTTCCCCGATCTCTCAAACAGCAATTTGAGCCACCGCATTCTCAGCAACAGCAGTGATACTCTCACCGTGGCCACCCCTATCGACCTGAGCCAAGTAGTACCGGGCGATAGCTTCTCGGTCATCTACGGCAAACTGATACGTACAGAGATCAAGGCCCCTGACCGCGAAAACTGTAGCGTGGTCGATAATATTTTCACCTGCACAAACACCTTTCCCCGGCCGGTTAAATTTTTCAAAGCAACCGGCAGCAACTCCTTTGCCGATAGCGATGAGATCAGTGACGGCCCTTGTCAGGTCTGCCACTCACGCACCACCCATTTCCGTTTTGATGGCACCGGCTCTGACCAGTGGCATATGAATGTCGGTGGCACCGCCGGTCAAAAGTGTACGGAGGTGTGCCACATGCACAAAGATGGTTTTGCCCACGGTGGTGGTGGCATGGGTAACGGTGATGCCACCGTCTGTGTCCGCTGTCATGGCCATGAGCCAAACACCCGGTACGACCCAGATGCGCAGTACCCCTACACCGATCCCGGCGAGGGTGGCGCGGTCAGCCGGGGAGCAGGAACATCAACGCCCCACTCCACCCATACTGAGAGCTGGCTAACCACCTATCCACCAGAGAATGGTGAGGATGATAAACGCGGCCCGGCGATCTATTGCAGCGTCTGCCACGCCGTGAACAAAATGCCAACCTTCAAATCGGGAACCGATATTGATGGCGATGGCCTAATCCGACTGGAGGAGACAGATGTCTGCGACGCCTGCCATAGCCCAGAAGGCAGCTATAACGGCGTCAACTCAGTCAACAACTCAGTCGGGGCCAAAGACAACTGGAACAAGCAGGGGGTCTACAATACCGACGGTTCACTACGTGAAGGCAAAGAGCGCTGGTGTGCGGGTTGTCATGATGAGAGCCCTGCGGTCATTGCCAATCAGGCCAATGTGATGGCACCCAACATTGTCGGTGACGAGGATGCCAGCACCAACTACGGCACCGGCTGGGGCTTCTACAAAACGGGTCACGGCCGACCCAGTGGCAGCTATCCTGCCTCCGGTGCACCGGCAGCACGCAAGAACTGCCCAGACTGTCACAACACCCAATCACGCCATATTGATGGTGAACACCGCAGCTACTCCGCCGATGGGGATTATATGACCTACAGCCCAGAGAGCTCCAGCTACCAGAATGGCTACCGCCTGAAGGATGTACCAACCGGTTACGACGGCCAATATCCGATGCACATCCCTCGACAGGGTCACGTCTTCCCACCCGGTTTCCGTCAGGATTGGGAGTTTGCACTCTGCTTCTCTTGTCATGATCGCAACAAGCTACTGGATGGTATGGACACCAACTTCCGTTCAGCCACCATCAATGCACACAGTCTGCATACCGATGGCCGTAACGGCCCTTGGGGGCCGACAACCGCACAGTACGACTCTGACTTCGACGGTGTCGCCGACTCCAGAATCACCTGTACCGCCTGTCACAACGTGCATGGTTCACCCTCACCAAGAATGCTCCGTCATGGTGAATTGATGGGCCCACCACTCATCAACAACAAGGTGCCTGCGCTCGACTTCCAGTATCAGCCAACCAACACCTATCCAACCCTGATAGAGAGCACGGGTGGCAAACTACGTTTCATTGGCGGTGGTGCAGGCAATGTCGCCAAGAACGGCGTCTGCAACATGTGTCACAACGATGGCATAAACTATCTACGCACACCTATCGATATCTACCCACCAAAGATCCTGGCCGTACTCGGTTCAGTCGGCAGCAATCAGCTGGCCATCAGTTTCAGCAAAGGGGTCTACAGTACGCCAAGTCTCAGCGGTTCACTGCAGGTCAGTGATTTCATCTTTACCGACAATGACAACAGCCGCTTTATCAGCAACATCTCTCACCTTGCTGGCAATGATTCAGCCGCCCTGACACTTAGCTCAGCACTGGATAGTAGTAACGATATCGACATCGACACCCTCAATACGGCGCTGTCGTCAATTTTTGACTACTCGGGCAATGCCATGAGTACCTTGATGCCGGTTACCGTCACCGAAGATGCCATCCCCCCCACTATTAGCAACCTATTTCCAGCCAATAACGCCGTCGATGTACGCCCCGATGGCGAGCTGATCTTCACCCTCTCCGATGACGCAGCAGGTATCGACTGGTCAAGTTTTGCCATTCAGCTCAGCGGTGATCTTGGCTACAACAAAAATTACACTGACACCGACGGCAGTATCGTCAGCAAGAACGGCTCACCGGTAGCTTATGAGGTGCATGTCCAGCCTGATAGCATCTTCGCTAGCGGCGAACTGATCAGCATTAGCATCAGCGTCAATGATCTAGCAGGCAACCCCATGCCAGCCACCGCCTGGTCATTCACTGCGGCAACCGGCGGTCTATGGCTCAGCCCTGCGACAATAACCGGCACCATCAGTCTACAGTCTGCCGGCAACTTGATTGATGACAACCTCAGTACCGCTAACGCCTTCAGTCCAGGGGGGCCAAATCATCTAGCCAGCTTCAAGCTCAATAACGCAGGTGACCCATTCACCGTCAGCGATGTCAGAATCTATGGTGGCGCACAGGTATACAGCTGGCGAGTCTACACCTCAACCGATGGGGTAAACTTTAGTCAAGTCTCTACCATCAGTGTGGGGGGGGCTAGCCAATGGTACGAAGTGGCCATTCCACTCTCATCAAACGTCACTCATATGCGAGTTAATAACTGGCATGGTGGTCCAGAGCCAGCCTCCACCATCTACGAATTCCAGTTTAAAGGTATCGCAGAGTAACGGCACCTCCTCAGGCCATATGGGGAGGCAACAATATTCAACATCACCATTTATATAGAGATAGTTGCGGACAACCGCGCCATTTTTTTCTATAGTGCGGGCTTAAATTTTTATTTATTTACTCTGTGAGGATTTATCCATGGCGACTGTTACGCTAAAAGGAAATGTTTGTAACCTGGCTGGCACTGAAATCAACGTGGGCGATGCCGCTCCACAGGTGACCGTTGTAGCTTCTGAAGGTCTGGCTGACAAAGTTGTTGGCGGTGCTTCTGAGAAAGCGCAGGTTATCGTCGTTGTGCCCTCTCTCGACACCCCAGTCTGTGCCGCTGAAACCCGCAGATTCAACACCGAAGCGGCAGCAATCTCTGGCGCAGAGATCACCGTTGTCTCCATGGACCTGCCTTTTGCTGCGGGCCGTTTCTGCACCGCAGAGGGTATCGACAACCTGACCGTCACCAGTGATTTCCGTAACAAGGATTTCGCCAACGCCTACGGTGTTCTGATCGCTGACGGCGCACTGGCGGGTGTAACTTGCCGTGCCATCTTCGTAGTCAACAAAGATGGCAAAGTGACCTACAAGCAGATCGTGCCTGAGATCACCGAAGAGCCAGATTACGCAGCAGCTATTGCGGCAGCCAAAGAGGTCAGCTCCGCTGGCGCTAGCTGTTGTGGCACCTGCCAGTAAGCAGTAGGGTGCCTCTATTAATTCATGGATGAGCAGCTTGAGCCCATAACCCCCAATGGCAGCGTTGCTAAGTGCTTGCAATAGAACAACTATTACAAGCACTTAGCGCCTTGCTCTTGAAAATTATGAATCTCATGCCCCAAGGGCACCTGGATCTGTCTCACCCAGAATTAATAGAGGTGCCCAGTAAACAATCCGGCTCCAGCGCAATCTCTGGAGCCGGATGACCATGAAACCTCTGCGCGACATATATTTTTCGTGCAACAAGCCCCCATATGACTCAGCTACTCACCAAGCTCGCGACAAAACCTCACAAGCTCTTCTTCTTTGGCGGTACGGCCAACGCCATCATCACCATGGTGATGCTGCTGTTGCACTATCAAGGCCTTCTCTACGCCAAAATTGCACTACCCACATTTCACGCCTATAGCCTGATTTTTGCTGTCTTCACGCAATTTTTTGCCGGTTTTTTGCTCACCATGTTCCCCCGTTTTCTGGCCATGGCAGAGGTTACGCGTGAAGCCTATTTAAAGGCTTTTTTGCTACTCAACATCTCAGCACTGGCATTTACTTTTGCCGCCTATTTCAGCCCATCACTCACAACCATCACGGCCATCGGCATGTTTGTCGCCTATATAATGATCTGCCGTGTCTTGTGGCAGCTCTACCGACAGAGCGGCGTCACAGAGCGCTTTGATACCAACTGGATTCTGATGGCACTAACTGCGGGGGCCATTTCACACCTGCTCTTTCTGTGGACCTTTATTGATCCAACAGTGACGATGGTCAGACACGCCGCCATTCAGAGTGGTCTCTTCCTCTATCTTTTTATGCTGATCCTAACGCTCAGCCAGAAGATGATCCCCTTCTTCACGGAGGGAAAAGTGGCGGGCTATCGGGCCAACCGAAGCCCCTATTTTCTACATATGGTGGCGGGCTTACTGTTGATCAAAGTGATCTTTAGCGTCGGCTCACTCAACAGTTACGGCTTTATCGATGGCCTGCTGTTTATCATCACACTCAGCGAGCTGATCAAATGGCGACTGCCTGCACGCAAGGTTGAAGCGATTCTATGGGTGCTCTACCTATCACTGATCTGGATCCCCATTGGCTTCCTGCTCTACACCATAGAGGGCATCACGCCGCTTTTCCTAGGGCCAGGTAGCGTGGTATTCGAGAAGGTCCCGCTGCACACCATCGCCATCGGCTACTTCACCACTATCCTGATCGGCTTCGTCACACGCATCATACTGGGACACGCCGGGCAGAAACCGGCGGCAGATCGTTACGCCATTTTGCTCTTCTGTTTGGTACAGATTGTAGTGATTGTGCGGATCGGTGCAGGGCTCACGCTGAATAGCACCACACCACTCTATGTCGAAATGATCACCATCTCAGCGCTGCTCTGGCTGGGGCTGTTTCTGCTCTGGTCAAAGCGTTATGTGATATTGCTGTTCCGCTGAATAAAGCGGTGACCCTCTATGGCAGCGTGACCGAGCAGTTAGGTCACTATTAAGTGAATCGCTGGCATACCCTGCTACCAGTGAGGCTGTCGTACTGCTAGCTGTTTATATCCCCGCACCACCAAACAACTTAACCGTTGTGGCACCAGCAAGCTCTAATGGTGTCGCCGCCATTGTCATCCGAGTAGGTTATTGGCTCATAGTAGACAGAGATATCAACAGAAGATGAGCCGCCACCCCTGCAAGCGGGCGGGGCATTCTGTTTGTAGGTACAAGGTTCGCCTTGACCTCCATGGATAGAGCAAATGCAGTGGAATTGTTGGGAACAATTCCTGTAAGACGAACGTATGCGGCTGAAGCCGTTCCTACGGGTATACTGAGCTTTGTACCTAATCACCTTCAAAATTATCCACCTCATGTTACTCAATGAAGCAATCGTAGGCAGAAAATATTTTTCTGTGGTGACGATTCTCACTATTACATTGAACTCATGTCTGAGTTTTCTAAGCAATCAAGAACCGACGTGCGGGGGCTTATTTCCTGATGCCCTATCATCTCCATATGGTGATAGTGCCCAGTGAAAAAGATGGCCTGTGATTAGCTTTCTTTAGAGAAAGCTAATCACAGAAGTCAGAGAGAATGGCATCTACTTAAGACCAACCCATTGATCCATGACCCCACATTGATCCCATTGACCCTTTAGCTATTTCAGGGTTCCAATGAGGTGTATTAGATGGGTAGCTGGCGGTCGGCTAGTAACCTCATCAATGGGCGATAACCAGACTCTACATCTGCTATTTCCTATCCCTACCGATCTCGCTATGATGCATTGAAATGTTTGAACTCCAGCTACTACTTCTACTCCTGATTGCCAACGGTGCGCCAATAGTGGCCCGCAGGCTCTTTGGCCATTATGGTGACTCACCACTGGATGGCGGCTGGTGCCTACGCGATGGGCAACCGCTGTTTGGCAAGAGTAAAACGCTGCGGGGGATTCTTGCTGCACTGCTGCTCACCACGCTCGTTGCACTGATGATGGATATGATCTGGCCATTGGCGCTGCTGCTAGCATTCTTCGCTATGCTGGGTGACCTGCTGTCGAGTTTTATCAAACGTCGTCTCACTATGCCCACCAGTAGCCGAGCGCTGGGACTTGATCAGATCCCCGAGTCACTTTTGCCGTTACTGGCCTGTCGCTCACTGTTTGACCTATCCTGGCCCGATCTGGTGCTATTGGTGCTGCTCTTCCTGCTGGCTGATCTGCTGCTTTCACGCTGGCTCTATCGTCTGCATATCCGTCAGCACCCTTACTGAGACCTTTGCACGATTCATATTTTCACCCCAGCGGTGATAAACACCCCTGCCGCAAGTGGGTGAGCTATTCTGTTTGTAGGTTTGCCTTGACCTCCATGGATGGAGCAAATGCAGTGGAATTGTTGGGAACAATTCCTGTAAGGCGAACGTGTGCGGCTGAAGCCGCAGGTACAAAGCTCAGTATGCCCGTAGGAGCGGCGCCTCGCCGCAATTTGGCTTGGCAGCGGGACTCATCGCGGCGAGGCGCCGCTCCTACAGATAACCATCTGTAGGACTGAGCTTTGTATCTAATCACCAAACTATTTTTCGTGCAAAGGCCTCAGTCATCCCCTCTTTGCAGTCGATGCAGTGTGATCTCCGGGCGGCAGTTTAGACGGGCCGTTACAATGCTGGTGCCTGCCCCTCTTGAGGTGTAGCCACTCATTCCTAGGTAGCGCCAACGCCCCACCCCCATATGACGTGGACAGCGGGCATCCAGGAAGAGTGGTTTGCCACCGGGCAGGCAGATCTGCCCGCCATGGGTGTGACCCGAGAGCATCAGATCAAACTCAGCATGCGCCGCCTGACGATAGACCTCTGGGGTGTGCGAGAGCAGGATGGTGGTCGCCCGGTCAGGAATACCGAGAGAGGCCTTCTCAATGTTATCAACCCGGTAGTAGTGGGCATCATCAATACCGGCCAGATAGATCTGTTCACCCTGCAACTCAATCGGCTGATGTGCATTGAGTAGCATGGTCACCCCCATCTCCTCCAACACGGGCAGCATACGAATGGAGTCATGGTTACCCAGCACGCCATAGATCGGCTGTTTCAGAAAGGGCATCAGATCACCCATGCCCATCATTGAGCGCTCGATAGCACCGTGGGTCAGTGCACGGTAATCACCCGTCAAGACACAGATATCATAATCCAGCTCACGCACCTGCTCAGCCAGGGCGTGTATGGCCGGTGGGTTCATATCGGCATGCAAATCTGTCAGATGAAGAATCGTGAAACCCTCAAAGGCTTTGGGTAGCGCAGGTAGGTTGACCCGGTTTTCGATTAGCTCGAAGTTGAGTGTATTGCGATAACCTCGCCCATAGAAGCCTGTGAAGCGCAGGATATTTTTCATCACTGAATAGATGGAGTACCAGTTCTCCGGGTGGAAAAAGTTGATGCCATTACCAAAGATACGTGGTCTGTTTGCCGACTCAATACTGAGCCGTTGCCGAGCATGAAAGCGACCAAGACGGCGTTCCAGCTGCTTCAGGATCTCTCGTTCACTATCGAGATGGCTATCACTCATGAGGGTTGTCCGTGAGCAGAGGTGACTTCACCTCCTGCATATCCTCCTCACCACAATGTTGCAGAATAAATTGACGTGCTGCATCACGTAGCTGTTGTGCCGCCTGCCAGTCGGTAACGCCCTCATCCCGTATCAATGGCTCGCCGATTGATACCTCAATATCACCACGCCGTGGCCACCAGGTATCGGCAAGCAAGATGCTGCGGGTACCGCGGATCGCCACCGGCACCAGTGGCACATTGGCTCGAGCAGCGGTGACAAAGGCTCCCATATGGAATGCGAGCAGGCCCGGTTGACGGCGGAAGGTTCCCTCTGCGAAAAAAAGCAGGTTGTCACCCTGCTGCAGTCGGTTGAGTGAGCGCTCTGCCGACTCAATACTCTCCTCAAAATCGCCACGTTCAACAAACTCAACCCGCAGGCGATTCAGAAAACGGCTGGAGAAGAAGCCCTTCTTTAGCTCAGCTTTGACCAGAAAGGCCGCCGCCTTGGGTAGTGTGGCCACCAACAGATAGGCATCAAGCAGGCTGGCGTGGTTGACGGCAATCACATAGGGGGCAGGGAGCTGTTGCAGATGCTCCTGACCCGACAGGGTCAACTTGATACCGGCGAGGGCAAATAACCCTCGGGCTGCCCCGCCCAGTAGTGACCAACGTCGCTGCATATCAGGAACCAGCAGCAGAATGGCCCAGGAGAAGGGAACTGCAACGGCAAACAGACTCAAGCTATAAGCCGCGTAGAGCAGTGAACGCATACGCTGGCTGAAGCGCCTCAGCTGGACGGCAAAACCGGTCAGCGTCAGATGCAGGATCTGCCACCAGACCGCCGCCGGTTTGTGTGCAATATCTCCCGCCTCATAGCGTTGACGACAGGCGTCGCGGCGCACCTTGCCACTGGAGGTCTTCAGCACAGTACCGGGGGGTGCCAGCACCACCTCATCAGCTGCACCCCCGGTCAGATCAGTGACAATCTCATTGATCCTATGACGAAGCGAAGCATGCTGCTCCACAGGTGCACGGCTCTCAGCGATGATCACCAGACGTTCGGTCGCCATGCGTTCACGCTGACTGCCAAAGGCGACCACCCGGCCACGCCGGATACCATCGACCTCACCAACCGCCTCCTCCAGCTCTTGTGGATAGATGTTGCGGCCAGCCAGGATGATGATGTCCTTGATACGACCCGTGATGAAGAGATCGGCACCGGCAAAATAGGCCCGGTCACCCGAATTGAGCCAGTCGCCATTAAACAGCCCCTTTGTCGCCTCTGGGTTGCGGTAGTAACCCGAGGTGGCTGAAGGGCCACGAAACTCAAGCAGCCCCTCATGTCGCTCAGGCAGCTCATGACCCGCATCATCGACAATGCGGATCTCATGTCTTGCCAGCGGCCGACCGCTGGCAGTAAAGAGCAGTGCCCCTTGATCACTATCGGTTGGACGGGCTTCTCCACTCTGCATAAAGTGGTCGCGGTCGATACGGTCGATCAACACCCCCTGGCCAAGTGGTGGAAAGGCGAGTCCAACGGAAGATTCGGCCAAACCATAGACCGGGTACATGGCCTCATTTTTGAAACCGTACTCGGCATAACGCCGACAGAAACCGGTCACCGTCTTTGGGTCAACCGGTTCAGCACCATTGAAGGCGACTCGCCATGAGCTGAGATCCAGCCCTTGGATATCCTCATCCAGCACCCGCAGCAGGCATAGCTCAAAGGCAAAGTTAGGTGCCGCCGACAGCGTACCGTGGTAGCGGTGAATCGCCCACAGCCAACGCTCAGGCCGGGCCAGAAAGTCGAGCGGTGACATGATCACCAGCGGAATAGCAAAGTAGAGACTGCCCAGCCAAGCGCCGATCAGCCCCATATCATGATAGAGCGGCAGCCAGCTAATAAAGACATCATTATGATTGGCCTTGACCGCCTCACCATCAGCTCGCACATTGGCCAACAGATTGGCGTGGGTCAGTGTCACCCCCTTTGGATCACCGGTACTGCCAGAGGTGTACTGCAAAAAGGCGGTATCAGTGGTGCGGATCTCAGGTGCGACAAAATCGTGGCTAGTGGTCTGCAGATGATCGACCGTGATCACCTCATGTAACTCGGGTGTCTGTGCCTTGACCAGATGGGCCAGCAGAATAGCCTCCGGCACCGTGATCAACATCACCGCCTGACAGTTGTTCAAGATGCCACTCTGCCGTTGTAGATGGTCCTCCAACTGATTCTTACGGGCAGGTGGATAGAGCGGCACCGGAACAGCCCCCGCCAGCTGAATACCAAAGTAGCTAAAGAAGTAGTCAATACTGGTCGGCAGCATGATGGCGACGCACTGCCCCTTCTCAACACCATGCGCCTGTAGCCCCGCTGCCACCCGTTTGGCCCCCGTCTCCAGTTGTCGATAGGTGAGACTTGGCCCATCACCCTCATCTTGGTAGAAGGTGATATGGCGACGATCAGGGTAGTGATCGACATACCAGCTCAACACCTCAGGCAGCGTTTCGGCATGCTGCGGCGTCGACTCAGTCACGTCACTCAGTTTTTCGTGACGCTGACCGGCACGCCAAGTGATACGTGACTCAGTGCTGCTGTTGAGTGCATTAAGTAGATCAAGGGGCGTTTCGATACCGTGCAGCTGCTCATGTGAAAGCGTGACACCAAAGGTGCGCTCAACACGCGCCATAAGCTCGACACGGCCAAGACTATCAAAGCCAAGGTCATAGTCGAGAGAACTGGTCAGTGTGATCTGGCACTGCTGGCCAGGGTGCAACTCATCAAGCACCTCATGGATCAACGCACAAAGCGGTTCAGATTTGATTTCACCTCGATCCGTTGATTCTCTCTCTGTCGCCTGCAAGACCATGTGTCTGCTCTCTTACTTCGTTAGTTTTCGACAGTGCGTTGTAGTGTCCCCATAATTTAAGTGTATACCAAGGGTGGAGAGGATCATGCTGTTGGGTAGAGTGTTGAATAGCCTGCTTGCTCAAATACTCAAATTGCCCCCAAGAGAGAGCCTGCCCCGCAAAGTGCCTTGTGTATGAAACTGAAAGCTTGGCAAAACAACACCATACAAGGCGTGCATTCCGTAGAGCATCACGCTGGTCTCAATTTCTAACCATGACCTCTGCTCAACTGTCAGGCCGCAACACTCTTTGAGATACAGTTGAAAATTTATCGACTCAGGCTCATCGGCTCTATCATCTGGGTGTGGCAAGCTCTCTCATTTAACGCGGTCTCACATCAATGAAGAGCTGTATCAGACACTTTTCGGCAGGCTATTGGCGCGTTGACAATCAATGTTGCCACATCATGACTTATGGCTTAACGATTGATATATACTGCCATTCAAAACAGGCTCTGTTTTGGTGAAAGTTAATGGGGCACTAGTGACTCTTTATAACGGGTTTTTTCGCGTACCTGATCTAGTAGACGAGGTTTACCACCCTTGGTGTAGCTCCCTGATATATATATCAGATATGATGAGCTTATATTTCAGCCCACGAGAAAATCAATGGGTTACGTAAATGGAAAATCTTATATACGTCAATAGTGACGTAATATATTGCATCGAAAATTATGTCGATAAGTAGTTAGCCAATAAAAGGAACAATACGATGCCAGAAGTAACACACCAAACTACCGAAGTATTCGGTATTAGTCGTGACCTACCTCTTAATTATGTTACACGCCCTACGGCAGACGACTTTTTGATAGAGAACTTAACACGTGATAAGCATCTTGTAATATTTGGTAGCTCGAAACAGGGTAAAACAAGCCTTCGCAAGCACTGTTTAAATAAAGATGACTATATAGTTATTCATTGTTCAAATAAGTGGTTAATTGAAGATTTACATGGTGCTATTCTTAAAAAGGCTGGCTATGAATTGACGCAATCCACATCAAAATCGACCTCTGGTAAATCAAAAATTATTGCAAAAATAAAGGCGGGCTTTTTTGGTTCCAGTGCTGAAGGTGGTGCTGAAGCAGAAAGACAAACAACAGAACAAATAACTACCCAACCTCTAGAGCTTGACCCAGAAGATGTTAATGACATTATAAATTGCTTAAATGCAATTTCATTCAAAAAATATATTGTATTAGAGGATTTTCACTATCTGTCAACTGAAACACAAAAGGATTTCTCTGTAGCTTTAAAAGCATTTCATGAGGAATCACCTTATTGTTTCATTGTAATCGGTGTATGGCTCGAAGAAAACAGGTTGACGGTATACAACGGTGATTTAACGGGACGTGTTGTATCAATTGATGCAGATGTTTGGAAGGAAACTGAGTTAGAGAAAGTTATTTCAAGTGGGGAAGCTTTATTAAATATTAAGTTCTCTGCCGAGTTTATTGCTCATCTATTAGTGAATGCATTTGGCAGTGTGTATATAGTTCAAGAGTCATGCTACCAATGTTGTCAGAAATATAAGGTTAATCAAACACAAAACATATTAGTCACTATTGGAACTGAGGCAGAAGCATCTGAGATAGTAGAGTCTGTTGTTAATCAGCAGACCGGGAGATTTAATTCTTTTATTTCGCAGTTTGCTGATGGTTTTCAGGCAACAGAACTACAAATGCACCGATGGCTATTGCATCCTGTCCTCACAGGTGAAATATCCCAGTTAAGGAAAGGTCTTCGTTATAATGATATTCGAAATGATCTGGTAGCTCACCATCCATCTGGTAGTGGCCTAAATCCTGGCAACATCACTCAGGCACTCCAGTCTTCTGCATCATTGCAGGTAAAGAAAGAAATCAAACCAATTATCCTAGATTACGATCAAACAAATCTTCGGTTGAATATTGTTGATAGTGGGTTTTTAATTTGGCTCAACAAACAAGACAGGTCAGAATTATTAGCATTGGCAGGAATTGGTGGCGTGGCTAACACATATGAGCCTCAGTCGAGTCAATAGGCATTAATAAGCAATTCGGCGGGGCAAGGGGTCAGACTCGATTGATCAGGGCCGTAGGGCACAATAGCATAGCGTATTGCGCCGAATGATTGCCTAGTGGTGGGTTACGCTATCACTAACCCACCCTACATTTGATTATTAAAAAACCGAGTCAGAGAGCAATCCTTTCTAATATTAGAAACAATCGTTCTCTGACCCAGATATTGACCCGGATATTCGGAAGCCTGCTGAGAAATGGAGGGCTGGAGTTCTCTGGCCAGGGTTGGGTTTTTCTACATCCTCGTTATGCCGAAATAAACACAGAAATATGAAATGGAGTTAGTATGAGGACATTTATTCACTTATGGAGAAACTTCCCTAGTAAAGAAGAGATGCAAAAAACTTGCAGGAATGTCCAACCTGATGGGAGTGATAAACCGTTCAGTGATTATTGTTCAATTATGCTATGTGAGTCATTTAATAGAACAGGCATAATTTATACAGCAAAAGGAGTTTGTTGGTCACATGGCAGTAGAAAGCATATTCTCCTTGCTGATAATTTAGCTAATGGACTTAGAAACAATCCACCTCCAAGGTTTGGGAAATTAGAAAAAATCAACCCAACAAATTTTCAGTCTATTCTTAAGGGCAGAACTGGAGTTATATTTTTTAAAGATTACTGGAAAAGAGGTAATGAGAGCTTTGGAAATAGATCAGGCGATCATATTGACTTGTGGGATAAAAGCAAGATAACTGGTGGTTCAATGCTGTACAGATCAATAGTAGAATTATTTGGGTTCGTTTCTGATTTGAATAATAGTAAAGAAGTGTGGTTCTGGGAGGTTAAGTAAATTATGAAAAAGTTACTGTTTTCTTTTTTCGTACTGTGCGTAACTACTGCCCTAAACTTTTCTTTATTCTCAATCGCATATAATAAACTAGCAACACCATATTTACATGAATCTCAGCGTGCAGATAATGCTGAGATTATAATGATGTATATCTTGCCGTCATATTTGATCATAGCCGTAATATCTACTTTATTAGCATATTTTGCATCACGTAGAATGGCACGGGGTCAGGGCCGTAGGGCGCAATAGGGGATAAGGGGTCATGGATAAGGTGGATAAGAGGTCAGTACCCTTAACGAGACTTACAATAACAAACTGACTGACTCCTTGATCACTTAAGTGTGAAAGTTGGACAATCACGACGGGGAAGGCCTGCAAAGCGAGGGAAAAAAGAGATGTGTAAATAATGGCATTTAGCGAATTTGAAATAAAAAGATATGAAAGAGCGGCAAATCTCTTTATCGAGAAGAACAGGCCACCTCCACATGTCAGAAAAGAACTTGATCTTAGCTACAGAATAAAAGATCAAAGCATTGAAATATTTGAACTCCGCCCACGTTGGGATAATCCAAAAGAGATTATGGAATCTTCAGTGGCAAAAGCTACCTATGTAAAGAGGCAAGGCATTTGGAAAATATACTGGCAACGGGCTGATTTGAAGTGGCACAGTTATCAGCCTTATCCAGAGGCTTCATCTATTGAAGAATTCTTTGATGCTGTAGAAAAGGATAGTAATGCCTGTTTTTTTGGGTAGCCCAAGGTAGACACCTGACACGTAACGGGTTACGCTTATCGTATGATTCAGAGTTTTAAGCACAAAGGGTTGGAGCTATTCTTCAACACCGGCCGGAAATCAGGCATCCAATCAAAGCATGCAAAACGCCTCCTGTTGATCCTTGGCCGGTTAAATGCGTCAACTTCAGCCAAGGACATGGAGTTACCAGGGCTATTCCTACACGCCTTGTCAGGCAATCGGGCTGATATCTGGTCAGTAAAAGTCAGTGGCAATTGGCGGGTAACATTCCGTTTCAATGGTGAGCACGCTGAAATCGTAGATTATGAAGATTATCATTGAGGTAAATCCATGCTAATGCATAACCCACCACACCCAGGTGAAATCATTAAAGAGCTGTGCCTAGAGCCACTTAATTTAACAGTAACTGAAACAGCTAAAGCACTAGGTGTTAGCCGAAAGACACTGTCGAGCATTATCAATGGCAAAGCAGGCATAAGCCCAGAAATGGCAGTTCGCTTATCTATTGCATTTAATACATCATCAGAAAGTTGGGTTAACCAGCAATCACAGTATGATCTTTGGCAGGCTGAGCAGCATCGCGGTGACCTCCATGTTACATGTCTATCAGCCGCTTGAAACAGGCTCATAACAAGTCGTTGAACCTGTAGAAAAACCCCTAAATTTGTTAAATACCGCCCAAGCTAATTGATATGGAAATAGATCATGGCGCGATATGTAGATTACAACTATGATCAGATGAAAATGATCCCCGTTGCCTTTTCTCAGCAGATCGTTCCGGGCAGCTTTGAACACTCACTCTCCTGCCCACAACTCCCTAGTTGCGTAATAAATAAAGATCCTCGCCGAAAGCAGGCTGGGCATTCCATTTGCAGGTTCGCCTTGACCTCCATGGATGGAGCAAATGCAGTGAAATTGTTGGGAACAATTCCTGTAAGGCGAACGTATGCGGCTGAAGCCGCACCTACAGAAATCTTCCGCTGCACCAACAGTAGGCGCTTTAGGTGAGCAGCGGGGAATTAGACCCGTAGCGATTAAAAGGGACTGATGATATGCCATCGTCAAAGAAAGCAACTCCATTATTCGTTGTAATATTGAGTTTAATATTCCAAATAGATGCTGTCGCAGATAATCGAGAAGATACAGTATGTGGCTTTTTTAAAGAGCCCTTATTATTCTGGTTATGGAGTTCAGCTGCACCCGCCCCAGATGATGAAAGGATAGCCGATACAAATCTTATAAAGCCCACTGAGTTTATTACATCTGATGAGAAAACTTTAAGGGGCTATAAATATCTCTCTCATGATCAAGAGGGAAACAGATCTCAACCAGTGGGATATATTTTAATGGCACTTGGTAATGCTATGATTTCTGACCAGATCATATCATCCATGAAAATCTTTTCTGAGCATAACTATGATGTTTACATATACGATTACCGTGGCTATGGCAATTCAGATGGCTCTAGACGAATAAATGCAATAATTGAAGATTATAAGGAGCTTGTTTTACATCACAATCAAACGTATAGAAAAAGATTTTTATACGGGATATCGCTTGGTGGTGCTGTGATGTTGAATGTTATTGGGTCTGGGGCTAGTTATGATGCAGCAGTGATAGATTCAAGCCCTAGTTTACTTTCTGACCATGGCTGTCCAGAAAGAATTGACCCAATTGCCAACCTTCCAAGTGATGCAAAAAGAATATTAATAATAACGGGTCAGAAAGATCCAGTGCTAAACAGAGCTATGACATCAAAGCTAAGAGAGTTGGCTGCTGATAATGGGGCAAAAACGGTCAATGGATTAGCGTTTTCTCATCCTTTCATGGATAAGAGTCTAAATGTTCATCGAAATAGAATGCAACTAGTCCTTGAGCATTTTCTTAGTGCCATGGAAGGTGATTAGGTACAAAGCTTAGCGTGTCTATGTAAAGAGTCTGTAGGAGCGGCGCCTCGCCGCGATTGGGCTTGGCAGCGAGGTTCATCGCGGCGAGGCGCCGCTCCTACAGTGAATCATCTGAATGACTAAGCTTTGTACCTTCCAAGTAACAAAACGCTAAGCCATTGAAATATCAGATAGCGATCCCTTGTATTCTATTGCCTGGACTCACCCGGATATTTCACAAATTTGTGCGAAGACAGCTCTCGACGCCTGTCTTCGCTTGTATTTGTGCATCCATGCACTTCATTGCGCAGGATATTGGTTTCACAAGAAAATTTATGAAAGGGATATCCACTCAATTGTTGGCCTAATAGGGTAGGTGCACATTCATGTGCATGTTTGCAGGTTCGGCTGGTCGCATAAATGCGACCCTACACGAGCATAAAGTCTCTGGAGTGGAAAAAGACCAATGAAGTGGATACCCCCTTAATTTATGAATTACCCGGGCTAAGGCAAACCCTATCTGTTCAATTCAGCCTGTTACTCTCAGATGTGGGCGTGCGGGGCAGGCTGAGGCGCTAATCACCATGAATAATGACAATGCAGGTCACGTTGCATTTCTAGGTATTTTTGGGGTGGTTGGTTCTTTCAACCACTAAACGACTCAACTCGATAGAGAAAGTATCTCACCTGCCCTGCTTTTTTCTCTTTTAGCTGGCACCAATTTTTTGGCAGTTCTGGCAGCTTATCTTTGGCATCAATCTCGATATAGAGTCTCGCATCATCGGCCAACCAACCCTGCTGTAGTTTTTTGCAGATGGGCTCAAGCAATTTATCGGCGAAGGGGGGATCAAGAAAAACAACATCAAAAGGTTGAGGGGGGCTCTCCAACCAAGTCAGCGCATCACTCTGCTGTAACGTGACTTGATCTAATCCAAGCAGTTTGATGGCATCTGCAAGAGAGCGAACCACTGGCTTCGCCTTTTCAACCATCACTACAGAAGCGGCACCACGCGAGGCGGCCTCGAAACCAAGCGCACCGCTACCGGCAAACAGGTCGAGACAGCGTGCGCCGGGGATCAGCGGCCCCAACCAGTTGAAGAGGGTCTCTCGCAGTCGATCACCTGTCGGGCGCAACCCGGTTTGATCTGGGAAGGCGATCTTACGACCACGATGCCGTCCGCCAATGATGCGAATCTGGTTGGTTGGTTTGGCCAAGTCGTTACTCTGCCTGCTGCCCCACAACCACTGTCACCAGCTTTTGTGGGTTGAGACGACGTGCAAAGGCCTCTTTGATATCAGTGACACTGACCGCCTCAACGCGGCTATTGAAGCGATCCAGATAGTCGAGCGGCAGGCCGTAGAAACCGATCATCGTCAGATACTCAACGATCTTACTATTACTGGCGATACGCAGTGGAAAACCACCGGTGATGTTCTCTTTAGCCGCTGTCAACTGCGCCGCTGTCGGGCCGTTATCGATATAGCGTTGCAGCGTATCACGCAGCACTTTGAGCGCCTCATCCACTTGGCTGGTCTTGGTCTGTAGCCCCATCTGGAACTGGCCATATTGGCGCATCGGGGCGAAATAGCTGTAGGTGCTGTATGAGAGGCCGCGCTTTTCGCGCACCTCATCACTGAGGATTGATACCAGACCGCTGCCACCGAGAATATGGTTGCCCACATAGAGTACAAAGTAGTCTGGATCACCCCGTTTCATGCCAGGCTGCCCCAGCAGAATATGCGACTGACTGGAGGGGAACTCGATACGTTGCTCATAGGCAGTATCAAGCTTGGCCACAGTGGGAAGCTTTACCGCCGCTTGACCCGCTGGGAGCTGACCAATCACCTGCTCGGCAATCTTCTCTGCCTGCTGGCGATCTATCGCACCTGTGATCGCAATGGTGGCATTGTTGCCGACATAATATTGATCATGGAACATCACCAGATCATCACGACTCATCGCCTCAATTGAGGCGACTGTGCCATTGGGATCGGAGGCGTAGGGGTGGTCACCAAACAGCCGTTTTGAGAAGGCCTTAGCGGCGACACTACCGGGTGACTGCTCACTGCGGCTCAAACCTACTAGCATCATTTTGCGCAAGCGCTCCATGTCACCTTTGGCAAACTGTGGCTCAGCCAGCATGGCGGTCAATGTCTCCAGTGCAACACTCAGTGCATGCGCTTCGGTCAGGCTACGCACACCGAGCCAGGCCATATCACGCCGGGCACCACTGCTTAGGTTGGCACCAACACTCTCTAACCGTTCTGCCACCTGGTCGGCCGACCACTCGCCAACACTCTCACTCAGCATCGCATTGGTCAGGCTTGCCAGCCCCGCTTTATCCACACTCCGCGCACTGCCCGCATCAAAGACAATGCGCACATCCAGCATCGGAATCTCTGGTGCCGGTACAAAGAGCACCTTGGCACCGTTACTGGTCTGCCAGCTCTGGATTACTGGGCCAGCCGTCAGTGGCATAGCTATGAAGAGGAGAATAAGCATCAAAACGGGGCGTAGATCCGCTTTTAAGCGGAGATGCCCGCTTTTAAGCGGACCTACGGGTGGTTGTGGATTACTCTTTAGCATTATCTCTTTTCGCTGTTGATTAATGGCCATGACCACCTCCTGAAGCTGCACGCATTTGACGCTTTGCCGAAGCCTCATCCATCGGCTGTGGATCGAGTCGGGCAAAGGTGAGGTTATCCTCAACCAGATACTTTTTGGCCACCGCCTGCACCTGCTCTGGTGTCACCGCCTTCAGTCGGTCGACAACCTCATCATTTAGACGCCAGTCGAGACCAACCGTCTCTAACATGCCCAGTTGCATCGCTTGATAGAAGACCGAATCACGCTCGTAAACCTTTGAAGCCACCACCTGTGTGGTGATACGTGCCAGCTCCTCCTGTGAGACCAGCTCATGTTTCAGTCTATCAATCTCCTTCAGCAGCGCGGCCTCCAGCTGCTGCATATCAAAACCAGGCGCAGGGGAACCATCAACCAACAATAGCCCCTGTAGACGGCTAAAGAGGCTGTAGCTGGCCCCGGCGGAGACGGCTATCTGTTTACCACGCACCAGATTTTTAGCAAAACGGGCGCTGCCGCCGCCATCAAGAATGGAGACCAACATATCCAATGCGTAAGGTTCCCACTCATTTTCTGCCTGTTTTACCACCGGCACTTTGTAACCCATCAGCAGGTAGGGCTGTTGCGCAGGTGCCTTGACCACAATGCGTTTTATGCCACGCTGCGTGGGTTCAATACGCGGTTTGATCAGACCACGTTTCTCCGCCTTGTGGGGGCCAAAATATCGTTCGGCCATGGCAAAGACCTCAACCGGATCAACATCACCCACCACCACCAATGTGGCGTTGTTCGGCGCATACCAGAGCTGATACCAGTGACGCAGATCATCGACACTCATTGCATCGAGGTCACTCATCCAGCCGATCACCGGAATGCGGTAGGGTGACGCCTGCCACGCCGCACTATTGAACTGCTCATAGGTGAGGGACTCGGGATTGTCCTCGGTGCGCATACGACGCTCCTCTTTCACCACCTCAACCTCTTTCAGGAATTCATCCTCAGGCAGGATCAGATTGCGCATGCGATCCGCCTCCAGCTCCAGCGCAATCTCCAGCCGATCCTTTGCTAAGGTTTGAAAATAGGCGGTGTAGTCACGGCCGGTAAAGGCGTTCTCACGCCCACCATTGGCGGCAATGATGCGGGAGAATTCACCCGGCGGATGGTTGGTCGTGCCTTTGAACATCATGTGTTCCAGCACATGTGAGACGCCGGAAATGCCGCCATACTCATAACTGGAACCCACCTTGTACCAGACCTGTGACACCACAATGGGCGCTCGGTGATCCTCTTTCACAATCACCTTCATGCCGTTATCGAGCTGATGTTCATGCACCTTCGACTGAGCCAACAGTGGGCCAGCGACAGATAATATAAGCAGCGTTAATAGAACTCTCATACGTGTTTCCTAATACCAAATCCTGCGGGTAGTCCTACCCACAGGCTCTAGGTATCTATATGGTCAAAGTGGTACGATTATAAAATTGTGGCCATTCTTCCAAAGTGGGTGATGAATGTCCAAGCCCCATTAGTGACAATTTGGAATCCGTAGGGTTCCAATAGGATAATTTGGTAGTTAAATAATGTTCGGATTTGGAAGACGCAGAAAAAAGGCGGCTGAGGCGAAACAGGTGGAAGCGGAGGCTCAACTGAAGAGAGCCGCTGAAGCAGAAGCTGAACAGCAGCGATTGGCCGAGG
This sequence comes from Candidatus Polarisedimenticolaceae bacterium, assembly GCA_021647945.1. Lineage (GTDB taxonomy): Bacteria > Pseudomonadota > Gammaproteobacteria > Chromatiales > Chromatiaceae > JAKITT01. Next base: position 32,307 of record JAKITT010000021.1, read on the forward strand.
AGGAGGCGCACCGCCTGAAAGAGGCCGCAGCGCACGCCGAACAAAAACAACTTGAAGAGGCGCAGGCACGAGCAGCCGAACAGCAGCGGCTTGCTGAGGCAGAAGCTGCCGCAGACGAGGCCCAACGCCAGAGAGAAGAGGAGGCTGAGCAGCGGAGAGAGGCTGAAGAACAAGAGCAAAAAGCGGCCAGAGAAAACGTAGAAAACAGCCCAAAAAAAGAGGGCTTCTTTAAACGTCTAAAAAATCGCCTGGCCAAGACCCGTAGCAATCTCACCGACGGCATCGCCAACCTGCTGCTGGGCAAGAAGCAGATTGATGATGAACTGCTAGAAGAGCTAGAGGAGCTACTCATCACTGCCGATGTCGGTGTTGATGCCACCAGCCGCATCATCGATGACCTGACCGGCCGGGTACGCCGTAACGAACTATCTGATCCCGCTGCACTGAGCGACATTCTAAAACAGCAGCTGGTCAATCTACTCAGCCACTGCGATCAGGAGCCTCGGCAATCTGCCGAAGATAGACCACAGGTGATCCTGATGGTCGGCATCAACGGCGCAGGCAAAACCACCACCATCGGCAAACTGGCTAAGAAGTTACAGGACGATGGTCAAAAGGTGATGCTGGCCGCCGGTGACACCTTCCGCGCTGCGGCGGTCGAACAGCTACAAGCCTGGGGCGACCGCAACAACATCCCAGTCATCGCTCAGCACACCGGCGCTGACTCCGCCTCTGTGCTCTACGACGCACTACAAGCGGCCACAGCGCGTAAGGTCGATGTGCTGATTGCCGACACCGCAGGCCGCCTGCACACCAAAAGCAACTTGATGGATGAGCTGAGTAAAATCGCCCGGGTGATGAAGAAGATCGACCCCGATGCGCCACATGAGGTGATGTTGGTCATCGATGCCGGCACCGGCCAGAATGCGCTCAATCAGGCGGAACAGTTTAACAAAGCGGTAAAAGTCACCGGCATCACACTCACCAAACTTGATGGCACTGCCAAAGGCGGCATCGTCTTCGCCATCGCCGACAAGCTGAAGCTGCCCATTCGCTTCATTGGCATCGGCGAGTCGATTGAAGATCTGCGCCACTTCGATGCCGATGAGTTCGTCAACGCGCTGTTCGAGCAATAGCCCTCCCCTTATGATCAACTTCGATAATGTCAGCAAACGCTATCCCGGTGGGCATGATGGGCTGAGCAATGTCAGCTTCCACATCAAACCGGCTGAAATGGTGTTTCTGACGGGCCACTCCGGTGCAGGCAAGAGTACCTTGCTGAAGTTGATCGGCCTGCTGGAAAGGGCAACCCGTGGCCAAGTGCTGGTGGGGGGGCGCAATCTGACCCAGCTACCCAACCGCAAAATTCCCTACCATCGGCGCGAGGTGGGCATGATTTTCCAAGATCACCGCCTGCTGAATGACCGCACCGTATTTGACAATGTGGCGCTGCCGCTGGTGGTCGCTGGCATGGGGCACAAAGAGGTGGGGCGTCGGGTACGCGCAGCACTCGACAAGGTGGGGCTGCTCAATAAAGAAAAATCGGCACCGATCACCCTCTCTGGGGGTGAACAGCAGCGTGTTGGCATCGCCCGTGCTGTCGTCAGTAAACCACCCTTGGTACTGGCCGATGAGCCAACCGGTAACCTTGATCCCGCACTATCGAAGGAGATTATGACGCTGTTCGAGAACTTCAATCAGGTCGGCGTGACGCTGCTCATCGCCACCCATGATATCGAACTGATCTCACGCATGAACAGACGCATTCTCACACTCGACAAGGGCCAGCTGTCACATGATGGCTTGAAGCATACATGGTAAGTCGATGCTAAAGATCTGGGTTCTACGCCATATTCAGGTATCACTCGCCAGCCTGGGGCGTTTGGTTCGCCTACCACTGAGTACTTTGATGACTTCAGCGGTGATTGGTATCGCCCTCGCCCTGCCCACCGGCATGCATGTAGCGCTTGACCATCTACAAGCGATCAGTGGCGGCTGGGATGGTGCGGCGACCATCTCACTCTTTTTAAAACAGGATGTGGAGGCCAAGGCGGCTGAAAGGCTGACAGAAAAACTTCAAGCCAAATCTAATATCGCTGAAGTTGAATTTATCAGCCGGGAGGCGGCACTGGAGGAGTTCCGTCAACTAAGTGGATTCGGTGAGGCACTGGACGCCCTCAACAGCAACCCACTGCCGGCACTTTTGGTGATTAAACCCACCACCGAGCAGAGCGACCCCCTCTCAACACAACAGCTCATTGATGAGCTTGAACAGCTCAGCGAAGCCGATCTGGTGCAGCTCGACATGCAGTGGGTACGGCGTTTTCATGCACTAACTGAGATCGCTCAGCGCGGTGTCTTTGTACTCGCCAGCCTACTGGGTCTGGCCGTGCTACTGATCATTGGCAATACCATTCGCCTGGAGATCCAAAACCGCCACGCTGAAATCGAGATCAGTAAATTGATCGGTGCCACCGATGCCTTCATCCGTCGCCCTTTCCTCTACGCAGGTTTCTGGTACGGACTCTTTGGCGGGGTGATCGCCTGTTTGATGGTCAACCTGTCGATCCTGACACTGGATGACCCTGTCGGCCAACTCGCCTCGCTCTACCACAGCAGTTTCAGCCTGTCGATCGTCGATCTGCAAACGGTGACTGTTCTTCTGACAGGTAGCAGCCTGCTTGGCCTGCTCGGCTCATGGATCTCTGTCGGGCGTCATCTCAGCACGATTGAGCCGAGTTAGAAAAGTGCTGCTCCAACAGAATTGAAACAGCACCTAGATTTTAGAAATGGTAGAAGAGCCCGAGATAGGCACCATCAAATTTGAAGTTGGTATTGAGGTCACTCACATCATCGATCTTCAGCGTCTGCATCCGATAACCACCCTCAACACCCAGCCCTATCGCTGACTCATAACCCACATTGAACTGATAGTCACTAAAGCTGCTGCCCGACATAGAGATTAGGCTGCCAGAGCCGCCCAGATAGACACCTGTCAACGGCAGGTCAACACGCGCCGCTGCGTAAAGCATCGGCACATAGAGCGTCTCAGAGACACTCTCATTTGCTAGCGAGGAGGTGAGTTCAAACTCGGCATCAATTATCTTGATATTCAAACCTGCATCAAAACTGACCACATTATCCAAAAACTCATAGTAGAGGATAATGTCTGTCTGATTCAGAGAGACCGATGATTTAACATCCGTACCGGCGGTATAGATTTGATCACCAAAGGTCACACTCTGAGTAACCCTCTCCTCACCCTCACTACTCAACTGAGTTCGCTGTAGTTTCAGGTTTGGCAAAAAGGGGATTGGGTGTTCAATAGCAAGCCAGAAGAAACCCTCCGCCTCAGTCGAAAGCCCCAACGTATCATCAAAATCAATATCGGTGGCAATACCATCCTCAGAGTAGGAAAAATCACCGCTCGGCTGGTGATTCCAGATGGCACCACCGATGGTGACACCGGCAAAATCTGCATGGGCTGCTGATGTGCAGAGCAGTAAAAAAAGGCCAGGGAGTATACGGATTTTCATTTCGATCACACCTTTACTATCCAAGAGAACTTCAACTTTAGGCCACTTTCTCTATATATGTAAGACAAAAAAAAGCCGCTTCACACAAACAAAGCGGCGAATGAGAGTGGTAAATCAAGGAGGAGCCTGTAGCCACTATCAATTAAGAGGTTAAATCTTATTCCTTACAAAAATTAATTGATGCGATGCCGTTCACTAACTCATAGTGAGTCACATCACATTTTATATATTAAGGAGCCTGATTAAGGCTGGTTGCACTAAGGAACCTCTGATTAAGTCTGGTTGAATTTAGGCTGAAATAAAACTGTAGGGTCGCATTTATGCGGCCCGCCGAACCTGCAAACATGCACATGAATGTGCACCTACAGCCATATTAGGCCAATGGAGTGGATAGCCCTTTTTTATATTTCAGTGCAACCAGACTTAATCAGAAGTTCCTTAACTATATTTTTCAGCCACCAGGTGAATTATTCGAGCTCGTATCTTTTACTATAATTGAGGCATATCATAAGCATTTATGGCACTTACATTAAGAGCAATTTCCTGTCTAATAATTGAACAATAGTTAGTCAGAACAGCACCATGGATAGAGGGGTTTCAGAACAGCTCATGACAAAGATTTACTGGCTGAGCGTACTAAAAAACAGCACCAAAAAATGGGGACCCTCCTCTCATCTAAAGCGGTGCTCTCCGCTATTGTTACTCCTTTTTTGCTCAGCTTTCATAAGCTCATCATTCGCAGAACCCGCCCTTAATATCACCGCATCTGTTCCAACCTCATTCCCTCCTTACTATCAATTAGGCGAGAACGGAAAGATTGAAGGCTTTGCCATAGATATTATGGATGAGGTGGCAAGACGGGCTAATATCAACATCGTTTATAAAAGAGAGGAGAGTTGGGCCAATATCTTTCGTGCGAGCAGAGAGGGGAAAGTTGAATTAATCCCCAACATTGGTGCGACAGAAGAGCGTTCTACCTACCTCGATTTCACTCAGCCGGTACATACATTTAAGATCGTACTATTTGTCAGAAAAGATCGTGCATATATAAAAAACATCCATGATCTATCTGCAAAAAAAGTCGGGGCGGTCATCACCAATATTGGCTATAAACTCATCACAAAGAATGACGCTATTGAAGCCATTCCCTACGATAGTTTCGAGCAGGCTATTTTTGCACTCCTCTCAGGGCAGATTGATGCATTGGCCTACCCCGCCTCGGTAGCATGGAGGATGCTTACCAAAACAGGCTATGAGCGGGCAGTCGTTGCCGTAGGCGAACCTCTCGCAGAAGTAGAGCGTGTTATTGCTGTGCGTAAGGGGAACAGAGCACTACTCGCACAACTCAACAAAGCGATAGGCGAGCTAAAGAGGAGCAATGAGTACCAAGCCATTCATCACAAATGGTTTGATGACGCCCCACCATTCCTCACCGTAGAGCGTCTCCTATGGACCCTTCTAGGTCTCATTCTGAGTCTCGCTATCGCGATAGGTACATGGCGGCACCACCTATTAAAACGCTACAAAAAGGAGATTGAAAAAACAGTCGCCCTACGCACCCTGCAACTTAGTGAAAAAATTGAGGAGCAGAGCAGAACAGCTACCGCATTAAAGAATAGGGAGAGGCTGCTCTCATTCCACTTTGAACACACACCATTGGCCGCCATCACCTGGGATAGCCATTTTCACTGCCTACAGTGGAATAGTGCTGCAGAAAAAATATTTGGCTATAGCAAAGAGGAGGCCATCGGCAAACACGCATTTGACCTCATCATCCCCTGTAGACTCTACACTGAAGCTGACAATCTTTTTCATGCGCTCATCTCAGAAACAGGGGGCACTCACAGCATCAATGAAAACATCACCAAAGATAGGCAGGTTCTCTTATGTGAGTGGTTTAACACCATCATCCGAGATGATACCGGCACCCCTACCTCTATCGCTTCACTCTGCCAGGACATTACGCAACAAAAGCAGGCAGAGAGTGCACTACAGTTTGCCAAAGAGCAGGCGGAGGCGTCTAATCGAGCCAAATCTACCTTTCTGGCAAACATATCCCACGAACTCCGCACTCCGCTACACGGCATTTTAAGTTTTTCAGAACTTGGTATGCGAAAAACGGGGAGCGCACCCGACGAAAAGATCAGACGCTACTTCTCAAACATCCACTGCAGCGGAAAACGCCTGCACCTACAAGTTAATGATCTGCTTGATCTCAGCAAACTTGAGGCAGGCAAGATGCAATTGGACGTCACTAGAAATGATATCAAGAGTCTCATCAAAAACTGTGCTGCTGAGCAGGAGGCTTGTTTTCAAGAACGTAACCTCACCATTGAGTACCAATTTGAACCTCAGCTTCCACCTCTTGAATGCGATAAAAATCGCATTGAACAGGTGATCCTGAACATCTTAAGCAATGCCATTAAGTTCTCCCCCGAGGGGGGCAAGATCACCCTATCTGGCATAGAGAGGGAGTTTACAACCCCGTCAGGCCTAGACTTGAATGGCATACAAGTTAGCATCTCAGACCAAGGTCCTGGCATTCCTAAAGGGGAAGAGGAGATCATCTTTCAAAAATTTATGCAGAGCAGCAGCAATAAGTATAGCTCGGGGGGGACGGGGTTAGGTCTCGCCATTAGCCAGAAGATCATGCAGGCGCACTGTGGCAGCATATGGAGCGAAGAGAGCAGCCCAGAGGGGGCCTGTTTCTCCTTTCTGCTGCCCATCAACTTTATTAAAGAGGCAGATAGGTGTTGATAAATCGCAGGCAAAAAAAAGCCCCGCACACGTGCGGGGCTTTTTTCATACTAAAAAGTCTTATTGCGGTACAACATTAACCGCACTAGGACCCTTTGCACCAGCTTCGGTGTCAAAAGTCACTGCCTGACCTTCAGCCAATGATTTGAAACCACTGCTCTGGATAGCTGAGTGATGTACGAATACATCTGCGCTACCGTCTGATGGTGCAATAAATCCGAAACCTTTGCTGTCGTTGAACCACTTAACTGTACCTGTAGCCATTCTGATCTTACCTCTATAATTATAAAATAAACAATGTATTAACGTGCAGGTTACTGCTGAGAAATCACGGGAAATATAACGCTCTACACTGCGAGGAACTACCGGAACCGCTACTAAACAAAAACTGCAACTGAAACGGAGCGTATACCATGCCTAACCAATACGCCAGATTTTTTTTCAGTTAGTTGCAAAATAGCAATTTAAACACTATTTTTTGCTTACGCAGCCGGGTATCCAGTCAACTACGAGTGGCCACACACACTCTAATAGGTTAGACATCTTCACCTTCTCTGCTGTAGACCTCATCCATCGTCTGTATTTGGCCAGTACGTAACTCAGCAGCAACAGCCTTTCTAACGCCCACAATGACCAGATCAAAATGGAGCGATGATTTGGCTAGGGGGTGATTAGCATCAATAGTGACCAGCCCTTTCTCCTTATCAACATCCACTACGGTGACAACAACCTCTTCACCCTCTTTATCGGTCTTAAACTGCATGCCAAGAGTGATCTCTTTGGCCTTCTTAAAATACTCCATCGAAACCTGTTTAATCAGCTCATCTTGAGATGGCCCAAACCCCTGCTCAGGTGGCAAGGTGATTTTGAGCTTCTCACCCAAATGATGGCCCAACAGCGCCTCTTCAAGCCCTTCGAAGATATCGCCTCGGCCATGCAGAAATGCATGCGCTTCACGGTCATCTGTCGAGTCAAGAATCACGCCCTCATCATCGGTCAGCGTAAATTCAATGGTAACTACGGTATCTTTACTAATTTGCATTGGGAACCCTTGTTAGTGGTGTATTAAGCGCTCTGTACTCGGTCTGCTCATCTCATCTACAACACCTACTGTTTTACTGCTGAGACAAAAACCATTTTCGTGCAAAGGACTCGTATTGAATAAGATGGTACGCAGATTAGCTTGAGCAGCCAATACTGTTTCGGACAGATAGGTGATTACCTCTTATGTGGTAGAAGGCAACTCTTTTCAACGAACGAGCGACTTACAATGCCCATTTTAATTCCACCATTGATACTTACGAGAGAGATCTGCCATGACAAAAACGAGGACGGAGTAGATGGCCAAGTTTTTGAAGAAATGGTTCATAAGAGCGCTCTTCAGACCGGCATCGAAAGCCTCACTGGCAGCAGCCTGCTGCGCCTCTGGCAACTTCTCAATACGCATACGCCCTTCACGCTTATATCTAAATAGATCAGCCACTTGCGTGCAGCAGACCACTGCAACGGTGAGTCCAAGACCTTGTGGGGTCAGGGTAAAAAAGAGGGGCCCCATAATTCCAATGAGGACATGCATCATAATATTCCACAACATAGAGACTACCGCTTCACCTAATCTTCAAACAAAATAAATAGTATGTGACTCACATTACTTGAAAACAGCCAGGCAAACTAGCCAATACTCCCTTTGCACCATAGCGGTATGCAGCCCTATCCTGAGGCGCAGACATACCACTAATAAAGGGGCTATCACTGACCTAAATGACTATTTTTAACGAATAAAAAGGCTATGTCGTAGTTAGCTGTTGCGGGATCGCCCAACGGCTTCCATTAGGCATAGCTCAGGGCTTATACCCTCCTGATAACGCTCCAACATTCTGCGCCACCCAAGATAATTTGCGAGATACTTCG
>JAKITT010000022.1 GCA_021647945.1 Candidatus Polarisedimenticolaceae bacterium
GTTTTTCGCAGACTTCTGGAGCAATCAGTTATAACCGAGCCCGTGATTAGAGCTAAGATCACTCATGGCTACGATTGGCAGCAACACTATATGTAGTGGGTAGAGGAGCTAAGTATCCACCCCCCTTTCGTTAATAAGCACACTCAGGTGGTGTTTTTGAATATTAACCTGAGTTTCGTTCATAGCCATTAAATTAAATGATATTAGTCGGTATTAATGCTCTTTTTTTGCAGACATCTCTTGATGGTAAACATAAAAACAGTAGATTACATGGGGTAGGCCGAGCAGTTATAAATTTTTTAGCTAGAATACTCACTAGGAGCCTCTAAATTAAGCTTGGTTGCACTAAAGCATAAGGTTCGCTAAAGCTCAGCTAAGAATTAGGCTGATGCCTACAGGGATGTAGGTAATTAAGGCAACGCAGGAGCAATTGCCGAGATGAAACTATTCCTATTTGTATCGAAGCGAGCTGGAATAGTCACTCTAAATTGTAGCGATCTTCGGGGCGGATCGGGGCAGTTCGGCCAGTCTAAAGCAATCACGACTTATTCAGAGGTTCTCTAGTGTGACTGCACGTAGATAAGAGAGACTGGGCACGATGGAAATTATGCCCCACTCGCATATGGAGATGGCTACGAGGCCACAGCATGCCAGAAAACAGAATACTTCAACTACTCATCGTCGATGATGATGAGCTAAATCGCGACATCATCATGGAGCACCTTGATGAGTCTGATTACATCATCAGTAGCGCTAATGATGGTGACATCGCGATTGAGATGCTGGAAAAAGAGCCCACCAAATTCGACATCATACTGCTAGATCGTATGATGCCTCGCATGGGTGGCATGGAGGTGCTGGCCAGAATAAAGCAGCATCCACAGCTATCAAATATCCCCGTTATTTTACAAACCGCACGTACTAGCACAGAAGATATTATCGATGGTATGAAGGCAGGTGCTAACTACTACCTGACCAAACCATTTAAAGAGACACTGCTCAAAACTGTCGTCAATACTGCCGGCACTGACCGCAAACGTTTTCTTGATCTGCAACAGGCGCTACTACAGAGCACCCGCACATTAGCACTTATGCAGCTCGGCTGTTTCCATTTTCAAACCCTAGCTCAAGCCAGTGATCTAGCCACAATGCTTGCCAACGCTTGTCCCGACGCAAGTCGCGTTGTTACTGGGCTTTCTGAGCTTATGATCAACGCCATCGAACATGGAAACTTGGGCATTGGTTATGATGAAAAAAGTGAATTAAACACGTCAGGGCATTGGCTTGAGGAGGTTAATAATAGGACTGAATCACCTCATAACAAGGAGAAATGGGCAACCATCTCTTTTGAACAAGTCGACAACAAAGTCACCATCTTAATAAAAGACCAAGGCCAAGGGTTTGACTGGCATAACTACCTAGAGCTTGATCCTGAACGAGCATTTGATAATCACGGGCGAGGGATTGCAATGGCCAAGATGCTCAGTTTTGATGCTCTCGAATACCTCGGTACGGGTAATGAAGTGAGAGTCACTATTCTCACCTAGCTAAAAGCAGAAGACTTTGATCAATGGAACATGCACTAAAAAACTTAAAGATCAAATATCAACTTCTTCTAACATTACCTGCCGCAGTTGGCCTAAATTTAACCTGATTTACGAAGAGGGCCTAAACGTACCGAACCTCAACAATCTCAAATTCACGTAACCCACCCGGTGCATCAACAGAGGCGATATCACCCTCCATTTTGCCAATCAACGAACGGGCGATCGGCGAGGTAAAAGAGAGCATACCCTTTTTATAGTCCGCCTCATCTTCACCTACGATATAGAAGGTCAGCTCTTTATCGTTATCTATCTCTACCACATCAATGGTGGCACCAAAAATCACCTTTCCACCGGCATTTATCGTAGTTACATCAATGATTTGAGCGTGCGACAGCTTGCCATCAATATCTTTAATCCGACCTTCGATAAAACTCTGCTGATCACGAGCGGCATGATATTCAGCATTCTCCTTCAAATCACCGTGGGCACGCGCTTCGGCAATCGCCTGAATTACAGTAGGTCGTTGAACGCTCTTCAGCTCATTCAGCTCTTCACGTAACAACGTGGCACCTCTAACGGTTAGGGGTACTTTATTCATTTTACTATCCTCACAAAACGGGCTATTAAGATGAGGGCGCTCAACGTGGAGCGCCCTCACCTGAGGCGACGATGCGCCTAGTTATAAATTTGAGAGAGGCTAAAAGGCCTCTTAATGCAGATCCTGCAGTCGGTTAACACTCACGGCATCAAGCTCACCTAATGCCAAACATGTTGCCTCACCACCAGAGATAGTGGTGGTATAGCTCACCTTGTGCTGTAGTGCAGCACGGCGGATCGCCGTTGAGTCGGTCACCGCCTGTGCGCCATCGGTGGTATTGATGATCAATGAAATGACATTACTCTTAATTAAATCAACAATATGCGGCCGTCCCTCTTGCACTTTGTTGACACGTTCACAGGCAATACCCGCTTCGAGCAGTACCCGTGTGGTTCCTCCTGTGGCGCACAACTCAAAACCAAATTCAATCAACTGACGCGCCACCGCAATCAGACGCTCTTTATCGGCATCTCGAACGCTCAGCAGTGCTTTGCCCTCTCTCGGCAGCTCAATTCCAGCACCTCTCACCGCCTTGGCAAAAGCTTCACCAAAGGTTTTACCGACACCCATCACTTCACCTGTCGACTTCATCTCCGGCCCCAACACTGTGTCAACGCCTGGAAACTTTATAAACGGGAAGACCGCCTCTTTAACAAAGAAGTGTTTGGGAATAACCTCTTCAGTCACTCCTTGTTCTTGCAGTGAAATACCAGCCATACAGCGCGCGGCCACTTTAGCCAGCTGCACCCCAGTCGCTTTGGAGATAAACGGCACGGTACGTGACGCACGTGGATTGACTTCCAATAGGTAGATCACATCATCCTTAATGGCGAATTGGGTATTCATCAAACCGACCACCTTCAGCTCCAACGCCATCGCACGGATTTGCTCACGCATACGATCCTGCACAGAGGCGGAAAGCGTATAGGGTGGCAGGGAGCAGGCGGAGTCACCTGAGTGAACACCAGCCTGTTCGATATGTTCTAGGATGCCACCAATCAATACATCTTTTCCGTCACAGATGGCATCAACGTCAACCTCAATAGCATCATCAAGAAAGCGATCAAGCAGCACGGGGGAGTCGTTTGATACGCTAACCGCTTCACGCATGTAGCGGCGTAGATCATTTTCGTGATAGACAATCTCCATCGCCCGGCCACCCAATACATATGAGGGGCGAACCACCAGGGGATAACCGATCTCTTCGGCCAACCTGACCGCCTGTTCAGGCTCCGTTGCGGTACGATTTGGCGGCTGCTTCAGGCCCAGTTTTTCAATCATCTGCTGGAAACGTTCACGATCTTCAGCAAGATCAATCGAATCTGGTGTGGTGCCGATAATCGGTGCACCAGCAGCCTCCAAGTCAGCGGCAAGATTGAGCGGGGTCTGTCCACCATACTGAACGATAATGCCTTTCGGGTTCTCCTTAGCGATGATCTCCAGCACATCTTCCAATGTCAGCGGCTCAAAATAGAGGCGATCAGAGGTATCATAATCGGTAGAGACCGTCTCAGGATTACAGTTGACCATGATGGTCTCATAGCCATCTTCACGCAGCGCATAAGCGGCATGCACACAGCAGTAATCAAACTCAATGCCTTGGCCAATACGATTTGGCCCACCACCCAACACCATGATTTTATTGCGCTCACTCGGCTCCGCCTCACACTCATCCTCATAGGTTGAGTACATATAGGCGGTGCTGGTAGCAAACTCAGCGGCACAGGTATCGACGCGTTTATAGACCGGGCGAATACCCTGTTCCCAGCGTTTATCTCGAATCTGCTGTTCAGAAGTATCTGTTAGGGTACCAAGCCGCTTATCAGAGAAACCTTTTCGTTTAAGCTGACGCATACGCGCTTTATCTAGCGAGTTAATGCCTGCATCACGCACTTCGCCTTCCAGATTGAGCAGCTCTTCAATCTGCACCAAAAACCAAGGGTCAATGCCAGTAAGCTCATGAATCTCCTGCATGGACATACCAAAACGGAAGGCATCACCAATGTACCAAAGACGCTCAGCACTCGGCTGGCGCAGCTCACTTCGCAGCCTGTTTTTGGCACCCTCATCGTTCAAATCAAGCATTTCACAAAAGCCAAACTTACCGATCTCTAGACCGCGCATCGCTTTCTGTAGTGACTCTTGGAAGGTACGGCCAATCGCCATCACCTCACCCACCGATTTCATCTGCGTAGTCAGACGAGCATCGGCCTTGGGGAACTTTTCAAAGGCAAAACGGGGGATTTTAGTGACAACGTAGTCAATACTCGGCTCAAAAGAGGCCGGAGTTGCACCACCGGTAATCTCATTGCGTAGCTCATCCAAGGTGTAACCCACCGCCAATTTGGCGGCCACTTTGGCAATCGGGAAGCCGGTCGCCTTTGAAGCAAGGGCAGAAGAGCGGGAGACCCGTGGATTCATCTCAATGATGATCATGCGGCCGTTTTCGGGGTTAATGGCAAACTGGACGTTGGAGCCACCGGTATCAACACCAATCTCACGCAGCACCGCCAACGAGGCGTTGCGCATGATCTGATACTCTTTATCGGTCAGGGTCTGCGCTGGAGCAACGGTGATCGAGTCCCCGGTATGCACACCCATCGCATCAAAATTCTCAATGGAACAGATGATGATGCAGTTGTCTTTATGATCGCGCACCACCTCCATCTCATACTCTTTCCAACCGAGGATAGACTCTTCGATCAGCAGCTCAGAGGTGGGTGAGAGGTCAAGGCCGTGCGCACAGATCTCATCAAACTCTTCGGGATTGTAGGCGATACCACCACCACTGCCACCCATGGTAAATGAGGGGCGAATGATGGTTGGAAAACCAACCTGTGCCTGTACCTCACGCGCCTCTTCCATGGTATGGGCGACGCCTGACTCTGGCATATCGAGGCCGATTTTGATCATCGCTTGACGGAACTTATCACGATCCTCCGCCTTATCAATCGCCTCACGACTGGCACCGATCATCTCAACGCCATGCTTCTCCAGCACCCCTTCACGCACCAGATCAAGCGAGCAGTTGAGGGCCGTCTGTCCACCCATGGTTGGCAGCAGCGCACTCGGCTTCTCTTTCTCAATGATTCGCTCAACGGTCTGCCAGTTGATCGGTTCAATATAGATGGCATCGGCCATCTCGGGATCAGTCATAATGGTGGCGGGGTTGGAGTTGACCAGAATCACCCGGTAACCCTCTTCCCGTAGCGCCTTACAGGCTTGAGCACCTGAGTAATCAAACTCACACGCCTGACCGATGACGATCGGGCCAGCACCAATGATAAGGATACTTTCGAGGTCTTTACGTTTAGGCATTATTCAGGCTTAACCTTTGGCTTGCTGCATCAAATCGATGAAGTGATCAAAAACGGGGGCGACATCATGGGGGCCAGGACTCGCCTCTGGGTGCCCCTGGAAACCAAATGCGGGGCGGTCAGTGCGGTGGATACCCTGTAGGGAGCCATCAAAAAGTGAGCGGTGGGTCGCTGTCATGGTCTCAGGCAGGGTGCTCTCATCCACCGCAAAACCGTGGTTCTGACTTGAGATCATCACCGCTGAACTATCGAGATCCTGTACCGGATGGTTGGCACCGTGGTGGCCAAACTTCATCTTCACTGTCTGCGCGCCACTGGCCAGAGCCAACAGCTGATGTCCGAGGCAGATGCCAAATACCGGCACGCCGCTATCGACCACCGACTTAATCGCCTCAATGGCGTAGCCACATGGCTCAGGATCACCTGGGCCATTGGAGAGAAAAACCCCATCAGGATTGAGCTTCAACACCTCGTCAGCGGGTGTCTGCGCAGGCACCACCGTCAAGCGGCAACCACGATCAACCAACATGCGGAGAATATTCTGCTTCACGCCATAGTCGTAGGTGACCACATGAAAATTGGCCGCTGCACTGCTCGGCTCTGGCAGGCCGCCCTGTAGAGTCCAACTCCCCTGCGTCCACTCATAGCTTTCGGCGGTTGTCACCTCTTTTGCCAGATCCATCCCCTTCAGACCGGGGAAGGCTTTGGCGGCTTCCAGCGCCACGCTTTCATCAAGCAGATCACCAGCGATGATAGCGCCGCCTTGCGCCCCTTTATCACGCAGGATACGGGTCAGTTTTCGGGTATCAATGTCGGCGATGGCGACAATGTTATTGCGTTGTAGATAGCACTCCAGCGACTCTTCACTGCGCCAGCTACTCACCAGCAGCGGTAGATCACGAATAACCAGGCCAGCCGCATGAATGGCGGAGGACTCGGCATCCTCGCTATTAACGCCGGTATTGCCGATGTGGGGGTAGGTCAGAGTGACAATTTGACGCGCATAGGAGGGATCGGTAAGGATCTCCTGATAACCCGTCATGGCGGTATTGAACACCATCTCACCCACAGACTGACCATCTGCGCCGATGGATACTCCATGAAAAACGGTACCATCTTCAAGCACCAGAACAGCCGACTTTCTCAAGGATTCCCCCCATGGCAGGCACACAAAAGAGGAGAGACCAGAATGGCCTACCCTCGTTGGAAACCTGGATACAGATGATGACCAGCACGGGCTGGTCGTGAACTTGCTGAATTCTACTTGAATCGGCGCGCTACTGTCCATCGGCGTAGCCGAAAGATTTTGTTATTTTGCTAGTTGGGAAGCAATTGATACATCTGCTTCCCAGCATACATTCATGCCCGGCTCTCCAGGCGAAACAACAAAGGGTTCACAGACAAAATAACCGGCCACTGCCGCCAACTCGCCATTAATGTAGATCAACGGCACACGGTCACGCAACCAAGGAGGAATCTGCAGCACCTCCTGAAAGATTCTCTTCAGCGAACGGCTCACCTTCTCACCTTGACGGCGACAGCGCTCCCCCCCCTGACGAAACCGCACCTCAATGCTGCCGTGTCGCCAGAGATCAGCGCAGATACCACGCTCCATGCGCGCCTCCACCGAGAGCACGCCAAGCCCGGCCGGCAGTTGCAGCGCCGTGACGGCTGACCATGCAAGGGTGGCAGCAGGATCATGAACGGGCAGCGGTGAGCTGATAGAGAGTCGATCACGAAATCGATGCACCTCTGCCCCCGCCCACACCACCAGCGGCGCACGATCTTCGGCGGCGACCAACACCTCCGTTATGATGCGATCCAGCTGTACCGTCGAGGGGAGTCGAAAACCACCCCTCTCTATCCAGTGGCGCAACACCGCTCTACAGCGCGGTGGGGAGAGCCGATTCAATGCAACAACAGAGAGTTTTCCCGCCTCACCACACTGCACCTGCACATAATCTTGTAGGGCAAGATGACCAATCAACTGCTGCGCCTCCGCACAGTGACGCGCACTGCGGGCCATGGTGGCACTGCATGCCGGCCAACGCTGTTCGATCAGTGGCATCAATTGGTGGCGAATATAGTTGCGGTCAAAGCGCAGATCGGCATTGCTGCCATCTTCAATCCAACACAAACCGTGCTGCTCGGCATAGGCGGTTAACTCAGCACGCGTGAATGCCAACAGCGGGCGTGCCAGCCAAGCCTCGTTGAAAGGGGCCAACGCGGGCATGGCCGCTAGACCACTCGGCCCACTGCCCCGCATCAGTTGTAACAGCAGTGTCTCAGCTTGGTCATTTTGATGCTGTGCGGTTAACACAAGATCACCCGCCCCTACGACCGTTTGAATCGCCCGATATCTCGCATCACGGGCAACCGCCTCCAGGCTCTCGCCTTTGACGGGTTGCAGATTCAATCTCAACGGGGTCAGCTCAATGCCGAGATGACGAGACACCTCCATGGCGTGCTGCTGCCACAAATCGGCCTCTGTTTGCAGACCATGGTGAACATGAATAGCTTGTATTGACCCCGATAAATGGCCGCTGATCTGCGCCATAGCATGGAGTAGGACATGGGAGTCGAGGCCGCCACTATAGGCGACCCAATAACAGGGGGGGTCAGGCAGTGCCTGTAGCGTTGAGAGTAATCCGGCTGGAGAGAAAGCCATACAAGAGCACGCCAGATGTAGGCGAATTACTCGCCAGCGAAATGGCCGTAGCCCATCAAGCGCTGATAACGTCGCTCAAGTAGCTCATCCATGTTTAGACCTACAAGACTTTCTAGACCATCTAATAGCGACTGCTTCAGACTCAAGACCATCGTCTCAACATCTCGATGTGCGCCACCCAACGGCTCAGGCACAACACTATCGATCAAGCCCAACTCCAGCAGACGATCAGAGGTGATCCCCATCGCCTCAGCGGCCAATTCAGCCTTATCGGCACTTTTCCACAAAATGGTGGCACAGCCCTCTGGCGAGATAACTGAGTAGGTACTGTACTGGAGCAGTGTCACCCGATCACCCACACCAATGGCCAACGCACCACCAGAACCACCCTCGCCGATAACCGTACAGAGAATCGGGGTACGCAACCCGGCCATCACCTTCAGGTTACGAGCGATCGCCTCACTCTGACCACGCTCTTCAGCGCCCACCCCAGGATAGGCACCCGGTGTGTCGATAAAGGTCAAAATCGGCATTTTGAAACGTTCCGCCATCTCCATTAAACGGAGTGCTTTGCGATACCCTTCCGGGCGCGCCATGCCGAAGTTGCGATGTAGCTTCTCTTTAGTAGAGCGCCCCTTCTGCTGACCAATCAGCATCACGGGACGCCCCTCTAGACGTGCGATGCCACCCACAATAGCGTGATCATCGGCGTACATGCGGTCGCCATGTAACTCTTCAAAATCATCAAAGATGCGCTCAACATAATCGAGCATATAGGGGCGCAGTGGATGACGGGAGAGCTGAGAAATCTGCCAGGGTTTGAGCGATGAGAAGAGAGATTTTGTGAGCGCGCGGCTCTTCTCCTCCAGACGAGTAATCTCCTCCTGGAGGTTGATCTCATTGTCATCACCCACATGGCGCAACTCTTCGATCTTCGCCTCAAGCTCAGCAACCGGCTGCTCAAATTCAAGGAAATTCAGATTCATAAGAGCAACACACCCATTCGAGTTACAGAGAGAGAGCCCGCAAGTTTTAGCACAAAGCAAAGAGGGTGGCGGCCACGCCAGCCACACCCCGGCACACGGCCCACTATCGCCGCTGCTCCCTTCCGGGCCTGACGGGGTTAACAGTTTCGCGTTGCGAGGGGACCGACGCGGCCACCATAATGCGGTTTCAATTTGCCGGGGATTATACCTGTTTTCAAATCGCAAAAAAGGAGCAATCACCCTACTCTTCTAGATAGTTCGCAATTTCAATCAAATTATTATCCGGGTCTCTAACGTAGAGTGACGTGATGGCACCTAATTGCACCCGTACGGGCAACAGGCCCCGCCTCTATCAAAACACCACACTCTTGCAGCTGTTGAGCAATCTCCAATAGAGATGTTGATGTAATAAAACAGAGATCCGCTGAACCCGGCATCGGCCGCGCAGCTTTCGGCTCAAACTCACAACCCTGCTGATGAAGATTGATCTTCTGCCGGCCAAACAGCAGCGCCTTACGCCCCTGACCAAACGTCATCTCTTGCATGCCCATGACCTGGGTATAGAAACGACAGGTGACAGCAATATCCTTCACGGTGAGCACTAGATGATCAAGCCGGTCAATTTTCATCACCCCTCCCGCCGATGCGTCAACCTCTCTCTTGCAACAGTAGCCGCAGCTCTGCAAGTACGACCTCTGATGAGGTGCCATGCGGCAGCACTTTTCGTAACCGCCCTGCACCATCCAATAGATAGATACGGGATGAGTGATCAACCGAGTAATTGCCCTGTTCGTCTATTTCCGTTTTACGGTAGACCGAACCATAACGTGCCGCCACCTCAGCCACCTGCTCAGATGAGCCCGTTATGCCTAAAATCTGCTTATTAAAGTAGCTCGCATACTCTTTTAACCGCTCGACATCATCCCGCTCGGGATCAAGACTGATAAAAAAAGCTTGGGATCGCGCCTGCTCTTGTGGTGTCAATGCGTGCAGTGCCGCACTTAATAGACTCAAACTGGTTGGGCAGATATCAGGGCACCAAGTGTAGCCAAAATAGATCGCCACCACTTTGCCACGGTAATCCTTTAGATCAACTTTGCCTGCCGATGAGTGCAGCACAAAATCACCGCCTTTTGGCAGCGCTGGCGTCATTGGGGTTTTTGGGGCCTCTGGCTGCCAGATCAATACGCCCAACAGCAACACAGCCAACAGGCCGATCAATCCAATGGGCATCAATGCTTTGTTGTTCATATTTAATATCCAGCCAGCATGACTTAATTCAGGATTTTTTAGTGTCTATCCGTAACAAAACGAAACGGAACGGCAACCATACCGCTACCGGTCTCCAATAACACACTCACCTCCCACTCCATAGAATTGCGGATACAGACCGGCAACATCCCCTCACCAGAGAAATCACCCGCAGATTGCGCGGTTAACTGAGGCCGATTAATCCCCATATTCATACCCAGCCCCTGAATATCAATAAACACCTTCTCCGCCTCCACACCATCCAGTTTCACCTGAAACTGCAACGGTGCTACCAGTGGGATTGGGCGAGGCTCTATGGAGAGCGTAATACGCTGCCCATCAGCCATCTCTGTACTACAGGGGCCACGTTGCAGATCACAGCCTGCATCAAAAGGGAGGGTGGTAACCACCTGCGGATTGATCATAGGCCACAACTTATAACCCACTGCTGACAAAAGTATCAGCAGTAATCCAGCAGCAATCAGCCAAAGAGAGTGGTTTACTTTTTCAGTCATAGACGGTTCATGGCGGTTGATTAGAGAAGCAATCGCCATTGTAAACGATCATTGTAAACGTAGGAATGGCTTAACACTGCGACATTCTGTCGCACAAAAGAAAAGGGTGCGGGGCAACGCCCCAACACCCTTCTCTCATAGTCGATATGTTTTCAGCCAGAGGCTGGGAACATATCAAACCCAGTCATATTTACTGGGTTGAAATCCAAGCTGCAATCTCTTTGATCTCATCAGCAGAGACACCCGCCATGACACCTTTCATTGCAGCTGTGCCACCGTTGTTGCGAGCACCACTCTTGATATCAGTCATCTGCTGAATAACATATTTTTTGAACTGGCCAGCCAACCTAGGGTTCATAGGCATAATGTCCATGCCTTTAGCATCAGGACCGTGACAGCCACCACAGCCTTTAGCAGCAAACAGATCAGCGCCACCAGCAGAAGCGGTACCCATACCAAGAACCAGAACAGCTGTGCTAGCAATAAGAGCGATTTTTTTCATAGGAAATTCCTCGTTAATAAATTTGACCCGACGGCCAGAAAGATAGTGCTCTTTCCAGATGCAAAGGGGCGGCTATTCTAGCATTAAACGAAAATTCGCTGTCAAGCGGGAATACCCTACCGAATCACTAATTTATTACACAAAAACCGAGGAAAGCCGCACTCCAACCCCTTTATGGGAATTTATTTCCCTTTTGGGGCTGGAGTGGGTTAAAGGAGGTGCTCTTCAGAACCCTATGAGAAAGAGTCCAGCTTAGTGGTCACTCGCTGCTTTTTCTGTATCACATTTTGCACAGGTTGAGATACCCAGCAGCGGATAGAGTGGGCACCAATTAATAAGTGCGGTAAACAGCGGCACAATACCGATGACACCTAACCAATTAATTTCACCACCACCCAGCGCGGGGCCAAAACCCCAAGCCAGTAGAGCAACACCTACCACCAAACGAACGATACGATCAATTCCACCAACATTTTTAGCCATGATAATTCTCCATTAAAAAACAGTTAGAGCATCGATTTCCTTAGCTCTTGTGAAGAATAATAGGTCAGATTATTGGATATGTATGTGACATAGTCACACAAGGGTTTGGCTTATCTACCATCGGCTTGAAGAGGTGTAGTTATCCCTCTCGGCTCTTCTGCTCCAGCCAGGGGATATCAAGCAGACGGACATGGCCACGACTGACCTTAATATGCCCGCTCGTCTCAAAATCTTTCAGGATGCGGCTCACCACCTCACGCGAGCTGCCCAGGTCTGAGGCGATCTCCTGATGCGTCACCGCAATCTCGTCACCACTCTCTATCGAACGCTTCACCAACAGGGCAGCAATACGCCGATCTACTCGACGAAAGGCGACCTCCTCCACCATACTGATCACATCGGCAAAACGCCCAGAAATGAGACCAAAAATATATTCACGCCAAGCCTCTGACTCACCCATCCAGCGTTTTACATCAGCCACCGGAACAACAATTGCCTCAACAGCGGTCTCACTAACCGCATAAGCGGGAAAAGGCACCTGACTCAGAATGCAGGAGGCGGTGAGGATACAGCTCTCGCCAACACCCAGGCGGTAGAGGGTGATCTCGCGTCCATTTTCACCCAACTTATAGACACGCGCACGGCCGTCCAACAGTAGCGCCAAACTGCCGCACTCCGCCCCTTGGCTACAAATTTGCTGCCCCGGCGACAGAGTGACCCGCTGGGCACGTCGAAAAAAATAGCGCACAAAGGCGGGATCTGCACTACGCAGAAAAGGAAATGCGTCCGTGATGCGGTTTACCAAGGACTGTTCAGTAATCATAATCCTCTCCTTGAACCTAAAATATGTCGTTCACTGCATGGTGCCACTCAGCCAACAGATGAGCCACTAAATTCAGGCTATATAAAGAAGGGCATTGATATCAAAAGATGATTCATTGTAGGAGCGGCGCCTCGCCGCGATGCATTTCGCTGCCAAGCCCAATCGCGGCGAGGCACCGTTCCTACAGGCTCTTTACATAGACATACTGAGCTTCGCACCTAATCAGTGGCATCATCAATAACAGAACTCAGAGGCTGTTAGCTATTACCTAGATCCTGCAAGTGGTCGTGCGTGCAGGGTGTGAGGTATTAAAGAGACTCCCTCTTGATCATCGCATGATCGACAACCGTGCGGTAAGCACGCCGACGAAAGCCATCAAACGAGGGGCGCTGTTTGGTATAGAGCAGATGTGTTTCACAGTCACAATCACTGGAACCAAAACCCGGCTGAGGCACCTGCGACCCCCGCCGTTCACGCACCAGCTCCGCCCACTGGTGTTCGCGCCGCTCTGGATCGTGGCTGAACCAGATCTCTCGCAGCGGAGCAACCAGCCGCAAATAATCGATATGCCAGCGAGGCCGAGGGGATATTTTTCTGTGGTGCGCACAGCGTGCTTTGATGCCACCTGGGCCAAAGGCGCTGCCACTATAGAGATACCAGCCCGCTTTTAACGACAACAGGCCAAGGCTACCCACCTCAACCTGCTGCGCCTCTGGTAACTGCAACAGCAGTAGATAGGTGCCAGGCTGGTTAGTTGGTTGATGTTTAGTGCGCATCATCCCCAAGATGCGAGAGATAGAGTGATAGCCCAATCAGCGCAATGCCTGCCGCCAGCATCAGTAGGTCGAGCGCCGTTGAAAAATTGATGCGCAGTGCATACTCAAAGAAACGCACAATCAAGATCATCAAAATCACTTTTGCCAGCCGGCTTTTCAGATCATCTAAGCTGGTAATCAACAACACTTTGGAGGAGTTCTCAGACTCTTCCGCCTTATCAATCTTACTAATGAAGAGTTCATAAAGCCCCAGCGAGAAGATCAGCAGTACAATCGCCAATAGAAAACCATCGATCACCTCAACCACATGGGTGACGGTACTGGTGCGCAGCTCAACACGCTCAGCCCCAGTCAAATCAGGTGAGGCATAGTGCACCAAATGAGTGAGCATATAGAAGGCATCAACCGTGGCGACAAAAAACATCGACAGCGCAACCACCAGACTCACCACCACAGCCAATAGAACAACTAGCCGGCTCTCCCACAAGAAACTTTCAAAAAACTGTTCTACTCTTTTCAATGTAGTCACCATGCAAATTTTATATTGGGCGGATCATAACCGGATTACTGCGGCAGGATCGATAGCTGAGGCATTTAACCCCAATATAAAACGGGATAAACTTACAGCTGCTTCCTAGGGAGTCTCTGAACAAGTCATGATTGTTTTAGAGACTCCCTAGGGCAACTACACGGATGTTGGCTCATAAAACAGCAAAAGCAGGGATAATAACTCAGCCAACGTGTTTCAAAGTAAGCCATGGTTTTCGGGCAGATTGAATCCGCCTAAAAAAAAATCATGGCCTGTACAGAAGCACTCATATTGGCTACCCCCTTTTATCAGGGCGGCGTTTCACTTAGAGTATGCCCCCTAAAATTTAACTATGGGCAGTAAGAAGTGCAGAATTTTATCCGTGGACAGCGTTGGATCAGCGATACTGAATCTGAACTGGGGCTTGGCACCATCGCCAAAGTTGAAGGGCGAAACATCTCCGTTATCTTCCCCGCCTCAGGCGAGCGACGCCTCTATGCCGCACACAATGCCCCACTCACCCGAGTAAAATTTGTCAAGGGTGACAAGATACCCAGCCAAGAGGAGTGGACACTCACCGTTGAGAGCGTACGTGAAGATGATGGCTTGATAAGCTACATCGGCACCAACGAGAACGGAGAACCGGCAGAACTCTCCGAGGCCGCATTGAGCAGCCTGATTCAATTTAGCCGACCACATGATCGCCTACTCACTGGCCAGACCGATAAAAATCGCTGGTTTGAGCTGCGCCATCAGACCCTTATCAACAAGAAAAAACTACAGCTATCGCCCGTGCGCGGATTGGTCGGCGCACGCATGGATCTGATCAAACATCAGCTCTACATCGCCCATGAGGTGACCAGCCGCCAAGCCCCTCGCGTACTGCTCGCCGATGAGGTGGGTCTTGGTAAAACCATTGAAGCGGCACTCATTCTGCATCAACAGTTGATCAGCGGCCGCGCTAAACGAGCGCTGATTTTAGTGCCCGAACCACTGCTGCACCAATGGCTGGTTGAGCTATTACGACGTTTCAATCTCAAATTTAGCCTATTTGATGAAGAGCGCTGCCTAGCGATTATCGAATCGGGTCAAGCGGACAACCCCTTCATCTCTGAACAGCTGGTACTGACCAGCCTCGACCTCTTCAAGCAGAACCCCAAACGCCACACCGAAGCACTCAATGGTGACTGGGACATCATGATCGTCGATGAGGCGCACCATCTCAGTTGGCAGGAAGATAAACCCAGTATCGACTATCAAATAGTCGAACAGTTGGCGACCATCACCCCCAGTGTACTGCTGCTAACCGCCACCCCAGAACAACTGGGAGAGGCGGGCCATTTCGCTCGACTACGCCTGCTCGACCCTGACCGTTTCCATGATCTTCAGCAGTTCCATGATGAAGAGAAGGTCTATCAAACCGTGGCCGACAGCATTGAGCAGCTACTTAATAAGGGCGATCTGACCCAAACCACCCCTGAATTTTTAGCCATGCTGGACAAGGATGAGACGCTGCTGCTGGAGCAGATCAATAATCCCGCTATCGATAAAGAGACCCGAGAAACATCCTGCCAACAGCTGATAAAACAGCTGCTTGATCGTCATGGAACAGGCCGCGTTCTATTCCGTAATACACGCGCACGCATCCAAGGCTTCCCCGCACGCCATCTGGTTAACCACCCACTACCGCTGCCCGAAGCTTATGCCGCCTTGGAGAGCAGCAGCCCAGCTGACCTGCTAATGCCTGAACACGCCTTCCAGGCGGAAAACCCAGAGATGGAGTGGTGGTCATTTGATCCACGGGTTGACTGGCTGATTGATAAAATACGTGAACTGCACGATGAGAAGATCCTACTCATCTGTGCCCACGCCGAAACCGCCCAAACACTCGGTGAAGCGCTGCGCCGCCGTGAGGCGATCCAAGCCGCCCTATTCCATGAAGGGCTCACCATCATTGAACGTGACCGCGCCGCCGCATGGTTTGCCGATATGGAGGATGGGGTCAATCTACTCATCTGCTCTGAAATTGGCAGCGAAGGGCGCAACTTCCAGTTCTCTCATAATTTAGTGCTGTTTGATCTGCCGCTAAACCCCGATCTGCTTGAGCAGCGTATCGGCCGTCTCGACCGCATCGGCCAGAAGCATGAGATTCAGATCCACGTACCCAATATGGCGGGTGCCCAACAGACCTTAACCCGCTGGTATCACGAAGGATTGAACGCCTTCGAGCAGACCTGCCCTGGCGGCCAGACCATCTTCAGCTGCCTGAAACCAGCACTGACTCAAGCGTTAGAGGAGAGTGATAAAGAGATTGAGGCGCAAAATGCCCTTATTCTCAGCACCCGAAAACTGCTAGATGAGACCAATGAAACCCTATCAAAAGGGCGTGATCACCTACTTGAGTTCAACTCCTGCCGGGAGCCACAGGCAAGCCTGCTACAAGCCGACATTCACACCATTGATGGTGACCGAGAGCTAGAGCAGTATATGACCCGCCTGTTTGCCGCTTATGGTGTCGAGCAGGAGCGCAATGATGATGTCAGCTTTATCATCCACCCTGGCGAACAGATGCTCAATGATAGCTTCCCGCATCTGCCCGCCGATGGGCTCACCCTCACCTACCATCGCGCCACTGCACTCAGTTTTGAAGATTGGCAGTTCCTCAGCTGGGAGCACCCGATGGTGAGTGACAGCATGTCAATGCTGTTGGATAGTGAGAAGGGTAATAGTGCTGCCGTACAGATCAAATCAAATGCACTACCGGCCGGCACCATGCTGCTTGAATGCCTCTTTCTACTGGAGTGCATTGCACCACCCGAGTTGATGGCGGGACGTTTTCTGCCGACCACCATGATCCGTGTTCTACTGGATCAAAAAGGGGTTGATCGCAGTGCAGAGATGCCTCATCTCGAAATCAACGATGGCTGCCGCCGTATTGAACAGGCGGTGATCGCCCAGATCGTGCGCCAATATAAGCAGGGCATCCGCGCCATGGTCAACCACTCCGAGAAGCTGGCCAACCGCGGCGTACCTGAGATGATCGAACAGTGCATGTCTACCATGATGGAGAGTTACACCGAAGAGATTCAGCGTCTGAGCGCACTGCAAAAGGTCAACCCCAATGTGCGCGTAGAGGAGATCGAGATGCTACAAGCCGAAGGGATGGCGCTGCATTCTCGACTAAAGAAATCTCAACTAAAGCTCGATTCAGTACGTCTGATCATCAACGCATAACCCCAGTAGGGTTGCATTCATGCGACCATTGAACCACGGGAATGCACATGGCAGGGATTGTTCCATACAATCCTCCTGCATTCCCTTCATCCATGAAGGTCAATGTGCACCTACAACTGTAGGGTCGCATTCATGCGACCTTCAAACCAAGAGAAATGCCCATCACAGAGATTGTTCCATACAATCTTTCTGCATTCCCCCCATCCATGCGATCAATCTGCACCTACAGCCAATGTAGCAACAACAGTTGTCGCCAACTTTCAACAGCGCCAGAATCACCCAGACGCTCAGTTCATCAAGAACAAGAAGAGGGAAACTCATGAGCAAACCGACCATTTTCATAAGCTACAGCCACGACTCAGAAACACATAGACAACGTGTCCTCGCTTTTTCCAATGAGTTGGTAAAGTCGGGTATCGACTGCACCCTTGATCGATATGTGGAAACACCCGAAGAGGGGTGGCCCCAATGGATGGATCGGAGCATTGATGACGCCGACTATGTCCTGATGATCTGCACAGAGATCTACTATAAGCGGGTCAAAGGCACTGAAGAGGTCGGCAAAGGGTTAGGCGTCAAATGGGAAGGGAGCCTGATAAACAACAAGCTCTATCGTGATGGCACGATCAACAAGAAATTTATCCCACTGCTGTTTGATTCTCAGCACAAACCCTTCATCCCCGATATTCTACAAAGCACAACCTTTTATACGGTCAACGCTAAAGAGGGCTTTGAGGATCTCTGCCGAAGATTAACCAACCAGCCCAAAGTGATTAAACCGGAAATCGGCACGCTAAAAGAGCTGCCTCCAGAGAGAGCTGCCGATTTTTTTACCTCAGAGAGCCCAACCAACTCCCCAGAAAAAATCTATCTAACCAAACTCCCCGACACCGACGCCAAAATATTTGGTCGTAAAAAGGAGCTGGCCCTACTCGATGAGGCATGGCAAGACCCGCACAAAAAGATCATCAGCTTCATCGCCTGGGGCGGTGTCGGTAAAAGTGCGCTGATCAACGGCTGGCTCAACCAGATGGAGAAGGACAATTACCGAGGGGCCACACAAGTCTACGGCTGGTCTTTCTACTCCCAAGGGGCAAAAGAGGGGGCGCAGATCTCAGCCGATGAGTTTATCAATGACGCCCTCAGCTGGTTTGAATACGAGGGCAAACCACTCAAATCCGCCTTCAACAAAGGGCGGGCACTGGCGCAACTGATCACCAAACAAAAAGTACTGCTGATTCTCGATGGCCTTGAACCACTGCAATACCCACCGGGTGAGATGCACGGCTTTCTCAAAGATCAGGCACTCGAAGCACTGCTCAAAGGGTTGGCTCGAATGAACCGCGGCCTCTGCATCATCACCTCCCGCTGTTTGGTGGAGAATATCCAAAGCACCGAAGGGCATACCACCCTAACCCATCCACTGGAGCAGCTCAGTAAAAGTGCCGGACGACAGCTATTGAGGAGGCACCAGATCAAAGGGCCAGATGAGGTGCTGGAGTTGGCATCCACCGAGTTTGATGGCCACGCCCTCGCCCTCAATCTGGTTGGCAGTTATCTGAAAACCGTGTTTTCGGGTGACATCCACAAACGAGCTGAGATCCCAAAACTGACCGCCGCCAAAAAAGATGGCGGCCATGCCCGGCGTGTTCTGGAATCCTACGAGAAATGGTTTGCTGAGAGCAACCGCGCCGAACTCAACATCCTGACCCTGCTCGGCCTCTTTGACCGGCCCGCCACAAAAGCAGCCATTGATGTACTGAAAAAATCACCCCCCATCCCCGGTCTGACAGAACGACTGGCCAAACAATCAGAGAGTGAGTGGCAGCTGGCCCTCTCCAATCTGAGAGAGCTGCATCTGATAACAGGCAGCGAGGGTCAAACGGAAAACGTCGACTGCCACCCCCTGATTCGCGAGCACTTTGCCGACAAGCTGCAACAGACAAATGAAGAGGCCTGGAGAGCGGGGCATGGACGTCTCTATGACTACTACAGAAACCTGCCGGAGAAAGAGTTGCCCGATACCCTAGAGGAGATGGAACCGCTGTTTGCCGCAGTGAAACATGGCTCTCTGGCTGGGCGGGTGCAGGAGGCTATGGATGATGTCTATTGGCAAAGGATTCAGAGAGGGCAGGAGGTCTATACCGTAAAAAAACTTGGCGCATTTGGTGCTGACCTGGCCTGTCTCTTCGCTTTTTTTGCATCGACCTGGGATAGACCAGCTGATGGTTTAAAGGATAATTTCAAACCAGCTGTTTTAAGCTGGGCAGGCGTTGCCCTGCGTGCTGTCGGCAGACTGTGTGAGGCGGTTCAGCCGATGAAGGCTGGATTGGAAGCGGCTATAAAAGATGAAAATTGGGTAGGTGCAGCACAAGATGCTAACAACCTCAGCGAACTGCAACAGACGCTGGGTGATCTGAAGCAGGCTGCAGATCACGCAAAAGAGGCGGTGACCTTTGCAGACCGCAGTGAGGATGAATTTCAAATGATGGTGACACGCACCACACATGCAGATACCTGTCTGCAGCTTGGTTCGTTTGAAGAGGCCGAGAGACTCTTTATAGCGGCTGAAGAGAGACAGCTTAAAGGGCAGCCGGACATTCCCTATCTCTGCTCTCTGCTAGGTTCTCGCTACTGCGACCTGCTGATATCTAAAGGGTGCTATCCGCAAGTGGTGGAGCGGGCTGAAATAGCAATAAAAATTGCACAACAAAACAATTGGCTTCTTGATATCGCGCTCAACAACCTCTCCATCGGCAGGGCCTTAATGCTAAAGACAATTGAAAACAGTTCAGATAGCCCCCAACCTGCACAACGGGAAAAGCTCAGTCCAGCAGAGAAGTTTCTTGATTTGGCTGTGAATGGTTTACGTGAAGCTGGAGCACAAGATTTTATTCCAAAAGGATTATTTGCACGCGCCACTCTCTACCTGCACACACAGCAGTTCACCCAAGCCTGGAGCGATCTGGATGAGACACGGGAGATTGCCGAATATGGCCAGATGCGACTCCATCTGACCGACTACCACCTGCAAGCGGCCCAGCTGATCAAAGCCCAATTAGCGGCTACGCCGGTTAACACCACCATTATCGACAATGGCTTGTCGTGTGAGTTGACCGAAGAAGAGATGCAAACCCAATTCAACACCCACCGGGCCGAAGCCGCCCGTCTGATAAACGAGACTAGCTACCACCGCCGGGATGAAGAGTTAGCCGACCTGTACGTTTGAAACCGCGGGAATGCACATGAATGTGCACCTACAGTGTAGGGTTGCATTTATGCGACCATTTGAACCAAGGTGAAGGGTATGCAGATGACAGGGATTGTTCCATACAATCTTTCTGCATTCCCTTCATTCATGGCGGTCAATGTGCATCTGTAGAATCGTATTTATGCGATGGACAAACCACGGACGATGCACATGAATGTGCACCTACATCAATAATAACGAGGCAAAGGATATGCCCTACGATGATCTTCGCAAAGGCCGCCACTCGGAAACGGGGCAGCTCTACACTATTACCACCGTTACTCACCAGCGGGAGCCACTTTTCCACGACTTCCACTGTGCTCGGGCTGTTATCACTGAGATGCGCCGACTACAGAGTGAGGGGTTGGTTGATAGCCTAGCCTGGGTGCTGATGCCGGATCATCTGCATTGGTTGTTTGCGCTTCAGCAGCAGGCGACGCTGGGCTCTGTGGTTCATCGTTTCAAAGGGCGAAGTAGTCATGCTATTAACCGGCAGTTCAAGCGAAGTGGGAGAGTCTGGCAGCGAGCCTATTTTGATCATGCGTTGAGGCGGGAGGAGGATGTGCAGGGGGTGGCACGGTATATTGTGGCTAATCCGTTACGGGCGGGTTTGGTGAGGAGGATTGGCAATTATCCCCATTGGGATGCGGTTTGGTTGTGAATGGCCTCTTTTGATGCACATGAATGTGCACCTACAGTGTAGGGTTGCATTTATGCGACCAATCCACATTAGCCGCCCGGTAGTGAGATACCAGTGATCTGTTTGTAGAGCGACACCGCATAGGAGTCGGTCATGCCGGAGATGTAGTCGGTCAAGCGCAGCAGGCGGGTGTAAGAGTTGGGAAATGGTACGCGGTTGGGGCCGACAAACTGCTCAGGAATAAGGCGGATCATCATGCGGCTTTTGGCGGTGGCTTTATCGCCCTTCTCGGCGACATCATCCAACACCTGAATAAAACACTCCAGCAGCTCACCAATCACCTGAAAACCGGCGGCTTGGATCTCAACCACTTCGGGTACGGAGTAGATGCGCTCACGCGCCACCTGGATCAGCTGCTCTAGTTCAGCGCTCTTGGGCAACATATCGAGCAGTGGCTGATCAAACTCACCACTGAGTAGGCCCGCCTCATTATCAAGAAAAGAGCTGACGGTTTGGCCAATCACCTCATTGATCACCTTGGCGCGCAGGAACTCCACCTTCTCTTTGTTACTGCGCAGCGCATCGAGACGGCTCTGTTGTGATGGGGGGAGCTGTAGCACGGCACTATAGAGACCAACCACATCATCAAAGGTGAGATAACCGAGGCGATATCCATCTTCAATATCGATGACGCGATAGCTGATATCATCGGCCGCCTCGACCAGAAAGGCGAGTGGATGACGCGCCCAGATGGCGTGTATAGGATCACGTCGAATCAGACCGGTCTCCTGCGCAACGGTTTTGAATAGCTCTCTATCTTCGGCTACAAAGCCCTGTTTTTTGGCACTGACACCGGGGAAGTTGCTGCCGCCTAGGTAGGATTCACGCGGATATTTGGTGAAGGCGGCCAGGGTGGCGCAGGTAAGCTGTAGACCACCGTGGTTGTCGGGGTTCTGCAGGCGACTGAGGATACGAAAACCCTGTGCATTGCCTTCAAAATTGAGGAAGTCATCACGCTGGCTGCCCGATAAAATGGCGACTCGGCGCTTGCCGTAGTCCGCCTCACAGGCCCAGTGGCGGAAGGCATCTTCACCGGAGTGGCCAAACGGGGGGTTGCCGATATCGTGACCCAAGCAAGCAGCTGCGCAGATATCGCCAAAATCAGAGGCTTCATAATCGTCTAGTTTATGACGCGCAATCACCTGTTCACCCACCAGTGTGCCGAGTGAGCGACCGAGGCAGGAGGCCTCTAAGCTGTGGGTAAGGCGAGTTCTAACATAGTCGTTACTGGAGAGTGGAAAGACTTGGGTCTTATCCTGCATACGACGGAAGGCGGAGGCGAAGACGATGCGGTCAAAGTCACGTTGAAAATCGGTTCGCAGACTGCTATCAGCCTGCTGATCTGTACCGAGCCGTTTACGACAGAGAAGTCTCTCCCACTGCATACTCATCGGTTAAAAAAGTGCTGATAGATCAATCTCTACTCCGCTGATTTCTGGCAGTGCAACGGGCTGTTGCAGGTTGGCTTTTATTTTTTTCTGGTAGGTTCCATCCTGTGGCTGACTGTAGATCCATAACTCATCAGCATTGAGGTCGATCAACCACACTTGTGGAATGTTGTGCCGCGCATAGAGCGGTAATTTTACATCACGGTCGTAGTTCAAACTGCTATTGGCCACTTCAATGATTAGCAACAGATCATCTGGAGTGGGATGGGCCTCAGCATAGAAATCCTGTCGGTACTTTAACAGAGCAACATCTGGTTCTGGTTCAGAGAGATCATTTAACCGGACAGCATTTTGAATCGAAACAATCGCTCTGTTTGCTACAGCAGCAACCAAACATTGATTCAACCGATTAACCACCCCTGCATGTTTGCTTCCAATCGACACCATATCAACAATCACTCCATCGATTAATTCAACCCTATCCTCAGGTTTCAAAATGCCAGTCTCGGCCATGAGGTAGTAATCCTCAACCGTGTGCAGATGTTGATGTGGCAGTGCGACTGTTGTTGGCATTTAGGCTCTCCTTATCTCCCTAATCTGATTAGAAGCATAGGTGTTTTCAGGCGTGAAAGCACTGGAAATACGTGTAGGGCAGGCGTAGAACCTGCCCTACAGCGACACCATTAGGCCTGTTTGTAGATCTCAGCACCCTGCTCTTTAAACTGGGCTGCCTTCTCCTGCATCCCTTTCTGTAGCGCTTCTTCTTCAGAAATACCCAAGTTATTTGCGTAAACGCGCACCTCTTGGCTGATCTTCATGGAGCAGAAGTTGGGGCCACACATGGAGCAGAAGTGAGCAACCTTGTGCGCCTCGGCAGGCATCGTCTCATCATGGAAGCTACGTGACTTCTCAGGATCGAAGGCGAGATTAAACTGATCTTCCCAGCGGAACTCAAAACGCGCTTTTGACATGGCGTTATCACGCATCTGAATACCGGGGAAACCTTTGGCCAGATCCGCAGCTTGAGCGGCGATTTTATAGGCGATAATACCTTCACGCACATCCTCTTTATTGGGCAGACCCAAATGCTCTTTGGGTGTCACATAACAGAGCATGGCGGTGCCGTACCAACCGATCTGTGCAGCGCCGATGGCGGAGGTGAGGTGGTCATATCCGCTACCGATATCGGTGACGAGTGGCCCCAGTGTGTAGAAGGGTGCCTCATGGCAATCCTCTAGCTCTTTATCCATGTTCTCTTTGATCATCTGCATTGGCACATGGCCAGGGCCTTCGATGATCACCTGCACATCGTGCGCCCAGGCGATTTTAGTCAGCTCGCCCAAGGTCTCCAGTTCTCCAAATTGCGCTTCATCATTGGCATCTGCCAGACAACCAGGACGCAGGCCATCACCCAATGAGAAGGCGACATCGTAGGCCTTCATGATCTCACAGATATCTTCAAAATGGGTGTAGAGGAAGTTCTCTTGGTGGTGAGCTAGGCACCACTTGGCAAGGATTGAACCCCCGCGTGAGACGATGCCGGTGACGCGATTGGCAGTCATCGGTACATGGCGCAGTAGCAGACCGGCGTGGATGGTGAAGTAGTCAACACCCTGTTCAGCCTGTTCGATCAGCGTATCGCGCATGATCTCCCAGGTGAGGTCTTCCGCTTTGCCGTTGACCTTCTCCAGCGCTTGGTAGATGGGCACGGTGCCGATGGGGGTGGGGGCGTTACGCAGAATCCACTCGCGGGTCTCATGGATGTTTTCGCCGGTGGAGAGATCCATCAAGGTATCGCCCCCCCAGCGGCTTGACCACGCCATCTTCTCCACCTCTTCAGCGATGGATGAGGTGACGGCAGAGTTACCGATGTTGGTGTTGATCTTGACCCGGAAGTTGCGGCCAATGATCATCGGCTCCACTTCTGGATGGTTGATGTTGGCGGGGATGATGGCACGGCCCGCGGCGATCTCTGAGCGAACAAACTCTGGGGTGACCTCCTCTTGGATGTTGGCACCAAATGATTGTCCGGCATGCTGGCGCAGCAGCTTTTCGTAACGTGAATCGGCACGCATCTCGGCCAATTTGCAGTTTTCACGAATCGCCACATACTCCATCTCTGGGGTGATGATGCCCTGACGTGCATAGTGCATCTGGGTGACGTTTTTGCCCGTTTTGGCACGGCGTGGCAGACGGATGTGTTCAAAACGGAGGTGATCCAGAGAGGCATCTGCTTGGCGCATCAGGCCATACTCAGAGCTGAGGCCATCTAACACCTCGGTATCTTGGCGCTCGTCGATCCAGCCGGTACGCACATCGGGCATCCCTTTTAGCAGATCGACCTCAATATCGGGATCACTAAAGGGGCCGGAGGTGTCATAGACGGGGATCGGTGGATTCTCTTCAGATTCGAAGCTGGCTTCGGTCTCACTCTGGATAATTTCACGCATCGGCACCCGAATATCAGGCCGTGATCCCTCTACATAAATCTTACGTGACCCACGAAAGGGGCGTATCACCTCTTCTGAGAGTTGGGCGGTCTGTTCTAAGAAATCATCTGGGATCGCACTCATACCTACATACTCGCTATTATTCGGGGCAATATCGTTTCAGGCATCTCTGAATAAGTCATGATTGTTTTAGCTGAGCTTTAGCGAATCTTACGCTTTAGCACAACCAGACTTATATCAAAGACGCCTTAACCGGATTGCATTGGATAAATTTTGACGGTCAGTTTAACCTCCGCAACAAGATAAGTGGAGTATTTCCACGACAACCCAGTGGTGAACACTCAACACGGTATGAGTTAGCACCCTTTTTTGCCTGCACAATAGTCAACAAAACATATCTATCGGGTGGTCACAAAAAAGTTGTCCACCCTATATAACAGAGCACCCATAACACCATGGCACTACCTCGTTCACTCTCTTTGGCTTTGATTCTTGTGGCGCTCTGCGCCGCACTCTGGCGGTTGCCTGCACCGCTGGAATATCAATTTCAGCAGAGCATAATTAACCCAGTGAAAAACAGGCCTCTATTTAGCCAGCACTTTGCCTCAACGGGTATCACCGCTCGGGTACACGCCCCCTCTGTTGTCGAGATGAGTGACGGCCGTCTGCTGGCCACGTGGTTTGCCGGAAGTCGTGAAGGGGCCAAAGATGTTGAGATTCATGGTGCCTATTTTGATCCGACCGAGGAGAGTTGGTCTGCTGAGTTCACCATCACCAGTCCCACTCAAACGCAGCTGAGTCGGCGCTATATTCGCAAGGTCGGCAACCCGGTCATCACCACCGGGCCAGATGGCCAGCTCTGGCTCTTCTATGTCAGCGTCTCTATCGGCGGCTGGTCAACCAGCCAGATCAATCTCATTCGTTCTGTCGACTTAGGGGCCAGTTGGAGCCTGCCAAAACGGCTGATCAGCTCACCTGCCTTCAATCTCAGCACCCTGGTCAAGGGCAACCCATTTCTCTACCAAGATGGCACGTTAGGTCTGCCTGCCTACCATGAGTTGGCTGCCAAATTTGGTGAGATTTTGCGCATCTCAGCCGAGGGCGACGTGATCGGCAAAAAGCGTCTGGCCGTTGGCAGATACTCACTCCAGCCCGTAGTGCTGATTGAAGATGAAAAACGGGCGCAAATATATCAACGTTACGCCGGTGAGAAGGTGCCTTATCAGCTGTGGGGCCAATCGACCGATAGCGGTGGCCTGCGCTGGAGTCGACCTGAACAGATCGCCATCCCCAACCCCAATTCGGCACTCACTGGTCTGCGAGATGCACAACGCATGCTACTGGTGCTCAACGATACCGATGATCGGCGTGATCGCCTCTCACTTGAGATCAGCACAGATAATGGACTGAATTGGCAGAACCGTTTTACCTTTGAAGACCGCGCCAAACTCACCGCCAATCATCCCAGCAAAGAGGCCGTTCTAAAGATACTCGGCGATGACCTTTTACAGATGGGGCTACCCGCAGGGGAGGGTCTGGCGCAGTTACAGCAGCAGATCGGCCAACAGATCTGCAAAGGTCAGCAGTGTACCTTCCAGTATGACTACCCCTACATGGTGCGCAGCCGCAATGGTGACTACCACCTGCTCTACACCTGGAATCGCAGCCTGATCAAACATATCCGTTTTAATGATGCATGGCTGGAGCAACTGCAATGATCGGCTGGATACTCTCTGCACTCACCCTGGCCAGTTTGGTTTTTCTGTTACTACCACGCAGATCCAATCCACTTATTTTGATTGCGCTCATTGCCGCTTGTTTGTTGCCACTTTTTTACAACCTATCCGCTGCCGAATATTTCCGTGGTTTTTTTGGTGATCTCTCACTCACCACACAGCTGCTACTTTATGGTGCACTGTTCAGCCGTTTCACGGGAGCCCCCCTCTACAACTGTTGTGAAAAGTGGACACTCTTTAGCCTGATCGCTATCACCGGCGCACTCTTCTACCCATTTGCCCTCGGCCTCACCTACACCGACCCCTACATCTGGGGGTTTAGTAGCTATCTGATGTTGGCAATCGTGGTGACATTAGCGCTGCTGGCTTGGCAGCGCCGCTGGTATTTCAGCACATTGATCATCAGTGTGGCACTACTCGGCTGGAGTTTTGGCCTGCTAGAGTCACGCAACCTGTGGGACTATCTGCTTGATCCTGCGATCTTTATCTATACGGCCATGGGTTGCCTGATCAAGCTGTTTACGACCTATTTGCAGCGAGCTAAAAAAAAGTAATCAGAATATCCCTCCCACTCCAACAGTCTGGGAGAGCCCTGAACAAACCATGTCTTATTCAGAGGTTCCCTAGGCGAAAAGTCGTCACCGTGAGCCCCTCCACCCTCTAATCTCCATAGCAAAACCACCACTGGGTGTAGTTCCATTCCGTTTTGTGACCCCGCCCAGGAATGCAAGTCCTATTTGTGAGCTGATCGTGGTACTGCCTGAATAGCAGTCACATATCATCACCCTCGTCGACAACGCAGCTTCTGAAAAGTGACGCCATCTTTAGTAGAGGGGCAACTAACAAATTGGAAGCAGTTTTCCAGGAAACATGCACTTTAACAAAATAGCGGGAGCAGCCTAGTAGGCCGTTCCCTGCATATTTAAGTATGTCCGCATATTAATTGCGGCTACATCCCCACTTAAGGAAGAGATTGATGAAACTGAAAAAAACACGATCACAGTCAGCACGCAGGGTACTATTTTACCTACTCACCCCGCTGGCAACACTTGTCTCGGCGCCGCCTGCCTATGCATTTAATAGCATTCTCAACAACTGGATAGCGACTTATCCCGCCTCCATGACTGATGAGAACGCCTCTGCAGCTGGAAGTGCCTGTGCACTCTGTCATGTTCCCGGTGATTATGGCCAATTCAATGGTTATGGCTGGGATCTCAAGGTGAACGGACGTGACTTTTTGGCGGTAGAGTCCCTGAATTCTGATAGTGACCCAACCGGTGCCTCTAACCTGGAGGAGATCAACGCCAGCACTCAACCTGGCTGGACGATCGGTGCCAATAACGCTATCAACGGAGGCGGCGTCACAAATAGCGCCCTTCCTCCTAGTGGCATCACAGGTGAGTTGGATCCACTTGCGGCCAATCAACCACCAATAACCAACCCCAACGGTCCCTATAGCGGAACAGAAGGAGTCTCATTATCATTCAGCAGCACCGGCTCTATGGATCCAGATGGAACTATCACCACCTATGAGTGGGATTTTGGCGATGGCAATATCGGCACGGGTTCTGCACCGTCTCACACTTACGCAGGTACCGGTACATTCGATATCATCTTAACGGTCACTGATGATGCAGGCGATATGGATATGGCCACCACCACAGCCACCATCGGTGCGGGCAATCAGCCCCCAACAGCCAACCCTATGGGGCCCTATACTGGAACAACGGGCACTGCCGTGATGTTTGATGGCAGCAGCTCAATGGATTCAGATGGCACCATTGTCAGCTATAGCTGGGACTTTGGCGATGGCTCGGCTGGCTCAACACCAACACCCAGCCACACTTATGCAACTCAAGGCACCTATAACATAACCCTGACTGTTGTGGATGATAGCGGTGCTATGGACTCAGCCACTACTAGCGTCACCATTGATGCCGCCAACCAAGCACCGACAGCAAGCGCCAGCGGCCCCTATGCAGGAACGCCTGGTGTTGCAATTGTGTTCGATGGCACTGGCTCCACAGACCCAGACGGAACCCTCAGCAGCTATGAGTGGGACTTTGGCGACGGCACTACTGGTACAAGCTCTACACCAAGCCACACCTATGCAGCACAGGGCATCTACAATGTCACTCTACTAGTAACAGACGATGCGGGGCTCACCGGCATGGCTACAACCACTGCCACAATCGGCATGGTGGTCAATCAGCCACCACTGGCTGTTGCCAATGGCCCCTATAGTGGAACCGTAGGTTCGCCTATAGTCTTCAGCAGTACCGGTTCTGGTGACCCAGATGGGACTATTGTTGCCTATGAGTGGGACTTTGGCGATGGCACTACCGGTAGCGGATCAAACCCGACCCACACCTATGCCACGCAAGGAACCTATAACGTCACTCTGATGGTCACGGATAATGATGGTGCCATGGCTTCAGATAGCACTACAGCAACTATCGGTACAGGTAATCAAGCGCCAGTCGCTGATGCCAGTGGCCCGTATAGTGGCACAGTAGACAGTGCCATTCAGTTCAATGGCGCAGGCTCTTCAGACGCTAATGGGGTTATCGTTACCTATGAGTGGACATTTGGCGATGGCACTAGCGGCACTGGGCCAAATCCAAGCCACACCTATACCACACCTGGGGTCTACAACGTCACCTTGATGGTCACGGATGATGAGGGTGCTATGGACTCAGATGCAACGACTGCCACCATTGCAGCCGTTGATTCAGGTGCAGACCTCTTTCTGAACGAGCTGTGGGCACCCGAGTCCATGCGGCTAAAACAGGGTAAGAAGAGCTCTATAAAGATCATCGCACAAGGTGGGACTACCTCTATCCATCAGAGTGCCACGGTCAACCTCTCTGTAACGCCCCCACCAATGGGACTCAGTGTGGTTATTGAAGAGGCTTCTATCACCAGAATGGTCAGACCGGCTCGACGCCTTCAACCGTTCCAATTTGAAGCAGATATCACATGTCTGGCAGCGGGTATCTACACCTTAGGTTGGAGTGCAACCATCAGCGCAGATCAGAACAGTGATTCAAGCAACGACCGTGTGACAGGTGAGACGTTGGTACTGTGTAGTAAAGATAAAGACAATGATGATGATGATGATGATGATGATGATGATGATGAGGAGGAAGAGGAAGAGGAGAGTGATGACTAAACTTCGATAAACCTTCCGATAAGCTGGCAGGGGAGGAGGTAACTCCTCCCCTTTTTTATCCGCACATTCGGGGACTAAGATAGAGGTTTCACTTACCAACATTGTTGATGCAGCTAGACCATCACATAAATCCATCAACGCCACCGATAGCTTAATTAGTTACACATCTAGCCGACTGATCACCCCCCCCACACCCCATCCCATCTTGCAATATACTGAATTCTATCGAACTATAAGGGTTCCACCATATTTTATGGTAAGAGA
Organism: Candidatus Polarisedimenticolaceae bacterium; assembly: GCA_021647945.1. GTDB lineage: Bacteria > Pseudomonadota > Gammaproteobacteria > Chromatiales > Chromatiaceae > JAKITT01. Next base: position 30,190 of record JAKITT010000022.1, read on the forward strand.
ATAGGACACGATAGGCTGCTAGATAGAATGGACAAACTTACCCATATCAAAGGTTTCATCCCATTTGTCGCGGTGATCTTCCTCAATGCGATGGTCGATCTTGGACACAAGATCATCGTGCAAAATACGGTATTCAAAATCTACGATGGCACCACTCAGGTGATTCTGACTGCCATCGTCAACAGCCTGATCCTGCTGCCGTTCATTCTGCTCTACACACCCAGCGGTTATCTGGCCGACCGTTTCCGCAAGCCACGTATCATGCAGATCACGGCGGCCGTCGCCGTGGTGCTAACCCTGCTAATCACCCTCTGCTACTACCAGGGCTGGTTTGAACTCGCCTTTGCGATGACCTTTCTGCTGGCGGCTCAGAGTGCCATCTACTCGCCATCAAAGTACGGCTATATCCGTGAGATCGCCGGTAAAGATCGGCTGGCCCGAGCCAATGGCGTGGTGCAGGCAGCGACCATTGTCGCCATCCTCACCGGCATTTTTCTCTTCTCCATTCTGTTTGAGACGATGTTGGCAGGCAGGAGCTACAGCAGCGAGGCAGAGTTGATCCGCGAGATTGCTCCGGTGGGCTGGATTCTGGTCGCCTGCATGGTGCTGGAGCTGATCATGGCGCTACGCGTGCCAACCCTGGAGGAGCCCACCGCCCCACCCTTTGATTGGTCACGATACCTAAAAGGCGGCTACCTGAAGAGCAACCTCACCACGCTGTGGGAGAAGCCGACTATCTGGCTCTCCATCATCGGCCTTGCGGTCTTCTGGGGGGTATCACAGGTGGTGCTGGCCACCTTCCCCGCCTACGCCAAAGAGCATCTGGAGGTGACCAATACCATCATCATTCAGGGGCTGCTCGCCTGCTCTGGCCTCGGCATTGTGATCGGCTCCCTGATCGCCGGAAAGGTCTCCGACCGTTATATTGAGACCGGGCTGATCCCCATCGGTGCGATGGGCATTGTCATCACATTGGGGCTCATAACGGCACTGCCATCACTGCCACTGCTGGGCATTAACATCCTCTTCTTTGGCATCTTTGGCGGCCTCTTCATCATCCCGCTCAATGCGTTGATTCAGTTCCACGCCCGTGAGGCGGAGCTGGGCACCGTGCTAGCAGGCAACAACCTAATCCAGAACATCGTCATGCTCGGCCTACTTGGCATGACGGTGCTCTTCGCCTTCACCGGTTTCAGCAGCACACTATTGCTCAATCTGGTCGCTCTGGTGGCGCTGGTGGGTACGCTCTACACCCTCTGGCGGCTACCACAATCATTGATCCGCTATCTGGTCGGCCTGCTCTTCACCGGCATCTACCGCATCCGGGTGGAGGGTTTCCACAACATGCCCTCTCAGGGTGCCGTACTGTTACTCGGCAACCACATCAGCTGGCTCGACTGGGCGATGGTGCAGATGGCCAGTCCGCGCAGTGTGCATTTTGTGATGCACCGTAAATATTATGAGCTGTGGTACCTGAAGTGGTTTCTCGATCTATTTGGTGTGGTGCCGATTGAACGCGGCCGCAGCAAAGAGTCACTCGCCACCGTTAACCAACTGCTCAAACAGGGAAAAGTGGTCTGTCTCTTCCCCGAGGGGGGCATCAGCCGCAGTGGCCAGTTGGGGCAGTTCAAACACGGTTTTGAGCGCGCTGTGGAGGGGGTCGATGGCGTCATTTTGCCCTTCTATCTGCGCGGTCTGTGGGGCAGCCGCTTCTCCCGTGCCAGCCTGCGACTTCGTAAACAGCGCCGATCCAGAAAACGGCGTGAGATCATTGTCGCCTTCGGTGAGCCAATCTCCATCAATAGCAAGGCGGAGCAGGTAAAACGTGCCGTTTTTGACCTCTCCATCGACGCCTGGCAGAGCTATACCGACACCCTGCCACCCCTGCCACTGGCCTGGATCAGACGCTGCAAAAGACATAGCCGAGGTGCCTCTATCTCTGAGGCAGGCAGAGGGGGGCGCAGCCTCACCCGCCGTCAGGCACTGGTCATAAGTCTCGGTTATGCACAACATATCCGTCGTCTATCTTCAGCCCAGCAGGTGGGGCTGCTTCTGCCGGTTGGGTACGACGGGCTGCTAGCCAACATGGCGGTGCTGATGTGCGGCAAAACAGTGGTCAACCTACAGGCCGACCGACTCGACCTACAGCTCGCGCAAGCGGGGGTGAAAGAGGTGATCACCGCCGAGCAGCTGGCGCTGCCAGAGGGGGTGCAACCGATCATGCTGCCGCAACTACAGAGCAGCCACCTCGGCAAGGCGATCATCTGGGCCGCCACTTTTCTACCCGCATCACTGATCTACCGGCTCTTTGGCAGACCGGTCACCATTGATGATCCTGCTGCCATCATCTTCAGTCAGCGCAAGAGCGGCCTAAGCGGCGTGGTGCTGAGCCAGAAAAACATCCATGGCAACATCAAACAGGTCTCCGATGTATTGGATACCCGCCGCAAAGATATTGTGCTGGCAACGCTGCCACTCTCACACGCCTTTGGCCTGACAGTGTCCGGCCTGCTGCCACTGATTGAGGGGATTCATGTCGTCACCCACCCCGATCCCACCGATGTGCTCACCCTCGCCAAAGCGATCAGCAAAAAACAGATCTCACTGCTCTGTAGCTCTCCCGCACTGCTTCAGCGCTATCTTGATCACCCCAAAGTCCACCCGTTGATGCTGAAATCACTGCGACTGGTGGTCTCAGGGGATGGTATGCTGGCAGAAGAAACCCGCTACGCCTTCAGCAGCCAGTTCAACAAGATCATCTATGAAGGTTACGGCACCTCTGAGACCACGCCGGTGGCCACCATCAACATCCCCGACCGGATCGCACAGGATGACTGGCAGGTGCAGACTGGCCACAAGGTGGGCAGCGTCGGCCAACCACTGCCCGGCAGCAGCATCCATATTGTCGATCCAGTAACACTGGAGCCGCTCGCCGTTGGTGAAGAGGGGCTGATTCTGGTGGGCGGAACGCAGGTGATGCAGGGTTATCTAAATGACCCTGAAGGCACCGCCACAGTCATCATTGAAAAGAGCGGTAGACGTTGGTACAAAAGCGGCGACTATGGCAGATTGGATAGCGACGGCTTCCTCTTCTTGAAGGGCACCTCTATTAATTCATGAATGAGCATATTGAGTCCAAAATATCCAATAGCTGTGTCGCTAAGTAATTATAATAGAACAACTATTACAATCACTTAGCGCCTTGCTCTTGAAGATTTTGAATCTCATGCCCCAAGGGCACCTGGATCTGTCTCACCCAGAATAAATAGAGGTGCCCTGAAGTAACAGAGCACAATTGTAGAGTACAAAAAGCACCCCATGAAACAGAAACAACTACCACTAGCAAGCATCAGAGAGAACTTCAGCGAGAGCTACTACGCACGCGGCAAGTCCTATTTTAAGCAGGGTATGATCCTCTCCGTTGAGATTGTCTCTGAGAGTGATGATGAGGTGACACTCACCGCGATGAGCCGAGGCAGCTTCCACGACCACTACACACAACGGATTGATATCCAGTGGCTGGACGATGACGATGTCGACATCACTGGCCACTGTAGCTGCCCGATGCGTATCAACTGCAAACATGTGGTCGCCGCCTGTCTACACTACCAAGCTGAATTTGCACCGACCATCGCAAAAAAGCCTTCGGGCAGTACCTGCATGAACTGGCTGGAGGAGTTCATCAGCAGTGAATCTGAACCAACGCACCCAGCCGAAAAGGAGTTTATTCTCTACCTGCTTAAACCACTGGGTCAACCGGGCCAGGTCACCGTCAACCTTCTGCTGACACGCCACCTGAAACGGGGTGGCCTCTCCAAAGGACGCTTGATTAGGCTGGATCAGATCAGCGACAGCTACTATCTGCCCGACTATGCACAGGAGATCGACCAAGAGATCACCTCACTGCTCAGCGCCTGCCCACAAGCGGGCTGGCATGCGCCCCGCCTCATTGAGGATACCATCGGTTTTACTGCACTCAGCAAAATGGTCGAAAGCGGCCGCTGCCACTGGGCCAATAGCGCCAACCCACCCCTCCAATATAGCGATGAGCGCCCCCTACATATTGAATGGCAGCAAGATGAGGCGGGGGATGCCCATCTCTCATGCAGCGTGGTGGGTGGAGGGGTGGTGATATTGACCTCACCACTGCTCTATGTCGATAAAACCGCGCACATCATCGGCCCATTGAGTGGTGCCAACTTCAATAAAAAACAGATGAAAAAGCTGCTGCGCCCCATCACCATCCCCGCCTCTCATCTAAATCAATTTAGCCAACAGCTGGTTACAGCACTGCCCCATCGACTGCCTCCCCCCGTCGAGGTGAAGGTGACAGAGGTCAAAGGAGAAAAGCCGACACCCAGGCTTCTCCTTTCAGCCATTGATGGAGCAGAGAATAGTTTCCATCGCATCTACCTCGATTTTCTCTACATGGAGCAGCCCATTGATGCTCTACCAGCTTATGAGATTGAAAGTTTTAATAGAGATGGCGAGCTAATTCAGATCTGGCGTGACCTAGCCAAAGAGCAGGCGGCTATTGAGCGCATTGAACAACTTGGCTTTACCGGCATGATCAATGAAAATGGTCGTGGCATCTTTTTCATCAACACCAGCCAGGGCGGCACGTTAGAAGATATTGATAGCTGGCAGGATTTTCTCGTCAATCAACTACCAATACTACAAGATGAAGGGTGGCAGATTGAGCGGGATGAACAGTTCAAGATGGTGTTCCATGAATCGGATCATTGGAGCGCCAATATCGACGGTGACAATGACTGGTTCAATCTACGTTTTGATATTGAGATTAATGGCGAGAAACGCCCCCTGCTACCGCTGATCACCTCCGTATTAAAACAGTTTGATCGAGATAATCTGCCAGAAGTATTACATCTGCCACTCAAGAGTAACGAATATCTGAGCCTACCCAGCAAACAGCTTAAACCGATGCTCGACATCCTCTATGAGCTCTACGATGGCAACAGCCTTGATGAGCATGGTGCACTTCAGATGTCACGCTTTGATGCGGGACGCCTGGGTGAATTGGAGTTGCAGAACAGCGAGATGGTGTGGCTTGGCGGCGAATCGCTCCGCGCACTGGGTAAAAAGTTGAATGACTTCGATGGCATCCAGCAGATCACCCCACCCGAAGGGCTCAAGGCATCACTGCGCCACTACCAACAGCAAGGTCTCAACTGGTTACAGTTTCTACGTGAATACCAATTTGCCGGCATTCTGGCAGATGACATGGGATTAGGAAAAACAGTACAGACACTGGCCCACCTCTTATATGAGAAAGAGCAAGGACGCCTGACCCAGCCGTGTCTGATCATCGCCCCCACTAGCCTAATGAGTAACTGGCGGCGTGAGGCGGCACAATTCACCCCCGAGCTGAAGGTGCTGATCCTGCAAGGCAGTGATCGCCGACAACACTTCGATAAAATCGAGCAACATGACCTGATCCTCAGCACTTATCCATTGCTGGTGCGTGATGAGGAGATCCTCATGCAGCACCACTTCCACTATCTGGTGCTGGATGAGGCACAGGTGGTGAAGAACCCCAAAGCGAAAGCGGCCAAGATGATCCGCCAGATCAACTGCAACCATCGCCTCTGCCTCACCGGCACACCGATGGAGAACCATCTCGGTGAACTGTGGGCACTGTTTGATTTTCTGATGCCCGGTTTCCTAGGTGATTCAAAACAGTTCAACACCCTCTTTCGCACCCCCATCGAGAAACACCGCAACCTTGGACAGCAGCAACGTCTGCGCAAACGGGTCGCCCCCTTTATGTTGCGCCGGAAAAAAGATGAGGTGGCCAGTGAGCTACCTGCCAAGACAGAGATCATCCGTAGCGTCACACTCGGCAGTCAGCAGGCGGCCCTCTATGAAAGCATCCGTATCGCGATGGATAAAAAGGTGCGCAAAGCGATCGCCAGCAAAGGGCTCGCTCGCAGCCACATCATGATCCTCGATGCGCTGCTGAAACTGCGCCAATGCTGTTGTGATCCTCAACTACTGAAGCTGGCCCAAGCCCAAACGGTGCAAGAGTCAGCCAAACTTGAACTGCTGATGACCCTGCTGCCCGAGATGGTTGAAGAGGGGCGGTGTATCCTGCTCTTCTCACAGTTCACCCAGATGCTAGGCATCATCGAAGCGCAACTTAACCAGCACAAAATCAGCTACAGCAAACTGACCGGCCAGACCCGCAAACGTGACGAAGCGATTGAGCGCTTCAAAAGTGGTGAAGCGGATGTATTCCTAATCAGTCTCAAAGCAGGCGGTGTGGGACTCAACCTCACCGAAGCGGACATCGTGATCCACTACGACCCCTGGTGGAACCCCGCTGCCGAAAACCAAGCCACCGACCGCGCCCACCGCATCGGTCAAGACAAAGCCGTCTTCGTCTATAAGTTGATTACTGAAAATACGTTGGAGGAGAAGATCTTAGAGATGCAGGCGAGAAAACATGCACTCACCCAGGGTATCTATCAGAAAGGGAGCTCAACGGATGAAGCGGCATTGAGTAGTAATGACCTGCGAGATCTTTTTGCACCGTTACAGTAGAGCCTGCCCCCGGCCTAACGTATTAAATGGGTTGCGATAGCATAACCAATAGGTTTTCATTTGGTGCGATACGCTATGCCATTATACCCTACGACTCTCATTTCAGTAAGCAGGGTATTGCCAGATTTTTAAGTTGACACGGCTGAGGGATGTGAATAGTGTTTTGGTGAATTATCTGGCGAATATGCCATCATAAGCATTTATCCCTCGTGCGCAGCATGGGGCATAAATGTCTGTTGGACTAAGCCGCCACTCGGTATCTACTTATTTATAAGAAATTGTTTTTAACGCTGACAGGGGTGATGGTATTTGTGCCAAAGATGCACGATGGGCAAGTGAGCTGTACAGGCCTTTCATGAGCTTCTTCTCGGCTTTTTTATCACTTCCTGCGTTAGTATTGATCTGATCATACGCCATTTCCTACCTTTTGGCCGCACTGATCTACAGGTCGGGTTGACCTGCATTCAAACGACCTTTTATGCTTCAGTTAAGGCACGTCATCCACCCTCTAATCGCTTTCGTGGTATCTCAGCCACCACCCATAAGTGACCGACCTTGCATGTTGGGCAAGGGGTCTCATTGTGAGGGCATTCAGCTTTAGGCGGCTGTCTTATAATTTGTATCTCTTCACTGCTCTCGGCGATGGCCTTGCGTAGTGGTGGCAGTCGCTTTTTCCGGCAGCTATTGGCCAGAAATCCATAGTGTCTGATCCGCATCAGGCCTTTGGGTAAGACATGCATAAGATATCGCCGGATGAACTCTTCACAGCTCAGGCTCATTGTCTTCTGTTGATCATGATCCTGGTAATCTTTATAGCGGAAGCTAATTTGATTGTTTGTCATTGATAGCAGTCGGTTATTACTGATTGCAGTACGGTGACTATAACGAGCCAAGTAGTTAACCACCTGCTCACTGTTATTGATACAGGGTCGACTATAGATGACCCACTCACGTTCCATAAGTTGATCTAATGTCCGTTTCGGCTCACCCTCATCCGTTACACGTGACAGCTCACCCGCTTCAGCGCATTGACGCAAACGACTCACCATACCCCCTCTAAAGTGACGTGAGAGTGCTCGTACTGGGAACAGGTAGTTGCTTTTTGCCGGACGCCAACGCTGGCCATTGATCAGTACGCCACCCGGCACGAGACAGTGCAGATGCACATGCTGGCTGAGGTTCTGCCCCCAGGTGTGCAGCACAGCGGTCATGCCCAGCTGACCACCCAATCGCTTGGGGTCTTCGGCAAAGGCCTTGAGTGTGGCCCAGACCGATTGGAACAGCCGTCGATAGATCACCTCCAGATGCAGCTGTATCCACCCGTTAAGCTGATGAGGTAAGGTGAAGATCAAGTGATAGTAAGTGACCGGTAGAAGGGCCTGCTGTTGGGCTTCTGCCCAAGCTTGTGAAGCCTGCTGCTGGCACATCGGGCAGTGGCGATCACGACAGGCGTAGTAGTGGGGCACTTCATAGTGGCAGCGATCACAATGCATCTGCAACCCACCCAGTGCCTCCGTGTGACACTGACTGATATGGGTGCAGACCTGTGCGCGCCGACCATCCAGTGGGTGCCGCAGGCTATAAGCGGCCAAGTGCCGACCAAGGATCTGTTGCAGGTTAGGTGAGCCGCTCATCATCCACCCCCAATAGGGCCAATAGATCACACACCTGACTCTCACCTTCACGATAGCAGGGGATCCAGTGCACATAATGGATGGTTGAGTGGGTATCACTATGCCCCAGCTGGTGCTGTAACTGATGAATGGGCAGCCCCGCACTTAACTGATGCGTTGCATAGGCGTGTCTCAGGCTATGGATACCACCAATCTTCTCAATGCCAGCCTGGGCTTTAGCCTTCTTAAATACCCGCGTTGCCGTACCGGTGGTGAGGTGATGCTGTGCCGATGGAAATAACCAGAACTCAGGGCGACACACCTACCAATAGTGGCGCAACATCATTAACAGACTATCAGGCATTACCACTAGGCGATCCTTGGCCCCTTTGCCCTGCTCAACCCGTAACAGATGCCGCTCACCATCCAGGTGACGCACCTTAATCGCCACCAATTCACTCACTCTTAAACCACAGCCATAACAGCAGAGTAACAAGGTGCGGTGTTTGATATTCATCACCACCGCAATAATCGCCGCCACCTCATCACGGGTGAGTAGTTCAGGAATGCGCTGCGCACATTTAGGTAACGTGATCGGCACATCAAAGTGGGGCCAATGCAACACCTGTAGATAGAGAAAATGAATGCCGTTCAAATACAAACGCAGCTAGCACCTGAGAGTTCTCGCTCCTTAGCCAGATACAAAAAATAGGCATGGATATCATCAATCTCCAGCTGATCTGGTGAGCGATGATAAAAACGAGACAGATCAGTGACTGCCATCAGATAACTGGTATGTGTACGTGGGGAGAAGCCATGCTGAGTCATGGCATCTATCATCTTTTGTCGTAAGGGAGTCATCACACTTCTCCTAAGTTAAAAACCACAGCGGTCTCTAAATAGAAGTGTGTGTCATGTCAGTGGGATTCAGTAGTGTCCGGTTAGAAACTTGCAGTAATTTAAAGGAAAAATATTTGTAAAAAAGTTTGGATAAAAGCGTTTTTTTGCTTGACATGAGTTAAAAATCGTTCGGCAGCATTTTGATAAACCCACTC
>JAKITT010000140.1 GCA_021647945.1 Candidatus Polarisedimenticolaceae bacterium
GGTGAAAGACGTTGTTTTTTTGGCGCGGTGTATTTTCGAGTGTCAGAAAACACCAACTATATTAGAGTATCCTTATGCTTTGGGCTGTTTTTTTGAGCACGTTATTTTCTATGTGGGGATTTGGGTGCTCAATTGTGCTTGTAATGTTGTTTTTTGTTAATGATGCGATTCATGTGCAAACCTATCACATCCTTCCCAGAAGCCACTTTCAATATCAAGCTGGCTGTCTCCTTGGCTCTTCTAGGGTGAGATAAAACTGTTCCGATTTGTTTCAAAGTGAGCGGTAATAGCTGTTCTATTGCAGCAATCTTCGAGACGAGTCTGGGTAGTTTTAGTCAGTCTAAAACAATCATGACTTATTCAGAGTTTCCTTAGCGCCTCCAACACCTCTTCTGCATGCCCGGCAACTTTAACCTTGCGCCACTCATGTAACAGCCTGCCCGCACCATCAATAAGGAATGTACTCCGCTCTATCCCCATATATTCACGACCATAGTTCTTCTTTAGTTTAATGACATCAAACTGTTTGCAGAGCAGCTCCTCTTTATCTGAGAGCAGATCAAATGGAAATTGCTGTTTGGCCCTAAAGCCCTCATGCACGCGAACAGAGTCACGTGAGACACCCAGAACGGCCGTATTGAGTTTTTGCAGTTCTGGGTAGAGGTCACGAAACGCCTGCCCTTCTTTAATGCAACCCGGTGTATTGTCCTTCGGGTAGAAGTAGATCACTAGATTTTTACCTGCAAAATCACTGAGGGAGAGCGTTTGATCGCCAGTGGCGGGAAGTGAAAACGCTGCAACTACTTCATTAAGTTTAACCATGATCATTCCAATATCAGCAAAATAATTATCGTACCGGGGTTCGGTTTCTATCGCTTGGGAGAACCCACCTATCACCTACGCAAAATAGCCAGCCAACGCCAGAGGCGCAAAATATCGGCCAAAGCAGCAGCCACATAGGTAAAGGCACACGCTTTGAGGATTCTCCTGACAGGTTCGATCTGTGACTCATTAATATACTCACCCTCTATAAGAATGGGTAATGCCTTATTAAAACTGGCATCAAACTCTTCTGGCAGTATCGCCACATACATAAAGACAGAGGCCAACATGGTAAGTACACCAATCAAGCCTGTAAGCAGCGCAGCATGCGGCACTTTGAAGATGAGGGTAACGACAGGGATCATCATCAGCACCGCCGCCCCCAAACGTTGAACGGTTAATGCCCGGCCCATGTAGCGAAGACGAAGTTTGCTTACCGGCTCTTTACGGTTGAACTGGATGGCATGCCCCACTTCGTGCGCAGCGACAGCGATCGCCGTGAGTGATTTACCATCAAAAATATCGGGGCTAAGTCGCACCGCATTGTTGGCCGGATCAAAATGGTCACCCATCGGCTTGGTGCTCTCTACCACAACCCCCTCTAACTCAAACCGTTTCACCAGATGGCGCGCCAACTCCCCACCGGTACCCGGCATATCGTCGATCGTCTGGCTGTAACGCTTCAGGGTAAACCGTACCCAAAGGTGAGGGCCATAGATCAACAGTAGAAAAGCAAGTGTGCCAATAGCGTATATCAACAGCTGCCCCGCTCTACTGTTGCTGCAGACTTTTAGAGGCGATTTCGTAGCTATCTTTGGATAGACCCTCAGTCGCCAGAATGCGCTCAAGCTCACCTTTCATCAGTTGCTGGCGTGACGCATCATAACGCTGCCAGCGGCTCATCAGGCGTAACATTCTTGAGGCGACTTGTGGGTTGAGTCGGTCCAGTTCCAACACCCGATCCGCTAGAAAGCGGTAGCCACGGCCATCTGCCGTATGAAAACCAGTGAGGTTTGCGCTACAGAAGGCACCAATTAGACTGCGTACTTTATTTGGGTTTTTAATTGAGAATGCGGGGTGCTCCATGAGTTTGATCACCTCATCCAAGGCCTCAGGGCGTTTGGATATCGCCTGTACGGCAAACCACTTATCCATCACCAGCGGATCATCGGCCCACTGTTTCTCAAAGGCTGCCAGGGCCAGCTCGCGTTGGTCACACGCTTGGTGGCTAAGCAGGGTGAGCGCAGCCATCACATCGGTCATGTTGGTGGCGCTACTGAACTGCTCAAAGCAGCGCTGTTGAATATCGGCATCATCATGCTGCATCAGGTAGCCGAGACAGCAGTTTTTTAGCGCACGACGGGCGATGGAGGACTGCTCAATATCAAAACCGCCCTCCTCCTGATTTTCATTATAAAGTGCTAACAGCGGCTCTTTTAAGGCCCGGGCCAGCTCACTACGCACATGCTCAACCGCCTTGTGGATGCCCTCAACATCCACCACCGCCATCTGATCACCCAGGTATGACTCGCTGGGCATCGCCAACACCTCGGCAAGCAGCGCTTTATCACTCTCACCATCTTGCAGCACGGCACGGATAGCATCGACAAAACCTTGCGGCAACGCACTCAGGCCGTTATCAACCATACCAAGGATGATACGTTGCGCCAGGGTTTGAGCCACTTCCCAGCGGTTGAACTCATCACTGTCGTGACGCATGAGGAACATCAGTTCATCATCACTGTAGTCGTAGCTCACTTTGACCGGGGCGGTAAAACCACGCAGCAGGGAGGGCACAGGTTTCTGCTCAATACCGTTGAAGCTAAAGTGACTCTCTCTCTCAGTGAGTTCCAACATTTGGTTCGCAATTTCGTTGCCATCTGGGTCGATCAGGCCAATAGCGAGCGGCATGTGGTAAGCCGGTTTATCCCTCTTCTCAGCCGTATCGGGGCAAGATTGTATGATCTTCAGGCTGAAGCACTTTTGTGCTGCATCGTACTCACTGCTAATAGCCAGTTCAGGGGTGCCAGCGTAGTCATACCACCGTTTGAACTGTGCCAGATCACGGCCACTGGCATCCTCCATACACTGGACAAAATCTTCGGTGGTGACCGCTTGACCATCATGGCGTTCAAAATAGAGATCGGTCGCTTTTCGGTACCCCTCTGCCCCCAGCAGTGAGTGCTGCATACGCACCACTTCAGCCCCCTTTTCATAGATGGTGACGGTATAGAAGTTGTTGATCTCGATATAGGAGGCGGGCCGGATCGGGTGAGCCATGGAGCTGGAATCTTCGGCAAATTGATGGCTGCGCAGCAGGCGCACATCTTCGATACGTTTGACGCCACGGTTGCCCATGTCCGCAGAGAACTCTTGGTCACGAAAGACCGTCAGCCCCTCTTTTAGACTGAGCTGAAACCAGTCACGGCAGGTGATGCGATTACCGGTCCAGTTGTGAAAATACTCATGGGCGATGACCGCCTCAATGCCCTGGAAGTCTCGATCAGTAGCGGTATCGGGCCGTGCCAGTACAAACTTGGAGTTGAAGACATTGAGCCCTTTGTTCTCCATCGCGCCCATATTGAAGTCGTTAACAGCGACAATCATGTAGATATCGAGGTCATACTCACGACCATATTGCCTCTCATCCCAAGCCATCGCCTTTTTCAGTGAGCGCATAGCGTGGTCGCACTTATCAACATTCTCCGCCTCAACGAAGATCTCCAACGCCACCTCCCGGCCAGAGTGGGTGGTGTAACTATCTTCAATCTTGCAGAGGTCACCGGCAACCAAGGCGAAGAGGTAACTCGGTTTTGGAAAAGGGTCTTCCCAGCAGATGTGCAGACGGCCATCCTCCAGTATCTGCTTAGAGAGTGGATTGCCATTGGAGAGCAGCACAGGATAGCGCGCGGGGTCAGCAATAATGGTGGTCTTAAAACGTGCCATAACATCAGGGCGATCCTGATAGTAGGTGATCTTACGAAACCCCTCCGCCTCACACTGGGTGCAGAACATGCTGCCAGATTTATAGAGCCCCTCTAACGCCGTGTTCTCCTGCGGTTTGATCACCACCTCAATCTCCAGCTCAAACAGATCAGGCACCTGTTTGATGGTCAGTGACTCATCATCCTGCAGATAATCAGCCTCACCTAACGGCGATCCATCGAGTTGAATCGAACGCAACGCCAGCTGCTCACCGTGTAGATAGAGATCCGCCGTCCTACCCTTTGCATTGGGGTTACGACGTAGATGCAGCCGCGAATGAACCCGCGTCTCCTGCTCCCCAAGCTCGAAAGTAAGTGCCACTTGGTCAATCAGGAAATCGGGCGGGCAGTAATCTTTCAGATGAATTTCAGCAGGGTTGGGGGTAGACATCCGTGAGGCTCCATGAAGGCACCTCTATTAATTCTGGGTGAGACAGATTGAGATTCATAATTTTCAAGGGCAAGGCGCCAAGTGCTCGTAATAGTTTTTCTATTGCAAGCACTTAACAACGCTGTCATTGGGAATTATGGGTTCAAGCTGCTCATCCATGAATTAATAGAGGTGGCCATAAGTAAGAAAGGCGACCATAGTACGCTGATCCAGTGACTGCAAAAACCCTTTCTGGAGCATTTATACGGCAACTGGTAGGATCTCTTTATTGCCTTACCTCGCTAACAGGAAACAACATGGCCCACGTCAAAATCTACAGCACCAGAATCTGCCCCTACTGCGTTCGCGCCAAACAGCTATTACAGAGCAAAGGCGCTGAATATCAAGAGGTGTTTGTTGATAGCGACATGGCGTTGATGAAGGAGATGATGGAGCTATCGGGCCGTCGCTCCGTACCGCAGATCTTTATCGGTGAACAGAGCATTGGCGGTTTTGATGATCTCAACGCCCTGAACCAAAAGGGTGAACTCGACGCACTGCTTGATGCATAGCGTTGATCAAGTAAACCTCACAAATGAGCAAAACTGAACGAGACAACAGTAAAATTCGTCTCGACAAATGGCTCTGGACTGCCCGCTTTTTCAAAACGAGAAAGCTGGCCAGTGAGGCGGTCAGCGGTGGAAAGGTGCATCTCAACGGTCAGCGCACAAAACCCGGCCGGGAGATCAAACTCGGTTCACAGCTGCGCATCCATAAAGAGGCACTGGAGTGGAACCTTGAGGTGGTTGGCATCTGTCACTACCGCCGCCCCGCCCCCGAAGCACGCACCCTCTATGAAGAACATGAAGCCAGCATCGAAAAGCGCAATGAGATAGCTGAGCAGCAACGCATCATCAGAGCCGCCGAAGCCTCATCTCAACCAGACACCCGACCCAACAAACGCGATCGTCGGCAGATCCACCGCTTTAAACGCAAGCAGATGGAAGATTGAACGGACTCAGCCCTCTTTTGGTTGGAAGAATATACGCCCCTTTTCCTGGAATCCAGATAAGCATCCATTACTCGCCTGTATGCATAAGCACGGCTCCCAACGGGCTCATCACCGCATTACCACCCCGTTTCAAAACGTGCGTATAGATTTGAGTAGTACGGATATCAGAATGCCCCAATTGCTCTTGAACAGTACGAATATCCATTCCACGCTCAAGAAGATGCGTTGCAAAAGAGTGCCTCAACGTGTGAGGGGTAGCGGGTTTCTCAATACCTGCTGTGCGAACTGCTTTTTTAAAAGCACGCTGGAAGCCTTGTTCAGCGATATGATGTCAGCGCACAATGCCTGATCTTGGATCTGTGCTTCGATGCGCTGCCGGAAAAACATACTGCCAACTCCACTGAGCTGCTACGTTAGGGTATTTTCGTTCCAATGCATAGGGCAAATAGACTTCACCGTACCCATCGGCTAAATCCTTTTCATGGGTATTTCTGACGCTCTCAAAATGCCGCTGCAAAGGAACAAATAACTCGTCCGCCAATGTTACAACACGATCCTTACCCCCTTTCCCGTGAAATACATGTATGGCTTTGTGTTCAAAATCAATATTCATAATTCGCAAGCGCATACACTCCATTAATCGCAAACCAGAGCCATACAGCAAACAAGCGGCAAGCCAATGGTCTCCATCCAAGTTAGCCAAAATTTGCCTTACCTCAGATGAAGAGAGAACAGTCGGGAGTTTTGGCGGCCGTTTAGCGCGAACTATACCCTTCAAATCATTGAGTGGTCGATCTAGTACAGCTTTATACATGAAGGATAAAGCGTTAAGTGCTTGATTCTGTGTGCTAGGTGCAACATTCAGGTCAACAGCCAAGTGGGTCAGAAATGCCACAACCTCCTTTTCACCCCTCTCATTCGGATGTGCTTTATTGTGAAATAGGATGAAGCGTTTAGCCCAATCTATATAGGTTTTTTCAGTTCGAATGCTGTAATGCCGAAGTCGTATAGCATTACGAATGGTATTGAGAAATGGGGAAGCTTGTGCTGATGTCATGACCATCTCCTTGAATTGATAGCAAATCGTTCCATGCGATTTGAAAATGAATGTTATCAATCAATCTGATGTATTTCTACGAGCCATATGATAAGTTGTGGTGATAATGATGAATATTGGTGCTTACGCCAGGAGGGTGTAGTGTGTTGTTTTTATAAAGATTATTCACATGACGTATTTATTACTGTCCCCAGTTATGTAGCCAGCTCTGGCTTGAGCATTGATCACAATATGCATCAAAGTGACGTGTTATTCCACGTCACTTTGATGTCCAGTTATAGTTGAACTAAACCGCTTCGCGGTACCCCTGCCACATTCAAGCTAATCCCACTAATATTGCACACACTTCTATTTAGAGACCACCGTGGTCTTTAACCTAGGAGAAGTGTGATGACCCCCTTACGACA
>JAKITT010000023.1 GCA_021647945.1 Candidatus Polarisedimenticolaceae bacterium
CTGGACGCTGTGTTCGGATGCCTACTTCATATCCCCTCTGGCGCTCGCGCACGACGGGTATATGGTGCGGCCTCACAGCTACCGGGGTCTAACCGCCTTCGTTTCACTCTCCATGGCGGTCAGCGATCGAGCGAGGTAGCCTGGATGGAGTGCAACGTAATCCGGGGGGTATCGGGTAACACGCCTGGGTTCCACTTTGTTTCATCTGGGCTACATAAAAATCAAATGGCCAGAGTTGGTGTGTAGCACTAGTTTTTTAGTAAACGTGAATGACCGTTCTTGGCCGATTCCAGCCTAACTCTTGAATAACTTAAACGTAAGTATTTGATTTTGTTACTCACTGATTTGTGGCCGCGTAGCGGACTGGGTCGCTAATCACCATTTCCATCAAACGTGGGCCATCCTCTAGGTTTTTACAGTGATAGGTTCCTGATATCTGACAGCACTTCGCTTAGATAGTGGGTGAAATGCGCGCCATCAGCACCATCGATGACTCTATGATCATAAGAGAGTGAGAAGGGTAGAATCAATCGGGGGATGAATTCCCCATCGCTGTAGAGGGGTTTCATGGCTGCTCGTGAGATACCGAGGATGGCCACTTCCGGGGCATTCACAATGGGGGTGAAGGCGGTGCCACCAATCCCCCCCAGGCTTGAGATGGTGAACGAGCCGCCCTGCATCTCCGCTGGCGTCAGTTTTTTCTCACGTGCCTTGGCACTCAGTTCGCTAAGCTCCTGCGCTAGGTCAAACAGCCCTTTGCAACTCACATTGCGTACCACGGGAACCACCAAGCCCGCTTCAGTATCGACGGCAAAGCCAATATGGAAGTATCTCTTGATGATCAGGTTTTTGCCGTCCGGCGCCAATGATGCATTGACGTGTGGATATTTTTTCAAGACGACAACTGTGGCCTTCATCAAAAAAGCTAGTAGTGTCAGCTTGAAACCTTGTTGTGATAAATCTTCAGCATGCGCTTTACGGAATACCTCTAAGTCGGTGATATCGGCCTCATCAAACTGGGTGACATGGGGGATTGTTGACCAACTCCGGTGCAGATTAGTGCCAGTAAGAAGCTTGATTCGTGAAAGGGGTTGGGTCTCAATCTCACCAAATTTACTGTAATCGACTATCGGCATTTTTGGCAGGATCGGCGCGTGGCCAGCGCTCTCTTCGATGGTTGTCATGGCTTCTTTGACAAAGCACTGGACATCCTCTTTGAGGATTCGCCCCTTGGGGCCAGAACCCATCACTTGAGTCAGATCAACACCCAGTTCCCGGGAGATGCGACGCACCGCGGGGCTGGCGTGGGGTTTTGAGGTGGCATCTTCCTTTGATAATGGTGGCAGGGAGGGGGGGGGTGAACTCTTTTCACCCGGCAGAGCCTCTGCACTGACAGATTCAACTTGCTGCAACGGCGGCGCACTCTCCGGGTTTGCGGGGGGTGTTTCATCCTGTTCGGCAGCACGCTCTTCATCAACCACCTCCAGAATCAGAATAAGGTCTCCTTGCGCGACCTTGTCACCCACCGCTACTTTTAGCTCCTTGATGATGCCGGCATCAGGCGAGGGGATCTCCATGGCGGCCTTGTCACTCTCCAGCGTGATCAATGACTCCTCTATGGTGACGTGCGCGCCTGGTACAACCAGGATCTCAATCACCTCCGCCTGCTCAATCTCACCGATATCGGGAATCAGGATCTCTTTTAGTCCGTTCAAGAGAGTTACTCCATTAGAGGGTTGTTGGGTCTGGTTTTTGCGGGTCGATACCATACTTCTTGATCGCCTCCGCCACGCTACTCTGAGGAATATCACCCTCTTCTGCCAGAGATTTGAGGGCTGCCAGGGTGATGTAATGACGATCAACCTCAAAAAATCTGCGCAGCGCTTCACGGGTATCGCTTCGTCCAAAACCATCGGTTCCAAGCACCCGGTAGGGGGCTGAAATAAAGGCTCTGACCTGATCAGCATGCTGTTTTATGTAGTCCGTGGCCGCCACTACTGGCCCCTTTCGACCCTTGAGTTGCTGCTCAAGGTAGCACTCACGCGCCTCATTTTCTGGATGCAACAGGTTCCAGCGCTGTACCGCTAGGCCATCCCGGTGGAGCTCATTGAAACTGGTGGCACTCCAGATATCTGCACTGACACCAAAATCTGCTTTCAGCAGTTCTGCCGCAGCCAATACCTCACGCAAAATGGCCCCACTACCCAATAGTTGCACGCTGGGGGCTTCTGTTTTATCAGCCTCCTGCAATAGATAGATCCCCTTGAGAATGCCTTCTGCGACCCCTTCTGGCATGGCGGGGTGGACATAGTTCTCATTCATAACGGTGATGTAGTAGAAGATATTTTCCTGCGCTTGATACATGCGCTGCATTCCATCATGGATGATCACTGCCAGCTCATAGGCATAGGTGGGATCATAGGTGACACAGTTGGGTATGGTGGCTGCCAGATGGTGACTGTGGCCATCCTGATGTTGCAGCCCCTCCCCAGCCAGGGTGGTACGGCCTGAGGTGGCACCGATCAGAAACCCCCGCGCCTGGATATCACCGGCCGCCCAAGCCAGATCACCGACCCGCTGAAAGCCAAACATGGAGTAGTAGATACAAAAAGGAATCATGCTGATTCCATAGTTACTGTAGGCGGTTCCCGCAGCTATCCAGGAGGCGAGGGAGCCCGCTTCGTTGATCCCTTCATGCAGAATCTGGCCATTCTTATCCTCCCGGTAATACATCACCTGCTCAATATCCACCGGTTCATAGAGCTGTCCAACGGATGAGTAGATGCCCAATTGTCTAAACATCCCCTCCATACCAAAGGTGCGTGCTTCATCAGGAATGATAGGGACAACATAACGGCCAATGTTCTCATCTTTGACCAGCACCGCAAGCAGTTGGACAACGGCCATTGTGGTGGAGATCTCGCGTTTATTTGAGCCATTCAGCAACCGCTTAAATGCATCAAGTTTTGGGATCTCCAGCGGCTCAGTCTTCTGTTTACGTGCGGGCAGGTAGCCACCCAACGCTTTGCGCCGTTCGTGCAGGTAGCGCATCTCCGGGCTATCTTCATCTGGTTTGTAGAATGGCGCCTCACCGATCTCATCATCAGAGATTGGGATGTTGAAGCGATCACGGAAGGCTTTAAGCTCCTCTTCCCCCAGTTTTTTCTGCTGATGGGTGATATTTTGCCCCTCACCCGCCACGCCCATTCCATAACCCTTGACCGTTTTGACCAGGATGACACTGGGTTGTCCCGGATGTTTTACGGCGGCTGCATAGGCTGCGTAGACCTTGGTGGGGTCGTGCCCTCCCCGGTTGAGCCGCCAGATATCTTCATCACTCATATTGGCAACCATATCCTGTAGCTCTGGATACCTGCTGAAGAAGTGCTCGCGGATATAGGCCCCTCCTCGTACCTGATAATTCTGGTAATCACCATCAACGGCCTCTTCCATACGACGAAGCAGGATGCCATCTTTATCTCTAGCCAGCAGCGGGTCCCAATAGGAGCCCCAAATCACCTTAATGACATTCCAACCTGCACCACGGAACACCGCCTCCAACTCTTGGATAATTTTGCCGTTACCCCGCACCGGGCCATCCAGCCGCTGTAGGTTACAGTTCACTACAAAAACCAGATTATCCAGCTTCTCCCGCGCAGCTAGCGAGATGGCACCCAATGACTCTGGCTCATCCATCTCACCGTCCCCCAGAAAGGCCCAGACTTTGCGTTGGGGGGTGCAGAGTATTTCGCGATTGCAGAGGTATTTCATGAACCGCGCCTGGTAGATCGCCATCAATGAGCTCAAGCCCATAGAGACCGTGGGGAACTGCCAGAAGTCAGGCATCAATCGGGGGTGGGGATAGGAGGAGAGCCCTTTATCCCCATGCGCCTCTCGGCGGAAGTGGTGCAGCTGCTCCTCTGATAGCCGCCCCTCAAGAAAGGCGCGGGCATAGATACCTGGAGCGGAGTGGCCTTGAAAGAAGATAAGGTCACCGCCATGCCCCTCTCCTGATGCATGGAAAAAGTGGTTAAAGCCTATCTCGAACAGCGTGGCAGCGGAGGCGAAGCTGGCGATATGCCCGCCCAAACCGTTATATTTTTTGTTGGCCTTGACCACCATAGCCATGGCATTCCAACGGATAAAGGCCCTAATTCGGCGTTCCAGGGTATGGTCACCAGGAAAGTGGGCTTCTGCTGAAGGCGGTATGGTGTTGATGTAGGCGGTATTGGCACTATAGGGCAGGTGGGCACCTGAACGACGCGCCTTATCGATCAGCCTCTCCAGCAAGTAGTGAGCACGCTCCACCCCTTCACGTGCCAAGACAGAATCCAGAGCCTCAATCCAATCCTGAGTCTCCTGACTATCAATATCAGCTTTTATATCCATTACATAAGCCCACCCCATCCAGTTGGTCGGTCAATGTACTCTCCTACAGAGGCGCTGAATGAATCAGAACTCTATAGCAGCTCCACCAAGCTATCTAACTTGGCAGCACAGATAAAATCGTTATCCGAGAGGCCATTGAGGCTATGGGTGCTGTAACGCACCTTGCATGAATTGTAGCCCACTTCTGCGACAGGATGGTGGTTCTCTCGGTGTGATACCCAGGCCAAGACACCTATTCCGGCAGATCGACTATCATCTCTATGTACCCTTAGCTATAGATTATACTTGACCATAACAGCAGGGTATTTTTAAAGCACGATGCAAGGAGAGAGCGTGAATATCATCGAATATGCACTGGAGATGGAGAAGGATGGCGAGCGTTACTACCGTGACTTGGCACTCAACGCAAAACTTAAAGGGATCCAGAAGATATTCAACTCCCTGGCAGATGCTGAGGCCAAACATTATCGATCATTTTTACAGCTGAGGGACAACCTGCCCCCCACCACCGATGATGATGAGAATATCCTTTTGCATGCTAAAAATATCTTCAAGCAGATACATTTGGATGACGTTCCTCTCCATGGACATGATGATCAGGTGGAGATCTACAAAAAGGCGCGTCAGATAGAGGATGAGAGTCGAGCATTCTATCTGCAAAAAGCGGCGGAACTCTCTGACCCCGCCGAAAAAGAGCTCTGTCTAAAGATCGCTGAAGAGGAGCTACAGCACAGTATTCTGCTTGATGCGATGATCGACTTTATATCCAGACCCTACACCTGGCTGGAGAATGCGGAGTGGAGTCACCTAGATAGCTATTAGCCACTTTCCAGTCTAGGAAGAGACTATGTCAAAACCAGGATATCGTGAGGTAAGTGATAGCATGGGCAGACTGGAGGTTCCCAGTGACGCCCTCTACGCGGCCCAGACTCAGAGGGCACTAAACAACTTCCCAATGAGCAGCCTCACTATGCCACCCCGTTTTATTCAGGCTACCGCCATGATTAAGCGAGCAGCGGCAGAGGTTAATGCGGAGCTAGGCCTGATCAAGCCCGATATTGCAGCGGCCATAACCGCTGCTGCAGATGAGATTATTGCTGGCAAACATTCGGAGCAATTTCCGGTAGATCTGTTCCAAACCGGCTCTGGCACCAGCACCAATATGAACCTCAATGAGGTACTGGCAACCCTGGCCAACCGCCATGTTGAGGGCGTCAGCCCCAATGATCATGTCAACATGGGGCAGAGCAGTAATGATGTTATTCCCACCGCTATCCACCTAAGTGCCGCCATTGCCCTTGAGGAGCAACTGCTACCGGCGCTCAATCATCTAGCACTGAGCATTGAGAGCAAAGGGATTGAGCTGGATGGCATCTGTAAAACTGGTCGCACGCATCTGATGGATGCCATGCCGATCCGCCTAGACCAGGAGTTATCGGGGTGGGCCACGCAGATTCACAAGGGAGTAGAGCGTATAGAGAGCAGCCTGCCCCGACTTCATCAATTAGCTCAAGGAGGCACTGCCGTCGGCACCGGCATCAACACCCCATTAGATTTCCCCCAAAGAATCGCCGACAAGCTTAGTCACTATACCGGCCTGCCACTGACCCCCAGTAGCTCCCTCTTTGAGAGCCTCAGCTGCCAGGATACCGCCGTAGAACTCTCCGGCCAGCTCAAGGTGATAGCGGTCAGCATCATGAAGATCTCCAATGATCTACGCTGGATGAACAGCGGCCCTCTGGCTGGCCTGGCGGAGATTGAGCTGCCACCACTACAGCCTGGCTCCAGCATTATGCCGGGCAAGGTGAACCCGGTCATCCCCGAAGCAACTGCGATGATTGCCGCTCAGGTCATCGGCAATGACACCACCATTACGGTGGCTGGCCAGTCCGGCAATTTTCAGCTCAACACCATGCTGCCCGTGATCGCTTATAACCTCCTACAGAGCATTGAGCTCCTAACCAGTGCAGCTCAACAGCTGGCCGACAAGGCGATCAAAGGGTTCAAGATTAGAGAGGAAAATCTCCAACACCCATTGATTCGTAACCCCATTCTAGTCACCACTCTGGCACCTATCATCGGTTATCTAAAGGCCGCAGAGATCGCCAAAATGGCCTATGAAAAAGGCCGTCCTCTGATAGATATTGCCGTAGAAGAGACGCAACTCTCCCGCCACGAATTAGCATCACTACTGAACCCAATAAATTCAACTTTGGGCGGAATTCAAAAATAGCATTACTTCATTCAACGACAGGATTGTCACCATGAAAAACAGCTTTAATACGAAAACCTCGCTTGATGTCGCCGGTCAGGTGTATCAAATATTTAGCCTGAAGAGACTTGCTGAGCAGTATGACATTACTCACCTCCCCTTCTCGCTGAAGATATTGCTTGAGAACCTCTTACGCCTGGAAGATGGGGTCACTATCAAACGCGAGGATATCGAAGCGCTGGCGCAGTGGCATCCAGAAACAACAACAAGTAGAGAGATCGCCTTTACTCCCGCTCGGGTGCTGCTTCAGGATTTTACCGGCGTCCCTGCTGTGGTGGATCTGGCAGCCATGCGTGAGGCGGTGAGCGATCTAGGCGGCAATCCAGACCAGATCAACCCCCTCTCACCCGTTGATCTGGTAATCGATCATTCAGTGCAGGTTGATGCCTTTAGAGACAGTCAGGCCTTCGATCTCAATGTTCAGTTGGAGTTTAAGCGCAATAGTGAGCGCTACGCCTTTCTTCGCTGGGGTCAGAAGGCCTTCTCAAATTTTAGAGTGGTGCCCCCCGATACCGGCATTGTTCACCAGATCAACCTGGAGTATCTCGCCCAGGTGGTCTTTTGCCAGGAGGTAGATGGCCAGCGTTATGCCTATCCAGACACCCTAGTTGGCACGGACTCCCACACCACCATGATCAACGCCCTCGGCATTCTAGGCTGGGGTGTGGGCGGTATAGAGGCCGAGGCAGGAATGCTGGGACAACCGATTAGCATGCTGATTCCAGAGGTGGTGGGATTTCGACTAAAGGGGAGGTTAGCTGAAGGTGCCACCGCCACCGATCTCGTCCTTATGGTGACTCAACAACTGCGCCAACATGGGGTGGTGGGCAAGTTTGTGGAGTTCTTTGGTGATGGCCTTAATCACCTGCCTCTCGCTGACCGCGCCACGATTGCCAACATGGCTCCCGAGTACGGAGCCACCTGCGGCATCTTTCCTATTGATCATGAAACCTTAAACTATCTTACCCTGACAGGACGAACACCAGAACAGATAGCATTGGTAGAGCGCTACGCTCGCACACAAGGGCTGTTTCGTGAGAGGAGGGGGGCTGAGGCCAGCTATAGCGAGGTAGTTGAGCTGGATCTTGCCACCGTAGAACCGAGCCTTGCAGGCCCCAAAAGGCCTCAAGACCGGGTCCCTTTACGACAGGCCAAAGCCCAATTTAATCAGGCCTTGCAGGACATGATGGCAGAGCGAGCTACAGAGGCGACGCTCAGAGCCGCCGAGGTCTCATTTGCCGCTGAACAATTTAAACTCAAGGATGGGGCGGTAGTTATCGCCGCCATCACCTCTTGCACCAATACCTCTAACCCATCGGTACTGATTGGTGCAGGCCTATTGGCGCAAAAAGCCGTAGCGTATGGGCTTAGCAGTAAACCCTGGGTTAAAACCAGCTTTGCCCCCGGCTCTCAGGTAGTGACCAATTATCTGCAGCGGGCAGGACTCAGCGCTCCCCTTGAGGCACTCGGCTTTTACCTTGTGGGTTATGGCTGCACCACCTGCATCGGCAACTCCGGGCCCCTGCCTGAGCCCATCAGCAAGGCCATCCATGCAGAGGATCTAATTGTGGCCTCAGTACTCTCCGGCAACCGTAACTTTGAGGGACGAATCCACCCTGAAGTGCAGATGAATTATCTGGCCTCACCGCCACTGGTGGTTGCTTATGCTATCGCTGGAACCATGGATATCGATCCATATAATGATCCCCTGGGAACCAGCAAAGATGGCACGCCCATCTACCTGCGTGATATCTGGCCAACTAGCCGTGAGATAGACACCGTCATCCAGCAGGCGGTCAGCCCTGAAATGTTCAGCAAGGCCTATGAGTCCGTCTTTAGTGGTGATGCCCAATGGCAGTCACTACCCGCACCGGACTCTGAAACCTATGCTTGGGATCCAGACTCCACTTATATTCGCAAACCCACCTTTTTCTCCGGCCTCACTAAAGAGCCAGAAGCGATAAAACCGATTGAAAAGGCGCGAGTATTGGCGCTGCTGGGTGATACAGTCACCACTGATCATATCTCCCCCGCCGGGGTCATTGGGGCCGATACACCCGCCGCCCAATATCTCATCTCTCACGGTATCGAGCAGAATAACTTCAACACTTACGGCTCTCGTCGAGGCAACCATGAAGTGATGGTGCGCGGCACCTTCGCCAATATCCGCCTACGAAATCAGCTGGCACCCGGTACTGAAGGGGGGTGGACCACCCATCAACCCTCCGCTGAGCAGATGAGTATCTATGATGCCGCCATGCGCTACCAGAAGGAGGCAACACCCCTGCTGGTGCTGACCGGCGAGGAGTATGGCACCGGCTCTTCCCGAGACTGGGCTGCCAAAGGGACACGGTTGCTCGGTGTGCGTGCCGTCATTGCCCGCAGTTTTGAACGAATCCACCGCTCTAATCTCGTCGGCATGGGGGTTCTTCCCCTGCAATTCAAGCCAGATGAAAGTGCAGATAATCTTGGACTTGATGGCAAGGAGAGCTACACCCTGGAGGAGATTCACAGAGGTATGGAAGTACTCTCTGTGACAGCCACCCCCGCACAGGGAGAGCCCATCCACTTCTCGGTTACAGTGCGTATCGACACCCCCAAGGAGTGGGACTATTTTCTGAATGGCGGCATCCTCAACTACGTACTGCGACAACTGCCTAAGTAGCCAGCAACGAAAACCCATACCTAACCCTCAAACCACACCGCAGGTTTTTATTGCCTCATACAATAAACATCCCCACCGCAAGTGGACAGAGCATTTCCTCTGCCAGTACTGTAGCTATTAATATGATGAGAACTATCGTAATTTAAAGTGATAGTGGGGGGCTTGTAAAAACTATTAAGCAACCGAAGGCATTGGCAACGATCCGTTGACTAGAAATTGCTCCAATGTAAACAGTGTGATGTTGCGGTCTACACTAAACTCTACCCCTGCTTTATCCACTCGGCACAGACACGATCTTTCATTGAGCGGCCTGTTGCTGGTCAGCGGTGTGGCATCATAGAGCGCAATATTGATGTCGCTCTCCTGATCTCTGGCCGAACGGTACTCAAAACCTTTGACGCCCTCCTCACGCATCGCTGTTCCCAGTGCTTGTGTCGCTTTGTAGTAAGCTGGGTCACGTAGCATATCGTTAAAATCACCGAAAAGAGAGTCCTGCAACTTCACGCCCACATCGGTTTGATACTGAAATTCAAATAGCGTGTGCTGTGATTGCAACACTTCATGAGGAGGTGCTTCTTCCATGTCGTAGTAGAAATAGAAACGATAGAATGCACTCTCACACAGAGTTACATACTCTGTGGCGCCGCCATAGAGCAGACTTGGCTCGAAACGACCTCCGAAACGGCTGCCGTAGGGTAACGGTGGATAGCGAAAGGGCGTGGAGAGGAGGTAGTGAAGATGTTCGGTGCCTGGACGATGGTCAGGTTTGGACATCTCATCTAACATCTCTTCGAGAATAGCCTGACTCTCAAGGGTCGATACAATCTTTGTTGTTGCCACCATCTCCTGGCATTCGACTAGACGGAATCCTTGCCCACCGATGGATTGAATAACCACCTTACCACCGACTGCACTCCAGATGTCACTCAAGCTTTTCCTCGCATCGCATCGATGTATTCAACAACGCGAACCAACCCACTGACATCACGGATCATTTCTGCTGGTACGCTCTGAAGAGTTTTGATCTTGGTGTGCATCCAATGCTTCATTTCATTGTCTTGGCCACCCACTAACGCATAGAGGCCGCGATAGACACGTACTAAAAGAAGCGCCAGTTTTCCATTTGGCGTGGCTGGGTCGATGCCATTACGAACGATTGTGGTGCGATTACGCCCTACGATACGCCCCACCTCCGCTGGGGACAGGCCAAGCTTAGCCCCAGCGTTTAATACAGCCTCACCCAGCACTTCGGCCTTACTTGGCTGTGTGGACACAGCATGCTTATTCGACACGGCAACCCCCTGAAAAAAATATTGCATATGCACAGTATAATGCATATTCGTGCGCACGCCCCATCTAGGGGCAACTAAATAAGTTCCTCATATGCCGCAGCATCTCCCTCTGCCTTACTCTGTATCTCCATTAGATTTGCACGATCCATGTATTTCAGCCAGAAATTAAGACCTTCGCCCTTAGAACCATCAGCACCTACAGCAGACGGCATACAAACCTCTTCCCAACCATCAAAAGAGGGCAGCGGCAGGCGCATCTTTAGAATCAAGTTATGCGTCTCATTATCCTTATCAACAAGAGTAGAAATGTAGGCCTCATGGAACATTTCAACCAAAGCAATTGCCACGGAGCGTGTGTAGTCAGTGAGTGGCAAATGGAAATAGACCGATTTGCCTCCCCTCACAATCGTCTCAACATCAATATCAGGCTGATAGGAATTGAGCCGATCCGTATGCGACCCGTAGACAAAAATAAACAGGCGGTTGAGTAACCCCTGAAGCGCAGAGACACGCTTCGCGTGTTCATCAGAGTTCACCCACTCCTGATACAGCGACAATGCGGCAACATCACAATCTGGTGAAGCTTTAGCCAATCACAAAAGCTCACGCTCAGCATCTTCAATCGCAATCACGGTATAGAGATCCCGAAGCGAAACAGGCAAGCCAAATGACTTTAAAACAGGAACGACAAGCGTAAGTCGCGCCAGCTGCTCATCTGAGTAAAACGATGTAGAGGCGGTATTAGTTGACCACTACAAACGCATGCGGCTGAAGCCGCACCTACAGAAATCTTTCACTGTAAGCAGCAAGAAATTAGACCCATAGCGATTAAAGTACGCCTCCCCCTCTTTCAGGAGTATGGTTTAGCCTACTTATTAAACATTTTTAAAAAGTTAATCTCCACAGGCGAAGAGAGCAATCAATATGGGCAAGACGTTCCAACAGATGACACCATCACACCAGTCATTCATCAAAAAGCAGAAACTCTTCTTTGCCGCCACAGCCACCGCTGATAGTCGAATTAACCTTTCACCCAAGGGTATTGATACGCTACGTGTGATAGATGAAAACCGGGTGCTCTGGCTCAATCTGACCGGCAGCGCCAATGAGACAGCGGCTCATCTGCTGGAGGATAAGCGTATGACACTGATGTTCTGCTCATTTGAGGGCTCACCGCTGATTCTTCGCCTCTATGGGCAAGCCAAAACCATTCACCCTTGGGAGGCTGAGTGGGCGTCATTGATTAGTGAGTTCCCACCCCTGCCGGGGGCAAGGCAGATCATTGATCTACAAATTGATCTAGTACATAGCTCATGCGGCATGGGGGTGCCACTATTTGATTATGCTGGAGAACGTGACCAGCTACTGAATTGGGCCGAGAAAAAAGGGACGCAGGGTGTTCGAGAGTATCAACTCGAAAAAAACAGCCTGAGTTTAGACGGCAAACCAACCGGCATTGCAGCAGGATAAAATGTAGCGACAGCAACAGAGAAAGTACCTATAGTCCTAATCTGTTAAGCAAAAATTCCAGCCTACATCTTTAGAGAGCACCTCCCGCCACAAGCGGACAGGGACATTCTATAATTTTACAAAAATATTTAGACCCATAGCCATTAAATAGCAGCATTAGGAGAAATTTATGAGTGCGAAGTTGATGTTACTACCCAGCAGTAAGCCTCATGAACCAAGGCTGATTGCCATTCCATCTGACATTGATGCGCACGAAGCATTCCGCTTTGCTACCGGCATCATCGCCGCGGTTGAAGAGGAGAACCCCAACTGTAGCTGGGAAGATATCGAGGAAGCATTGGAAGAGAAGGGGTTTGAGAGTGTCGCCTATATTTTAGGCCCTGAGATCAACTAATCACTCCATACTACTCGTTTGCAATGGCTGCTACGAAGCACCATTGCAAATAACCACCCCTGCATAGGCCATCATTCGCTCTAAAAATGGTGATTGATACGCTACAGCATTGGCAAAATTCGCCCCAGCAGATGAAAAACTAACCACAGAGTTCGCACTCTTCGGTCAAGGCTGGCAAAATGCGCCTTTTATTGGCTTCTAAAATAGCGTACAGCAAATAATGATAGTGTTAGGCATCTCCGGGGCGGTCAGCCACGACCCCTCCGCAGCACTCTTTATCGACGGCGAATTGATCGCTGCCGCTGAAGAGGAGCGTTTCATCCGTGACAAACATGCCAAGGGGCGCTTCCCCTATGAGGCGACCTGTTTCTGCCTTGAGTTTGCAGGCATCACAGCGGAACAGGTAGATGTCGTCGCCTTCCCCTATGCTGCCATTGGCCTCTCCAGCCCAGCCCGCTGGCACTACGCCAAGCGCCACTGGTACGCCCCTGACCGCGCACTAACCGCCATCTTCAACGGCAATCGCCGCTACCAACGCAATATGCGTCAATTGGACAAGCTGATCAGCGACCTCAATATCGGCGGTGGTAAGCTGCGCATTGAAGCGGTTGAACACCACCTGGCCCACGCCAGCAGTGCCTACCATCTGAGTGGTTTTAAAGAGAAGACTGCGATCCTCGGCATTGATGGCAAGGGCGAATACGCCACCACCTTCTTTGGTTATGGTGAGAATGGCAAGATCCACAAGATTAAAGAGTTTTATGATCCCGACTCACTGGGCGGCCTCTATGGTGCAATGACCGAATATCTTGGCTTTGAGATGCTGGATGGCGAGTTCAAAGTGATGGGCATGGCCCCTTACGGTGATCCAAAACGTTTCGATTTTTCACGCCTGATTGAATTTAGCGACAGCGACTTCAAGGTCAATACCGAGCTGGCCAATGTAATCGGCCTGCGCCGCTACAAAGATGATAAAGGTAAGGGTTACTTCTTCAGCCCAAAACTGATCGACTGGCTCGGCCCAAAACGTGAGGGTGATGCGATTGATGACCCCTACATCGACTATGCCGCCTCCATTCAGCAGCTGCTGGAGGTGGTCTCACTCGGTCTAATTGAGCACTATCTGGGCGATATCCTGCGTGAAACCGGCAAGCTCTGCTTTGCTGGCGGCGTTGCACTCAACGTGAAACTCAATCAACGCATCATTGAACGTGATGACGTCAAAGAGCTATTTGTACAACCCGCCGCCTCTGATGCAGGCACCGCTATTGGTGCTGCCTCGTATGTGGCGAATGAGTTGGGCGACACTATCAAACCGATGGCCCACGCCTATCTCGGCCCGCAATATAGCAACGAAGAGTGTATTGCTGCTTGCGAGGCGCATGAGAAAAAACCGAGCTGGACTAAGATCGACAAAGTGCCAGAGACCGCCGCCAAGATCCTCGCCTCTGGCCAGCCGCTCTCTTGGTTCCAGGGCCGCATGGAGTTTGGCCCACGCGCACTGGGCAATCGCTCCATTCTTGGCTGCCCCAATGCACCCGGCATCGCTGACCGCATCAATGAGCAGATCAAATACCGTGAGCGCTGGCGCCCCTTCTGCCCCAGTATGTTAGATACGGTTGCCAAGCAGATGTTAAAAACCGATCACCCCGCCCCCTACATGACCTTCACCTTTGCGGTGAATGAGGAGTGGAAAACACGCGTACCCGAGGTGGTGCATGAAGATGGCACCGCCCGCGCCCAGGTGGTGACCAAAGAGAGCAACGCTCGCTACTACGCGCTGCTAAAAGAGATGGAGAGACTCACCGGCAATGGTGTGGTACTCAACACCTCACTCAATCGTCGGGGTGAACCGATGGTCTGCTCACCCACCGATGCATTGGAGATGTTCTACGGCTCTGATCTGGAGTTCCTCATCATGGAGGATATCCTGATCAGCAAACCGGGCGTCTCATTGGCCTGTTTAGAGGACTGATGTCAAAGCCAAACAGCGCCGATCCTGCTTGGTGGAGATTGCTTGCCCCTTGGCACTGGCCAACCTGGCTCGCCTTTTTAACGCTTCGCTCGCTCTCTCTGCTGCCCTATTCGCTCATGCAAAAGCTGGGGCCGCCTCTCGGGCGGCTTTTGATGGCTGTTTGGAGCAGCCGACGCGGCTTTGTCGATTGGAACCTCAAACTCTGCTTTCCTGAGATGAGCGATGCCGAGCGCTTAGAACTGCGAAAAAAGAACTTTGAATCATTGGGTATCGGTCTCTTTGAGCTAGTGGTGAGCTGGTGGGGCAGTGAAGCGCTGATCACCAAGCTCTCCCACGTCGAAGGGCTGGAACACCTTGAAGCGGCTAAAGCCAAAGGGAAGGGGGTGGTGCTGCTCTGCGCCCACTTCACGACACTGGAGATATCGGGCCGTTTTCTGCGCCAACATACGGCATTCACCCCCATCTATCGCAAGAGCACCAATCCTGTCGCCGAGCACCAAATCGTCCACTGGCGGTCACGCAAACTAGGGCCAATGATCCACCGAAAGAACCTGCGCAACATGATGCGCACCCTACGTGACAATGGGGTGATTTGGATGCTGCCAGATCAAAATACCAACCGTGTCTCAGGCATCTTCGTAAAGTTTTTTGGTATCGACGCCTCCACCAGCACCGGCATCTCACGACTCACCAAACGCACAGGTTCTGCGGTGGTGCCTTTTCGGGTGACACGAAGGGCCAGCGGGGATGGCTATGATGTCTGCTTTTCCCCCGCCTTAGAGGACTTCCCTTCAGCAGATGTCATTGATGATACACAGCGCATCAATGATGTTATTGAGGGCTGGGCCAGAGAGTACCCCGAACAGTATCTCTGGATACATCGTCGCTTTCGTACAAGACCGGACATTAAAGACCAGCCTTTTTACCCCAGCACCTAACAAACCGGCCTTATTCAGAGGCGCCTTAAGGTATAATCGCCCTTTCCCCCATTAACCAGAGAAGTTATGCCAGAGACGCGCACAATGACAGGCCGCCAGCTCTACCTTCGGCTGCTGACCCATGTCCGCCCATACTGGCGTCAATTTTCAGCAGGCATTCTGGCGATGGTGGTTCTGGCGGCGGCAGAACCCGCCATTCCAGCCTTACTGAAACCCATTCTCGATGGCAGCTTTGTTGAGGGTGATCCTGACACCATCTTCTGGACACCGATCCTGCTGATCCTGCTATTTGTCATCCGCGGTATCATGACCTTCTGTAGCAATGTGATTTTCCAGTGGGTCTCTGGTCGCTTGGTCTTTGATCTGCGCCAGCTGATGTTTGAGCGCATTCTCACCCTGCCCACCAGCTATTTTGATGCCTCCTCCACCGGCAACACCATCTCGGTACTCACCTATAACGTCTCTCAAGTGACCACGGCTGCCACGCGGGTACTGACCATTCTGGTGCGCGACTCACTCTCCCTGGTTGGTCTGATCGCCTACATGTTCTACCTCAACTGGATGCTGGCTTGCATGGTCTTTCTGGTGATGCCACTGATCGCATTAGTGGTACTCATCCTGGGCAAACGGCTACGCCTGCTCAGCAAGGCGCAACAGAACATGGTGGGCGATATGACCCATGTGTTGGAAGAGGGGGTGCGTGGGCAGAAGATGATCAAGGTGTTTCAGAGTGAGGCAAGCGAGAGTAGCCGCTTCACCAAGATGGCCAACTGGATCCGCCGCTATGAGCTGAAAATTGAGGTGGCAGGTTCAGCCCATGGCCCCATCATTGAGACGGCCGCGGCACTGATGATCGCCACCCTGATCTATGTCGGCACCCATGACACCATCGCAGGTGAACTGAGTGTCGGTGGATTTGTCGCCTTTCTGACCGCATTGGGGCTACTTTTTAGCCCAGTCAAACGGCTGACCGGGGTCAACCGCCAGCTACAGAAGGGGATCGCCGCCGCCGAGAGTGTCTTTGATCTGATTGATGAGACCCCCGAACAAGATGGCGGCAGAGAGGAGATCCGTCGCGCTAAAGGTCACCTCGCCTTCAACAAGGTCAGCTTCCGTTACCCAACGGCCGACAGAGATGCGCTATCGGCAGTCTCATTCAACATTGAGCCGGGCACCACACTCGCGCTGGTGGGTGCCTCAGGGGGCGGTAAAACCACCATCGCCTCGCTGGTGCCACGCTTCTACAACCCAACCGGTGGCACGATCACACTGGATGGTATTGATCTACAAGATCTGTCGCTAGAGAGCCTGCGCCGCAACCTCTCCTATGTTGGCCAGGAGTCAATTCTATTCAACGATACCATCCGCGCCAACATCTGCTATGGCAAGCGCAACGCCTCCATGGAGGAGATACGCACCGCAGCAGCTGATGCTCATGCACTCGAATTTATTGAGCAGCTGCCCGAAGGGTTTGACACCCCCATCGGCGAAGAGGGGGTGCGCCTCTCCGGTGGCCAGCGCCAACGCCTCTCCATTGCCCGGGCGTTTCTCAAAGATGCCCCGGTGCTACTGCTTGATGAAGCCACCTCTGCATTGGATAATGAGTCCGAACGTCATGTGCAGGCTGCACTAAAACGGCTCACTGAAGATCGCACCACCATTGTGATCGCCCACCGCCTATCCACCATTGAACACGCTGATCGTATTCTGCTGATCAAAGGAGGCGAGGTGATAGAGGGGGGTAGCCATAACGAATTACTGGCAATAGAGGGTGAATACCACAACCTCTATCACCACCAATTTAAACCAGCATAACGTTGATACCAGCGGGTTGGATTCAGAGTTGACCCGACACCCTTCTAAAATACCATTGAAATAATATTTGTTATGAATGAGACAACAAAACTAGAGTTTTCAGAGAAGTATAGCGCTGACCATGCCAAGTACTATTTTGACAAACATGAGAATGAATTTTGGCGACGCCTCTCAAATTGGCGCGACCATAAAGTCTGTGCAAAGGCACTCAAGATCGCTGGTAATCCCAAAAGCATATTGGATATGCCATGCGGCACCGGACGCTTCTGGGATCTTCTGACAGAGGATAGTGAGCGCACCCTTTGGGCCTGCGACAACAGCCAAGATATGATCGACGCAGGGCTGAAATTCCGCCCACCGGAGATTGCCAAACGCTTCCAGACCTTCCAAGGCTCCGCTTTTGAACTGCCGGTTGAGGATAATTTGGTCGAAAATATCTTCTGTATTCGTCTCTTCCACCATATTGGTGAATCTGAAGATCGCCTAAAGATACTCTCTGAGATGGCCAGGGTCTCAAGTGATACGGTTATTTTATCTCTCTGGGTCGATGGCAATTTCAAATCATGGAAACGTGCCCGTTCAGAGTCAAAGCGCAAAAGAAAAGGCTATCAGAACCGCTTTGTAATCCCTCGCAAAGTGATTGAGCAGGAGTTTGAACAGGCGGGATTCTCCATTGAGGCACGCCTGGACTTTGCCAAACATTTTGCCCTTTGGCGCACCTATGTATTGAAAAAGAGAGCGTGAATGATTTTATAGGTGAGGGGTGGCAAGCGATACTGCACCACAACAACCTAGACAATTTCGATGCGCTATGGGAGCTACAAGCCGACTGGTTTGAGCCGCCCAATGAGCGTCGCGGTGGCTGGAGTGGTGTCTCCAGAATTCAACTGGAGACACCCGCTGGCGAAACTATTGGTCTCTTTTTAAAACGCCAAGAGAACCATGTCTGCCGCTCGATCAAAAATCCAATAAGAGGGGTCGCCACCTTTCTGCGAGAGTTTAAAAATATCCGCCGCTTTCAAGAACTCAAAGTACCCACACTTGAACCCGTTTTTTTTGGCCTACACCATGTAAACGGCAAACAGCGTGCCATATTGGTCACACGTGAGCTGGCCGGTTACCAACCGATCGTTGATCGACCACAAGAGAATCCGGCCCTTCACTCCATTGAAGCACGTAGAAGCCTATTCTCCACCTTGGCAGAGTTGATGCGCCGCATGCATGCCGACAGGCGTCAGCATGGCTGTCTCTACCTAAAACATCTCTTTATGAAACCACTCGCAGAGGGTGGCTTCGATGTACGGGTGATCGATCTGGAGAAGACGCGTCAGCTACTCTCACAAAAACGCGCGATCTTTCGCGACCTCTACACCCTGAGCCGTCATGCACAGGGCTGGTCACGTAGTGACTGCATGCGCTTTTTCCTCATCTACCGCCAAGAACAACATCTCAGCAAAGAGGGTAAGCAGCTCTGGCGGGCCATCGCCGCTAAGATTGAGAGCAAAAGATCATCCTAAGGAACCTCTGGTTAAGTCATGATTGTTTTAGACTGGCTAAAACTGCCCCGATTCGCCCCGAAGATCGCTGCAATAGAGCGACTATTACAGCTCACTTCGAAACAAACCGGGGCAGTTTTATCTCAGTCTAAATTTTAGCTGAGCTTTAGCGAACCTTATGCTTTAGTACAACCAGACTTAGCCAGAGTTTCCCCAAGAGCGGTTTTAGCCAATTGTGGTAAACTTCTCAGCCCACACACAGCCCCAAAAAAACCGATGATCAAACTACCCGATTTCAGCAATATCCGTATCCTCATCACAGGTGACGTGATGCTCGACCGCTACTGGCATGGCGGCACCGAACGCATCTCCCCCGAGGCCCCCGTCCCTGTTGTTCGAGTCGAAAATGAGGAGGGTCGACCTGGTGGTGCCGGTAACGTCGCACTCAACATTGCCGCATTGCAGGGCCAAGCCCATCTGCTTGGCCTAACGGGCAACGATGAGATGGCCAACATCCTGCAAAACAGCCTCAATGAGGCGGGGGTTGAGTGTACATTTGATCGCCAGGAGAAATTCCCAACCATCACCAAACTGCGCATCATCAGCCGACATCAACAGCTGATTCGTCTCGATTTTGAGGATGGTTTCCCTGGTTTTAATAACGAGGCACTGCTCACCTCATATGAAAACCAGCTCGCCAACTGCGACTTGGCGGTACTCTCTGATTACGGCAAAGGCACTCTGCAGCAGATCGGTGAGTTCATCCAACGAGCCAACGCTGCGGGCAAACCTGTACTGGTCGACCCCAAAGGGAGCGATTTTGCAAAATATAGTGGTGCCACCCTACTCACTCCCAACCTCTCTGAATTTGAGGCGGTAGTCGGCCACTGTGCGGATGAGCAGCAGATAGTTGAACGCGGCATGGCGCTCATTGATAAGTGCAACTTTGAGGCACTTCTAGTGACCCGGGGTGAACACGGCATGACCCTGCTGCAAAAAGGGCGCGAACCTCGTCATCTTGCCGCACAGGCACGTGAAGTATTCGATGTCACGGGTGCAGGTGATACCGTCATCGCAGTTCTGGCCGCAGGCCTTGCTGCGGGTATGTCACTGGAAGCTTCGACCCAACTCGCCAATGTAGCGGCGAGCATTGTAGTGGCCAAACTGGGTACCGCCGTGGTGACCCGCGATGAGCTGAAATATAAACTGCGCTCACATCAAGTAGCACACACTGGCATAGTGACCGAAGATGAGCTGGTTGAGGCGATGGAGATCGCCCGCGAACGTGGCGAGAGCATCGTCATGACCAATGGCTGTTTTGATATTCTGCACGCTGGTCACGTCACCTATCTGGAGCAAGCAAGTCGTTTGGGTGATCGACTGGTCGTTGCAATCAACATCGATGAGACCGTGCGCCGACTCAAAGGGCCAGATCGACCCGTCAACACCGTTGAGCGACGCAAAATCGTGCTGGCCGCGCTTGGCTGTGTCGACTGGGTGGTCACCTTCAGCGAAGAGACCCCTGAACGCCTGATCTGCAAACTGAAACCAGACTTTCTGGTTAAAGGGGGTGACAACAACCCAGATGATATCCCTGGCGCAGCGTGTGTGCGCGAGGCGGGCGGTGAGGTTCGGGT
This sequence comes from Candidatus Polarisedimenticolaceae bacterium, assembly GCA_021647945.1. Classification (GTDB taxonomy): domain Bacteria; phylum Pseudomonadota; class Gammaproteobacteria; order Chromatiales; family Chromatiaceae; genus JAKITT01. Next base: position 20,344 of record JAKITT010000023.1, read on the forward strand.
GATGAGTTATCTCGATAACTGCTCCACCACCGGCACCATCGCATCAATCCGCAGCAAGTAACATTGATGAGCAAATTGCTGAAAGCCGATATCGCCATCTTTGGGGCCGGCATCGCTGGGCTCTGGACGCTGGCACGACTGCTTCAAGCAGGCTATTCAGCCGTACTGTTTGAGAAAGAGGCAATCGGCGGCATTCAGACCATCGCCAGCCAGGGCATCATCCACGGCGGCACCAAATATGCGCTGACAGGCTCAATCAATAAATCTGCACAATCAATCGCCGACATGCCAGAGATCTGGCGCAATGCACTGGCGGGGAGGGGCGAGCTTGATCTACGAGGCACACGTCTACTCGCAGAGCACCAACACCTCTGGTCTTCACAAAGCATGTTGTCACGCATGACCGGTTTTTTTGCCAGTAAGGCAATGCGCAGCAAAATGCAGCAACTAAACGGTAGTGAGCGACCACTTCTATTCCAAAACCCCGCTTTCAAAGGGGCGCTCTACCAGCTCAATGAGCCAGTATTGGATGTGGCCTCCTTGGTTCAGCGTCTCACTGAACTGTGCGGCGACCATATTTTCAAACTGGGTGAAGAGGCCGAGATCACTGCCGATGGCTGTCATTTTGGCGATATAACACTTAACACCAAGCAACTCATTTTCGCTGCGGGCAAAGCCAACGCCACGCTATTGCAGCAGGTTGGTCAGCAACGGCCAGAAATGCAGCTTCGTCCACTGCATATGGTGATGCTACGCGGTAAGCTTCCAGCACTTCATGCCCATGCACTTGGCACCAGCGCCAACCCACGCCTCACTATCACCAGCTATCCACTTGCCGATGGTCAACAGGTTTGGAATCTCGGCGGGGAGATCGCCGAACTCGGCAATGGTCGTAGCCAGGAGGAGCAGATCGAAGCTGGCAAAGAGATTCTTGCCGAACTTCTGCCCTGGCTTGACCAGCAGCAACTGCAATGGGCCACCTACCGCGTTGATCGTGCTGAGATTAAGACCACTGCTGGTCGTCGCCCGGATGACTGCTTCGTAGAACAGAATGAGTCTGTTATTACCATTTGGCCAACAAAACTGGCCTTCGCCCCAAGAGTGGCACAAGAAGTGTTGACGCTGTTAGATCAATCCAACATCCAACCAGAAATGCAGGATCTCTCACCTTTGCAAGCATTGGGTAGACCACCACAGGCAAAACTGCCCTGGCAGAGGGCTGAATCATGGAGTTGAAGCCCCTCGGTAATACCGGCATCAATGTCAGTCCAGTGGGGCTTGGCACCGTCAAGATTGGCCGAAACCAGCAGGTAAAATACCCAAGCAGCTTTCAGCTGCCAGATGATAGTGCCGTACGCAATCTGCTCGCCGTCGCTCACGATTGCGGCATCAACCTTATCGATACAGCCCCCGCTTATGGCACCAGCATGCAGCGCCTCGGGCAGCTTTTGCCTAATCGCAGTGAGTGGGTCATCGTCTCAAAAGTGGGTGAGTTTTTCGAGCAGGGTAGATCACGCTTTGATTTCAGCTATGGCACCACCATCCGCACCGTTGAGGATAGCCTACGCACCTTGAAGCGCGACATGCTGGATGTTGTCCTGATTCATTCTGATGGTAATGATCTGGATATCCTTGAAAATGAGGGTGCCCCCGATGCACTACGTGAGCTTAAAGAGCGCGGCCTGATTCGTTCTCACGGTCTCTCCATTAAAACTATGAAGGGCGGGTTAGCGGCAGTCGCTGAAATGGATGTGGTGATGGCCACCTGCAATCCTGCCTACCGTGATGAGATTCCTGTCATTGAGGCCGCTAAGGCAAACGGTTGCGGCATATTGATCAAGAAGGGGTTGCAGAGTGGCCACACCGCCAATATCGAGGAGTCACTGGCATTTATCTTTGCCCAGCCGGGGGTTGCCAGCCTTATTGTCGGCACCATCAATCCTGACCATTTGCGACAGAACGTGATGGCACTTCAACAGACACTCTCTTCAGCATCGAGCAAATAAGCGCGCTATGAGATATCTCTACACAACGCTTCTGGCTCTGCTCGTGCCATTTATGCTGCTACGTTTACTTTGGCGCAGCCGACGCGAGCCTGCCTATCGACAACGCTGGCATGAGCGCTTCGGATGGGCCAGCAACCTGCCTATAAAGCCAATCTGGATACACGCCGTATCGGTCGGCGAGGTGCAAGCTACAGAGGTACTGGTACGACATCTTCTCAAAACATATCCAGATAAACCTCTCCTCCTCACCACCACCACACCCACTGGCTCAGCCCGCGTGGAAAAACTGTTCGCCGATCAAGTCTCTCACTGCTACCTGCCATTTGACCTGCCTTGGTTGGTTGGGCCATTTATAAACCAGCTACAGCCCAGCATCCTTATCATTATCGAGACTGAGATCTGGCCCAATTTGCTGGTCAGTTGCGCACAACAGAACATACCAACCCTGTTGGCTAACGCCCGACTATCCGTTCGATCGGCAAATGGCTATCGGCGTTTTTCCGGACTCACTGCTGAGACACTAAATAACCTCACGATGATCGCAGCCCAGGGTGCCGGCACAGCACGCCGTTTCACCGATTTAGGTGCCAGCCCAGCCCGTATTGAAGAGACCGGCAGTATCAAATTTGATATCCAACTTCCGGCCACGCTCCATGAGCAAGCAGAGGCACTGCGTCGAAGCTGGGGCACAGATCGTCACGTTTGGGTGGCTGCTAGCACCCATGAAGGTGAAGAGCAGCAGATTCTCACTGCACATAAGCAGATTAAAGAGAAGATTCCCGACGCACTGTTGATCCTGGTACCACGTCACCCAGGCCGTTTTGATAGCGTAGCGAAATTGGTAACAGATGCGGGATTCAAGCTAATCCGCCGCACCCAGGCGACACACTGTAACGACGAAACCGATGTTTTTCTCGGCGACACTATGGGCGAACTGCCCATGTTCCTCGCCTCAGCAGACCTGGCCTTTATTGGCGGCAGTCTAATTCCACGCGGTGGGCACAATATACTGGAGCCTGCCGCATTAGGCCTGCCGATCCTATTTGGGCCACACATGTTCAACTTCGCTGAGATCAGCCAGCTCTTCCTTGACCATGAAGCCGCCTATGAGGTGAATTCGGCTGAGCAGCTGGCTCATATCGTCACTGAATGGTTACAAAAAGCGGAGCTGCGTAGTCAGATTGGAGAGAACGGTTTGGCACTTATTAAGCAGAATCGAGGAGCACTGTTAAAACTACTCACCATCATCGATCGATTGCTATCGCAGTAACATTAAGGTAAGCGTTTAGGCACGAGCTGCCTTGACTGTTTCGTACGCCTGCTTGATCTCATGGGTCTTTTTCGCCGCCATTTTCATCATCTCCTCTGGCAACCCTTTAGCGACCAATTTATCTGGGTGATGTTGATTCATCATGCGGCGATAGGACTTTTTAACCTCCGCATCAGATGCATCTGGAGCCATATTCAATAGACCGTAGGCATCCTCTAACGAAGGCCCTTGGCTCCGCGCTGCGCGGCGGCCGCCAGCAAAGCCACGCTCAGCTTGAACCATCCTTTCAAGTCTGTGGAAGACCAGTTCTGAAAAGCCGAGACTATGACAAATTCCTTTTAGTAGTTTCTCCTCAGCCGGATCCATACTGCCGTCTGCATAAGCCGCCTGTAGCTGGATCTCCATAAACATCTGCATCAGATTCTGGCGTCGATGACACTCTTTGCGGAATTGAACCAGAACATCATCCAGCGGAAAACTGTCGTTCTTACCTTCATTGAAGAGTCGTATGGCAGTCTCACGCATCTCACCAGAGAGGGCCATTTCAGCCATTACCGCTTTTGCCAACGCAATCTCATCGGCGGTAACACGGCCGTCAGCCTTCGCTACTGCGCCCATCACCGAAAAAGTGGCGGTAAAAAAGGCCGTCTGGACACGCTGCTGGTCTCCCGGGCCATAATCATCATCGGGCAAGCCGGAGATGCCTTTATCTAAATTGTGCCCTAGCGCTGCACCAAGCACAGCACCCAACGGCCCACCTAACATGAAGCCAAACGCTCCACCCACTAATTTACCCCACCAACCCACAGCAGCTCTCCTCTGATTAACCCTGCACTTGTTCTACTATCCGACAACTGAAGCTATAGATATTGGATGCTACCACCCATTGCAAATGAAAGCTGATTAACAGCATAATGATCCAACTATTTCATTAACAGAGAAAATATTTACCGGGATTAGCTTGTTATTCACTGATCCGTACCTATCTACTGTTTAGTAGGACTCTATAACTCAAGTTAGCGAAATTACTGCCGATCTAACTTATAGAGGCCATTTCGGCAAACACGCAGGAATATGATAATGATTCAATTCAACATGGCAACTGGTGAAATTATCACATCTGAATTTGTTACTTCATGCAATGATCAGCAGGCTGCATACGAAATCCCTCATACTGAATTGCAGCTACAGCCGCACAATTTTGAAACGGCTGAAGCGCACAGTATGCCAGCTGACCTAGTCACGGTTGACGCCGCTCTTTTCATCTCAGGACAAATAAAATAACTCGCTGAGAAACTTCATCATCTATATTATAAGTACTGATATATAGCTGAGAAGCTAAGGCAGCACTAAAATTCAAGACAAAAAAAAGGCCCTTACGGGCCTTTTTACTGCATTTAGCACCGTCGTTTCGACGATAATATCAGCAATTTACTTCTTCATTCTACGCAGACGATCAATGGTCTGAAGTCTAGCCATTGCATCAGCCAGTTCAGCATGAGCTTGAGTATACTCAATCTCCTCTGTCTGGTTGGCAATAGCCTCTTCAGCTCTACGCTTAGCCTCTATTGCAGCAGCTTCATCAAGGTCATGTGCGCGAACAGCCGTATCAGCAAGAACCGTCACGACGTGTGGCTGTACCTCAAGGATACCACCCGATACGTAATAGTGATCCATCTCACCTTTACCCGTATCTACACGCACTTCACCCGGTTTCAACTGGGTAACCAGAGGGGTGTGGCGCGGTGCAATACCTAGCTCACCCATAACACCTGGCGCATAGACCATCTCAGCAGAACCAGAGTGAATCTCACCCTCGGCGCTTACGATGTCTACATGAATTGTCATCGCCATCTCTTTACTCCAAGCCTGAATTAATCAGCTTTGCTTCTTTCGACGACTTCATCAATAGAACCGGCCATGTAGAAGGCCTGCTCTGGGATGTTGTCATAGTCACCATTGATAATGCCCTGGAAACCGGTGATGGTCTCTTTAAGCGACACGTATTTACCAGGCGAACCGGTAAATACTTCAGCAACAAAGAATGGCTGTGACAAGAAGCGCTGCATTTTACGAGCACGGGTCACCGTCAGTTTATCCTCTTCTGACAGTTCGTCCATACCGAGAATCGCGATAATATCTTTCAGCTCTTTATAGCGCTGAAGTGTACCCTGTACAGCACGAGCCACGTCATAGTGCTCTTGGCCAACAACCAATGGATCAAGAATACGACTGGTTGAATCAAGAGGGTCCACAGCAGGATAGATACCCAGTTCAGCAATTTGGCGTGACAATACGAGTGTTGCGTCCAAATGTGCGAAAGTGGTTGCTGGTGATGGATCGGTCAAATCATCCGCAGGCACGTATACGGCTTGGAATGAGGTGATAGAACCGGTTTTTGTTGAGGTGATACGCTCTTGAAGAACACCCATCTCTTCAGCCAAGGTAGGCTGATAGCCCACAGCTGATGGCATACGACCCAACAGTGCAGAAACCTCGGTTCCGGCGAGTGTGTAACGGTAGATGTTATCAATAAACATCAAAACGTCACGACCCTCTTCACGGAAGTACTCTGCCATGGTCAGACCACTCAGTGCTACGCGCAGACGGTTTCCTGGCGGCTCATTCATCTGGCCGTAGACCAGCGATACTTTATCGAGAACGCCACCTTCAGACATTTCGTGGTAGAAGTCATTACCCTCACGAGTACGTTCACCTACACCAGCGAATACTGAGAAGCCAGAGTGCTCTGCAGCGATGTTCCGGATCAGCTCCATCAGTGTCACAGTTTTACCAACACCTGCACCACCAAAGAGTCCAACCTTACCGCCTTTAACAATCGGCATGATCAAGTCGATAACCTTAATACCGGTCTCAAGAACTTCGGTAGCAGTTGACTGGTCTTCATACTTAGGTGGCTCACGATGGATCGCCCAACGCTCGTCACACTCTATAGGGCCAGCGTTATCGATTGGGTCACCCAATACGTCCATTACGCGACCGAGGGTACCCTGCCCAACAGGAACAGTGATAGGACCGCCCGTGTTAGCCACATCAAGATGACGCTTTACGCCATCTGTGGAACCCATTGCGATGGCACGAACAATACCGTCACCCAGCTGCTGCTGTACTTCAAGAGTCAGTTTGACCTCTTCAATTATCAGCGCATCATATACTTTCGGCATATCATTACGCGGAAACTGTACGTCTACCACGGCGCCGATGATTTCAACCACTTTACCCGAACTCATTTCTGGTTCCTCGTGCTCTCTTTAACGAGAGTTTATCGCAAAATTTAAATTCAAAATCTTTCTTAACTATCAGACGGCTGAGGCACCCGCTACAATCTCAGAAATCTCTTGAGTAATTGCAGACTGACGCGCCTTGTTGTAGACCAACTGTAGTTCATCAATCAGGTCGCCGGCGTTGTCAGTTGCTGATTTCATTGCAACCATGCGAGATGCCTGCTCAGAAGCACCATTCTCGACCACCGCCTGGTAGACAAGCGACTCAATATAACGCACCAGCAGGTTATCCAGAACCGCTTTTGAATCTGGTTCGTAGATGTAATCCCAATGGTGAATCAGCTCTTTCTCTTCTTGCCCGGCAATTGGCACCAACTGCTCAATTGTGGGTGTCTGAATCATGGTGTTTTCAAAGTTATTGTAGGCGATATAGATGCGGTCAATTTCACCCGCTTCATAGGCGTCCAACATCACTTTTACTGTACCAATCAGATCTTCGATCTTTGGTGCGTCACCAAGATGCGTCGCTTGACTCTTCAGGTTACCAAAACGTTTGAAAAAGCCGAGCGCCTTATTACCGATCAGACAGAACCGCGCTTCGATACCGTTCTCTTTCTTCTCTTGTAACTCTTTCAGCAGTTTGCGGAACAGATTACTGTTCAAACCACCACAGAGCCCACGATCAGAGGAGACAATGATGTATCCAGCTCGCTCTTCCTTACGCCCTTTCAGCATAAAGCTGTGCGTATATTCAGGATGTGCATGATTCAGATGCGCTATTACATTACGCATCTTATCCGCATAAGGGCGGGTTGCACGCATACGTTCCTGAGCTTTACGCATCTTGCTGGCAGCCACCATCTCCATCGCAGAGGTGATCTTCTGCGTGTTTTTGATACTGCCAATCTGAGTGCGAATCTCTTTTCCGACTGCCATTTCTGATACCTAATTGATAGAAGGTTTAGTTACTCAGGTTCTACCAAGTGTTGTTGGCTTTGAAGTCTTTCAGCGCTGCGGCGATGTCGCTTTTAACAGCGTCATCATAACCACCTGACTCGTTGATGCTGTCAAGTAGCGCTGCTTTGCTGCTTCTTAGGTAGCACATCAGCGCTGCTTCAAAGGCAACAACTTTTTTCGCATCAACATCATCTAAATAGCCTTCATTGGCGGCGTATAGGACGATAGCCATTTCAGCCACACTCATTGGTGAGTACTGGCCTTGCTTCATCAGTTCAGTAACACGCTCACCACGCTCAAGCTGTTTACGTGTCGCTTCATCAAGATCAGAGGCAAACTGTGAGAAAGCGGCCAACTCACGATACTGAGCCAGGGCCAGACGGATACCGCCACCCAGTTTCTTGACGATCTTAGTCTGTGCAGCACCACCCACTCGTGATACTGAGAGACCTGCGTTGATGGCAGGACGAATACCAGCATTGAACAGATCGGTCTCAAGAAAGATCTGTCCATCAGTAATCGAGATCACATTGGTCGGTACGAATGCAGATACGTCACCGGCCTGTGTCTCAATGATAGGCAGTGCGGTCAATGAACCGGTTTTGCCTTTCACTTTACCCTTAGTTAGCTTCTCAACTTCCTCGGCATTGATGCGTGCAGCACGCTCAAGTAGGCGAGAGTGGAGGTAGAAAACGTCACCTGGGTAGGCTTCACGACCTGGTGGGCGACGCAGCAGCAGTGATACCTGACGATAGGCCCATGCTTGTTTGGTTAGATCATCATAAATGATCAGTGCATCTTCACCCTTATCACGGAAGTATTCACCCATCGCGCAACCAGCATATGGTGCGATGAACTGCATGGCCGCAGAGACGGCAGCTGGGGCTGCAACCACAATGGTATGTTCCATTGCGCCGTGCTCTTCAAGCTTGCGCACTACGTTGGCAATTGATGAGTTCTTCTGACCAATCGCAACGTAAATACACTTAACGCCGGTGCCTTTCTGATTGATGATGGCATCAATCGCAACTGCAGTCTTACCCGTCTGGCGATCACCAATGATCAGCTCACGTTGGCCACGACCAACAGGAACCATTGCATCAATCGCCTTAAGGCCTGTCTGCAACGGCTCATCAACTGATTGACGTGCCATAACACCAGGAGCAACTTTCTCTACCGGTGAGGTAGCGGCCGCTTTAATAGGGCCTTTACCGTCAATTGGATTACCTAGCGTATCAACAACACGACCAAGCAGACCAGGACCCACCGGAACCTCAAGGACGCGTCCGGTGCATTTTGCCCAGTCACCCTCGGTTAGGTGTTGGTAGTTACCCAAGATAACTGCGCCAACGGAGTCACGCTCTAAGTTGAGCGCAAGACCAAAGGTGTTGCCTGGGAATTCAATCATCTCGTATGACATAACATCATCGAGACCATGAATACGCACGATACCGTCGGTTACACTGACGATGGTGCCTTCATTATGAGCTTGTGTTTTCTGATCAAAATTTTCGATCTTACTTTTGATCAGATCACTGATTTCTGATGGATTGAGTTGCATGGTGCCTTCTCGCTTAAATGCCTAATTCGGTGGCCAGTTTTCGCAGCTGCCCTGAGACAGAACCGTCGATCACTAGATTCCCAGCGCGGATGATTGCTCCGCCCATGAGATCTGGATCAACTTCACTGGTGATTCTCACTTCGCGCCCTAGCTTTTTCTTAAGCGCCGCTGCCAGCATCTTCTGCTCAGCAGGCTTTATCGCATAAGGTGCTATCACCAGCGCATCTATCGCGCCCTGCGCTTCGTTCTTTAATGCTTCATAAAGATCTGCAATTTCAGGCATCACATCAAGCCGGTCATTCTCGACCAAAAGCTTAACTAGATTTTTGCCTTCTGCGGTCAAGCCTTTACCACATACACTAATAACAAGGTCAGCGACACGGGCCCGCTCGACACTTGGGTTAGCATTAATAGTAGCGACCTGATCGTCACTTGCGACAGTACTTAATAGCGCAAGAGCGTTGGACCACTGATCCAATTTTTTGCTCTCTACTGCACGATTAAATAGTGCCTCGGCGTAGGGGCGTGCAACGGTTGTTTTTTCTGCGGCCATTGTTTTGCCCTAGATCTGCTTTGCAAGCGTATCAAGAATGCCTTTATGTACAGAGGCATTGATCTCTTTTTTAAGGATTTTTTCAGCACCGGCTATAGCCAGGGCAGCGACCTGCTTTCGCAGCTCTTCACGTGCTTTATGACGCTCTTGCTCGACTTCTGCTTGCGCAGCAACCAGCAATCGATCACCTTCAGCCCGTGCATCCTCTTTAGCTTCATCAACGATCTCAGCGCCACGTTTTTGGCCCTGCGCTATGATTTCAGCCGCTTGTGTTTTTGCATCACGTAGCACTTCTGTTGCACGCTGCTCTGCCAGTTCTTTTTCATGCGCACCGCGTTCTGCGGCGGCAAGTGAGTCGGCAATGCCTTTGCGACGCTCGTCAAGAGCATCTGTGATCGGGGTCCAAACGTATTTAACCGTGAACCACACGAACAGAACAAAAGTGAGCAACTGGCCAACTAGTGTCAGATTGATGTTCATCTGGGAGTTACCTCAGCTTTCATTGTAATATGAAAGTTCGTACGCATTATCCAGATTAACCGGCAACCGCGAACAGTATGTACATTGCCAGACCAACAGCAATCATTGGCACAGCGTCGACTAGACCCATGACGATGAAGAACTGGGTCCGAAGCATTGGAATAAGTTCTGGCTGACGAGCAGCACCTTCAAGAAAGCGGCCTCCAAGGATGCCAATTCCTACTGCGGCACCCAGAGCACCCAGGCCCATCATCAAAGCGCCAGCAATATAAAGCAGTGCGTTTTCCATTTTTGTCTCCGTTACGAGGTTAGTTGGATAGTAAAATTAAGAATTTAGTGTTCGTTATGCGCCATATCCAGGTAAACGATTGTCAGCGTCATAAAAATAAACGCTTGTAGCGTAATAACCAGAATATGGAAAATCGCCCAACCCATGTGCAGCAGGCCGCCAAAGATGCCCATTACGGCGCCAGCACTGTACATGATTGCGATCAGAATAAAAATCATCTCACCTGCATACATATTACCAAAGAGTCGCAGCGCCAATGAGATGGGCTTAGCGATCAGGCTAACAAATTCGAGCAAGAAGTTAATGGGGATAAAACCAGCATTGACCACTGGATTTTTTGATGCGAATGGCTGCAAGGTCAACTCACCGACAAAGCCCTTCACACCTTTGATTTTGATACTGTAGTAAATGGTCAGCATGAAGACGCCGATTGCCATGCCGAAGGTAGCATTTGGGTCTGTAGTCGGCACTACTTTCATGAAGTGAATGCCCAGGCCACTGGCTATCCAAGGGATGAGATCAACCGGAACCAAATCCATGGTATTCATCAAGAATATCCAGACAAATATGGTCAGTGCAATTGGCGCAACCAGATCGTTTTTGGCTGAAAATGAGCCACGGACGCTTTCATCAATAAACTCTACGATCCACTCACAGAAATTTTGTAGGCCACCCGGCACACCCGTGGTCGCATTTACAGCAGCCTTCCTGAAAGCGAAGAGAAACAGCACACCTAAAAAGATTGACCAGAACATGGTATCAACATGGATCGCCCAGAAGCCCATTGCTTTCGCAGCTTCAGCCGTCTCTGCAATACCATAGCTACCATCGGCAAACCGACCAAAGGTCAGGTTGGTCAAATGGTGTTTGATGTATTCACTGGAGGTGATTGTTGCAGCAGCACTAGCAGACATCTATCAATTCCCAAAAGTTGGCGACCATCAGTGGCCGATCAACGCAATCGTCGAAGGTATAAGGTAAACAACAATAAATGCACTAAATAGTGCACCTGCACTTAGCGGCTCAATCCAGGCAATAGCGACGGCAAACAGCACGCCTACCAGAATAAGCTTGGCGATCTCAGCACTATATATTTGTGCTAGCAACATACCGGGATTTTGAGCACGGTAGTTGACGAAGACCCGCTTGGCAAAAAATGCATTCGCGACAGTAGCGATCAAGCCACCCATTAGGGCAGAGTATGAGATCACCATTCCAAAAAACATCAAAATCACCGTAGTGGCAAGCGTCAGTGCAAGCTGCGCTCTTACCGTTATTCGTGTTTGTTGTTTGTCAGCAATCAGCATCCCGACTCCACATAGAATACACAGCCGGGTTGTTCAGCGCCGCGAAGTATATGAGCTATCCAGCAAGAGGTCAATGACTCATTGACGCAAAAGGCGGTCAACAGCAAATTTAACGACTAAATCGACAAACCATCACTTTTGAGCGTTGACCAAAATAGCGGCGTCCATCGCCACGCCTGTTCCAGCCAATGCACAGTAACCACCTGGATTTTTTGCTAGGTATTGTTGGTGGTAGCCCTCAGCAAGATAAAATTGTGGTGTGGGCAATACTTCTGTGGTGATCTGACCGTACCCCGCCTTCTGCAATGCCTGCTGATAACACTTTTGAGATGCGTCAATCGCACGCTTTTGTGCATCGCTATAGAAATAGATGGCCGATCGATACTGTGATCCAACATCATTACCCTGGCGCATCCCTTGCGTCGGGTCATGCCAACACCAGAAAAGATTCAACAGCGTTTCAAAGCTTATCTGCTTAGGGTCAAACACCACCAGCACAACTTCGGCATGGCCACTTTGACCACTGCAAACTGCCTCATAGGTCGGTGCGTCAACCAAGCCACCGGCATAACCGACCGCCGTCACATATACGCCCTGTTGCTGCCAAAATAGACGTTCCGCCCCCCAAAAACAGCCCATTCCAAACTGTATACGCTGTAGATCTTCCGGAAATGGGCCATTGAGCTGGTGGCCATTCAAAAAATGTTTCGACACAAATCACCTCATCAGATAGAGAACAAGTGACACGGCAATGACAGATAGCACTGTGCTCACATAGACCATGCCCACCAGTGGGTTCTTGGCCTGCGGCTTCCCCACTCCCCCCTCTACCTGCTTTTGCAGCGCACTGTTAAGAAGCTCCTCCGTCAACTCAACCGCTACATTTGAGGCCACATCTCTTGCGACACGGCTTGCGGTCTCTGTTGCTGTTGCTTCAACAGCACTCTCCGCAACATCTCGTATCTGCTGCATAATTAAGCCGTTTTTTGGCAACTCCTCATGCAAACCACTCTTAAAGGTCGCCAACTGTTCATTTAACTTACCGGAGAACTCTTCCCACTGCGCTCTAAAATGGGTTTCGATGACCTCTGCAACCACTTTGTCATTCGTCTCGTGGATGACACTTTCAAGCTTTGACATCACCTCAACCACAATCGCTGCCTTCAGTTCCGCCATTTCGGGCATATGCGACTTAATGGCACCATCAATTTGAGAGGAGATCTCTCTTTCAACAAGCGGACCTACCTGCTGAGATATTGCATCGTTTGCCGCACTAACTGCCAAGCCACGCACCTCCTCGGCTGAGATGGCAAATGTCGGCTCTGAAACAGGTTGAGACGCCACAGTGGCCACCACGCGTGGCTTTGCCCGCCACTCTCGCTCAATCAGCGCGACAATATCCGCCAGTCGATCTTTAGTTGGGGGTTTTGGCAGAATGCCTATGGCGCCATATGAGAGTGCGGCGGTGACATAATCCCGCCCCTCATTTGCAGAACACATAACAATGGGAATCGATGATATCGCTGGATTTTTCTTTATCAGTCCAATCGCCTCCAGGCCATCCATGCCATCCATCATGTAGTCGATAAAGATGGCATCTGGCCGCCCCTCAATCAAGTAGTCGAGTGCCTCTTCGCCAGAATTAACCATTTCAACATCAAAATCACACTTCTGCAGTAACCGACTCAAGACAATTCGCGCAGACTTCGAATCATCGACTAAGAGTACTTTTTTTGCCAAAACACAATCCTCCAATAAAGCGACTTTCTGGCTCTAGTAAACCTCTGAATAAGCCTAGTCGAACGTAGACTTAGATAACGGCAATCAAACATTATTTTTAAGCTATTTTGTTGATTATTTAAGGTGAATATTATCCATATGTAACAAAACAACCGGGGCGATGGACCGCATCACGACAGAAGCCTCCCAAGGGGAGTCTCTGAATTAATCCTGGTTGGATTTAGGCTAAAGTAAAACTGTTCCTATTTGTTTCGAAATGAGTGGCAATAGCCGCTCTATTGCAGCGATCTTCGGGACGAATCGGGACAGCTTTAGTCAGCCTAAAACAATCATGACTTATTTCAGGGTTTCCCCTAGCCAATACTATACGAATTTCATTCCACCTGCTGAGCTCTTAAGCTTTTAATCATATCGACGACGCTACATAGGCCTATGCTTAGATGAGAAAAGAGGAGCGACCCTGTATGATTACCCCCCTCTTAAAGCTTTAGACATAGGTAGATACGGTGGATCAACAACGCAAGAATCCTGCGCAACAGCTCAGCACTCTGTTACAACAGCGCATTCTTATTTTGGATGGCGCCATGGGCACCATGATCCAGCGCCATAAACTGGATGAGGCGGATTATCGTGGCGAACGATTTGCCGATTGGCCCTCCGATCTCAAGGGCAATAATGATCTGCTCTCTATCACTCAGCCCGACATAATCCGTGATATTCATAGCGCCTATCTTGAAGCGGGTGCCGATATTGTTGAGACCAACACCTTCAACGCCACAACCATCTCGATGGCTGACTACAATATGCAGGCACTGAGTTACGAGATCAATGTCGTCTCAGCTCAGTTGGCACGTGAGGCGTGTGATGCTATCGCAACCGCTGATCGCCCTCGTTTTGTGGCGGGTGTACTCGGCCCAACCAGCCGCACCTGCTCACTCTCACCTGATGTCAATGACCCCGGTCTACGCAATATCACCTTTGATGATCTCGCCACCGCTTACGCCGAATCAACTCGTGGGCTAATCAAAGGTGGCTGTGACATCATTCTCATTGAAACCATCTTTGATACATTGAATGCCAAAGCGGCCATCTTTGCGGTTGAGCAGGTCTTTGATGAGGATAAGATCCGCCTGCCGGTGATGATCTCTGGCACCATCACCGACGCCTCAGGTCGCACCCTCTCTGGCCAGACCACCGAGGCCTTCTACAACGCGCTACGCCATATCAAACCGATCTCCATCGGCCTCAACTGCGCACTCGGCCCCGACCAGCTGCGCCAATATGTCGAAGAACTGTCACAGATCTGTGAGACCGCTGTCTCCGTTCACCCCAACGCCGGCCTGCCCAATGAGCTGGGGCAGTATGACCTGGGGCCAGAAGTGATGGCAGGTAAAATTGACGAGTGGGCCGCCAGCGGTTTTCTCAATATTGTCGGCGGTTGCTGCGGCACCTCACCTGACCACATTCGAGCCATTGCCGAGGTGGCGTCAAAACACAAACCTCGCACACTGCCTGAGATCCCAAAGGCATGCCGCCTCTCTGGATTAGAGGCACAAAACATCACCGCTGACTCACTCTTCGTCAACATCGGCGAACGCGCCAATGTCACCGGCTCAGCCCGCTTCAAACGTCTAATTATGGATGAGAAATTTGAAGAGGCACTTGATGTCTGCCGAAAGCAGGTGGAGGATGGCGCACAGATCATCGACATCAATATGGATGAGGCGATGCTCGACTCAAAGGCAGCGATGGTTCGCTTCCTCAACCTCATCGCCACAGAACCCGACATCGCCAAAATACCGATCATGATCGACTCCTCTAAATGGGAGGTACTGGAAGCGGGGCTAAAGTGCGTACAGGGCAAAGGGGTGGTCAACTCCATCTCACTCAAGGAGGGGGAAGAGAACTTCATCCGCCAAGCCAACCTGATTCGACGCTACGGTGCCGCTGCCGTCATCATGGCCTTTGATGAAGATGGCCAAGCCGATACCCTGGCCCGCAAAATCGACATCTGCACACGTGCCTACAAAGTGTTGACGGAGCAGGTTGGCTTCCCGGCAGAAGATATCATCTTCGACCCCAATGTCTTCGCCGTGGCCACCGGCATCGACGAGCACAACAACTACGGTGTCGACTTTATCGAAGCAAGCCGCATCATCAAACAGACGCTGCCACATGCGCTGATCTCTGGTGGCATCTCCAATGTCTCCTTCTCATTCCGTGGTAACAACCCGGTACGTGAAGCGATCCATGCCGTCTTCCTCTACCACGCCATCAAGGCCGGTTTGGGCATGGGCATTGTTAACGCGGGTCAGTTGGCAATCTATAATGATATTCCTAAAGAGCTGCGCCTGCGCGTCGAAGATGTCATTCTCAATAGTGATGAGGAGGCCACCGAGCGACTGCTGGAAGTGGCTGAAAAGTACCGGGGAAGCGGCAAAGTAGAGCAGAAAGAGGATAAGGCATGGCGCAGCCTACCGGTCGAGAAACGGCTGGAATACGCGCTGATCAAGGGAATAACGGAGTTCATCGTGGAGGATACCGAAGCGGCACGCCAGCAGTGCGATAGCTCCGTCCAGGTGATTGAAGGGCCACTGATGGATGGCATGAATGCCGTCGGCGAGTTATTTGGCGCTGGCAAGATGTTCCTGCCACAGGTGGTCAAATCAGCCCGCGTGATGAAACGCTCTGTCGCCTACCTTGAACCCTTCATCGAAGAGGAGAAGGGGGAGGGCGAGATCACCTCAAATGGAAAAATCCTCCTGGCCACCGTCAAAGGCGATGTGCATGACATCGGCAAAAACATCGTCGGCGTAGTGCTACAGTGCAACAGTTACGAAGTGATCGACCTCGGCGTAATGGTCCCTACCGAGACAATTCTGCAACGCGCCAAAGAGGAACAGGTGGATATCATCGGTCTCTCTGGCCTCATCACCCCCTCACTCGATGAGATGGTCCATCTCGCTAAAGAGATGGAGCGCCTCAAGATGGATATACCCATCATGATTGGCGGAGCCACCACCTCGCTAATCCACACCGCAGTCAAAATCGACCCCGAATATAGCGGCGCAAACATCTACGTGCCAGACGCCTCACGCGCAGTGGGTGTAGCCAGTAACCTGCTCTCAAAAGATAAGCACGGCAGCTACATCAGTGAGATAAAAGCGGAGTATGCCGATGCCCGCCAGAGGCGCAGTGAACAGCAGAAGGTGCGCAACCTGCCCCCCCTCACAGCAGCACGGGCCAACCCAACCCCTATTGATTGGCAGAGCTACCAGCCACCTGCTGCGACCAAACCTGGCATCCATCAATTTGATGATATCGCCCTCGACAAACTGATCCCCATGATCGACTGGACCCCCTTCTTCCGCGCCTGGGAGCTAAAGGGGCGCTTCCCAAAAATCCTCAATGATGCAAAGAAGGGAGAAGAGGCACGTAAGCTTTATGATGATGCGCAGGCCATGCTACAGCAGATCGTCTCACAAAAATGGCTCAAGGCGCGTGCGGTCATCGGCCTCTTTCCTGCCAACAGCAATGGCGATGACATCACAATATTTAAGGATGAAGAGCGTAAGCAAGCACTTACTCACTTCCACTTTTTACGCAAGCAAGGTAAACAAGGATCAGGACGTCACAACAGCTCACTGGCTGATTTTGTCGCCCCTGAATCAAGCGATAGAAAAGACTATTTAGGTGCTTTTGCCTGCACCACAGGTCAAGGTGTTGATGAGAAGGTAGCAGAATTTGAGGCCGCCCATGATGACTACAGCGCCATTCTTCTGAAGAGTTTGGCTGACCGGCTGGCCGAGGCCCTGGCCGAGTGGATGCACCAACAGGTACGTAAAGAGTATTGGGGTTATGCGGCCGATGAGGCGCTCGACAACGACGCCATGATTCGTGAAGAGTACCAAGGCATTCGTCCCGCCATCGGTTACCCTACCACACCAGACCACACCGAGAAAGATATCGTATGGCAGCTGCTCAACGCAGAACAGGCCACCGGCATCTGGTTAACCGAGAGCAAAGCGATGGCACCCGCCGCTTCAGTCAGTGGACTCTATTTTAGTCACCCGGAAGCAAGCTATTTTGCCATCGGCAAGATTGGCAAAGATCAGGTCGAAGATTATGCCAAACGCAAAGGAATGAGCCTGGAAGAGTGCGAGCGCTGGTTAGCTCAGAATCTAGCCTACACACCCAAGTAGTCATTCACGAAGAAGGGGGGGCAGCCGGCCCCCTTCTCTATTGCTAAGTCTTCAGAAGCCTTTATGGCTGCTTCGATCATCACGTAGGTAAATGTTTTTCCTGATTAGCGACCCACGCCGCTACGCGACTACCAATCAGAGAATAACATACGGCTTATTCAAAATGGTGCACAATTAGATTAGGTGCATACAGGAGCAAAGGCCGAAATTACACTGGTGCTGAAATGCCCGTTGATTAGCGTGGTCTGGGGTTAGCGGCCCAATCATTAGTGACGCCTAGCGATCCTGTTCAAGAGAATGCCAATCTATCGACAACCCCATGCCTGCATGCACCATCTACACACTGGATGGAGGTTATTTTGATGAAAAGCAATAAACAGCGCAAGCGTATTAGACAAAGGCGAATCAGCAGTCACCTTGAGCAAGTCAACCTATTTGCAGCAGGGATTGATATTGGTTCTCAAAGTCATTATGTGGCCGTTCCAATAGAGCTGGATAGTGAACCGGTACGGGAGTATGCCTGTTTTTACGGGTGATCTGAACC
>JAKITT010000141.1 GCA_021647945.1 Candidatus Polarisedimenticolaceae bacterium
CATCAGCTCTATCTGATCATTATGCAGATAGATAAATGTGCCTTGATAGTTGAGTTCGTTAACAGAGTGCATCATCCGTTCCAGCAGATGCTGCGCCTCATGACTCTCATCACTCGCGTTGCAGGTTAAAATAGAACCAAACAGCAGCAGAGGAAGCAGACCCAGCTTTAGCAAGCCTCTCCGGTTCTGCCTCATAAAGAGCTATTAACGCTTTTTCGCTTCACTGTCGTAGCTGACGACAGTGGCATAGGGCAGCATGCCCTGCATACTTGACATTGAGGCGTACTCTTTGTGATTCACCAGGAAACCATTCAGCTTGGCCTCTACACCGGGTTTGCCCAGGTTCCAGTGCGTTCCTGATTTTGCCGCATAGCTCTGTTCAGCATAATAGGGTTCGGTAGGTCTCTTTAATATGGAGGATGGTGTGAGGGGGGCGTGTTTTGCAATCGCAGCAGAGCCGCCCTGTTCCGGCGTGATGAAATTGGGCGCAACCAAAACAGCCATCATGGTGACAGAGGCGGCAATAGCGGCACTCGCAGCATATTGCATCCACTGTGAACGCCATGTTGGTTTGTTGGCTCGGCTAGCCGCCGGTGAAAAGAGCACAGGTTCATCTTCAAGCTGCTCACGTACGCGGGCAGCAATTGAAGCAACATCTGGAATCATCGCTTCGCTACGCATGGCATCGCCAATCAGATGATAGCGACTCCAACGTTGGCGCAACGCGTCATCATTTGAGAGTGATGAGAGTGTCGTGGAGAGTTCATCTACAAGCACTTCACCATCAATTATTGCAGAGAGTTTTTCAGCATTATTGTTAGTCATTCAGTACACCTGATCAGTCTGAATCCAGTAACGGCCGTAGCCGATTGTCTATCGCCTCGCGTGCCCGAAAAATACGCGACCTAACGGTACCCACCGGGCATGACATCGCATTGGCGATCTCCTCGTAGCTCAAACCTTCGAGCTCACGTAGCGTGATTGCAGTCCGCAGATCCTCAGGCAGCGCTTCAATCGCCTGATGCACTGTATTAGCAATCTCAGCCTCAAGCAGCATGTTCTCGGGTGTCGCGTACTCTTTGAGCCGCACACCAACATCAAGCTGTTCAGCCATTTCGGCATCGACATCACCCATGGGTGGTCGGCGCCCCTGCGCAACGAGGTAGTTTTTAGCCGTATTGATCGCAATTCTATACAGCCAAGTATAGAAAGCGCTCTCACCACGAAAATTGGGTAGCGCTCGATAGGCCTTAATAAAGGCCTCCTGGGTCACATCCAATGTTTCGGCATGATCACGAATGTAGCGAGAGACCAGATTGGCAATCTTTCGTTGATACTTGAGTACCAACAGGTCAAATGCTTTTTTGTCGCCCGCCTGTACTCTGGCGACTAGCTCCTGATCGATTTGTTTCTCGCCCATCCGGGCATTCCCCTCGTTTACAGCCGCACGCATCGCTGCGTTCTGACTGAATTGACAACCGTTAATTGGATAAGTTCTAAAACAACCCTAAAAAGTTAGCAACTACTCGAAATAGTCCGGCACTCTGCCTTTTTTGCACATTGATGTGCTATCAGAGCCGATAGTTTCTGATGGCTGGGTCAGCAACTAAAATCGGACAGTAGAGCGCCGAATAACAGAACTTTTCTACATTGTACGATTTCAGTGTAGGATTAAGAACCTTTGAATAAGTCTGCCTATTATCTCTGCAAACACAACTACCAGCAAATATGAGCTGCAACCATACACACGATGTCCTCATTATAGGCAGCGGCGCAGCGGGTCTAAGTCTCGCCCTGCGCTTAAATAGCGATCTCAATATCGCTATCATTGCCAAGCGCTCGATTGATGAGGGCAGCACCTACTACGCTCAAGGCGGCATTTCTGCGGTGCTTGATGCGCATGACTCCATCACCTCTCATATCGAAGATACCCTCATTGCAGGCGCCGGTCTCTGTGATGAAAAAACGGTACGTATCGTTGTTGAACGTGGCCCAGAGAATATCGACCAACTGCTCAACCTTGGCGTGAAGTTCACACGCAGCAAAGAGGGCAATGACCCCAATCAACTCCACCTAACCCGTGAAGGCGGTCACTCACACCGACGCGTGATTCACGCCGCAGATGCCACGGGGCGAGCGGTACAGCTATCATTGCAGGATCAGGTCAAAGCGCGCCAAAATATCACGCTTTATGAGAACCACAACGCTATCGACCTCATCCTGGATAAGAAAAAACAGGGCAAAAAACGCTGTGTTGGCGCCTATATTCTCAACACCGAAAAAGATCGAGTAGAGACCTTCAGCGCACGCACGGTGGCGCTGGCAACAGGTGGAGCCAGCAAAGTCTATCTCTACACCAGCAACCCTGACGTCTCCACTGGCGATGGTATCGCCATGGCTTGGCGCGCTGGCTGCCGAGTGGCCAACATGGAGTTTATCCAGTTCCACCCCACCTGCCTCTACCATCCTGACGCCAGAAACTATCTCATTACCGAAGCGGTGCGTGGCGAAGGTGGCAAACTACTTCTGCCAGATGGTAGCCGCTTTATGGATGAGTTTGATGAGCGAGCCGAATTGGCACCTCGTGATATCGTTGCTCGCGCTATCGACCACGAGATGAAACGTCTCGGCGCCGACTGTCTCTTCCTCGACATCAGCCACAAGCCGAAAGCCTTCATCATCGAACACTTTCCGACCATCTATGAACGCTGCCTCGACTTCGGTATCGACATTACAAAAGAGCCGATCCCCGTCGTACCTGCCGCCCACTACACCTGCGGCGGCATCACCACCGATCAGCACGCCAAAACTGACATAACCAACCTCTACGCTATCGGTGAATCAGCCTACACCGGTCTACATGGCGCCAACCGCATGGCCAGCAACTCCATCTTAGAGTGTCTGGTCTATGCCCAGATGGCGGCTGAGGATATAGAGTCGAATATTGATACGATAGCGCTCAACAATAACCTGCCCCCCTGGGATGAAAGTCGAGTCACCAACTCAGACGAGATGGTCGTGGTCTCACACAATTGGAATGAGCTGCGCCACTTCATGTGGGACTATGTTGGCATCGTGCGGAGCAACAAACGTCTGCAACGCGCCAAGCGTCGCGTCAATCTGCTACGACATGAGATTGGCGAGTACTACGGCAACTTCCGGGTCTACAACGATCTGCTGGAGCTGCGCAATCTTGTCGATGTCGCCGATCTGATTATCCAATCTGCCCAGCGGCGGCGAGAGAGTCGAGGTCTACACTACAATTTGGATTTTCCCAAGCGGGATGATCTGCATCAACGCAAACCGACCATCCTTATTCCAGATAACTATTTCCCTGGCTAACGTCACGGCAGTCGACACAGAGCCTAACTATTTGCATCCATTCACCATGAAAAGTGCACAAAAACTGAGAAGGTGGAAATTTGCGCCCTCTGACACACTTTTAGGCATAAAAAGCTCTAAATAAACCTAGTAATACCCCTATATAAATGTGTAGAATTTTAGCCATCCACAAGGAGATGTGGAACGTTTGAATGCACCAGCCAATTACCCAAAATAATTAACTAATTAACTAATTAAATAATGAAACTTGTCATCCTGCTTCTGATAGCCCTCTCAATCACCATCGCTTGGCAGACCTCTGTATTAGCGAGACAATCTGAGGCATCGATTGCCGACACCTCAGCCCACAGCAAGACTATTCAGATGACGCCCACTAACCGCCAGTAAGCGACATCACTCGAGCAATACCGCCCTTCTCTTCTTGAAAATCATGCTGTTTCGGCTTTAGCTGAATAGCCTTTCGTAACACATCTTTAAGCTCCTCATCACTAATCCCCTGCTGCAACAACGGCCGCAGTTCAACATTCGTTTGTTGACCAAGACAGAGAAAAAGTGTGCCCTCGACAGTAAGACGCACTCGATTACAGGTTTCACAGAAATGTTGTGACATCGGCGTAATAAAGCCGATGCGGAGATTGGTCCCCTTCACTCGCAGGTAGGTAGCAGGCCCAGCGCCCCGCATGATAGTGGGCTCAAGGTCATGTTTTGACTCTAGCTCAGCACGTACATCGTCAAGACTTACATAGTAATCAGTCGCGTTTACCCCCCCTTCACCAATCGGCATGGTTTCAATGAAGCGAAGCGTAAAATCGTGTTCAAGACAGAAGTTGACCATGTCAGATATCTCATGGTCATTCAGCCCCTTCATCACCACCATATTGATTTTGATGGGGCTCAGGCCGATACGTTTGGCCTCCATCAAACCATCAATAACGGCCTGTAAATCACCCTGGGTGATCTGCTTGAAGGTTTCTGGGTTGAGGGAGTCGAGGCTAACATTGATCCGGCCGACACCATTCTCTTTTAGTACCGCTGCATATTTCGCCAACTGAGAGGCGTTGGTACTGAGTGATAGGTCTTCAATCTCTGGCAGCGCATGAAAGCGCTCGATCATTTCCGGCAGGTCTTTTCTAACCAACGGCTCACCGCCCGTTAATCGAACCTTACTGATACCCAGTTCTGAAAAAATACGCACCACACATACGATCTGATCAAGCGTTAGCCAAGATTCTGGCTGAACAAAATCGTTATAACCTTTAGGAATACAGTAGAAACAGCGGAAATCGCAACGGTCCGTTACTGAGAGGCGCAAATATTCAATTTTCCGACCAAAATTGTCACAAAGTATTGTCATCGAACAGCCTTTTTCACAACAGCACCAAAATGAAAGTGCATCTGATTCTAACTCAATTTATTAGAACGACACATAATTTAATGCGCTCTACCTCTTATTACAATCATCACTACCCCTCTAACTAGAGGCGTTCCATACCTAAAACTAGGCACTCAATCTCTGCAATCCACACCGCCAGACTAAACCAGCCACACTGCAGGCAAACCGTACCTACTCGACCCTCTACACCCCTCCAATAAATATTAGAAACCAATACGACTCGACATTACTGGACAATTTATTTCATTATAATATCGAACTTTTAGACCCGTTTTGATGTCCTTCATGGGCATGTGCAATAAAGAGACAATTACAGCGCACAAAGCAAATCGCTCATGTATAATCGCCCACTTTTAACCCCCGGAGCTTGACAGGTCTCATGCTGGAAATCGTAGATCTAGCCTGTATTCGCGGTGACCGTCGGCTCTTCAGTGACCTCAACTTTTCACTGAATCCTGGCTCACTGCTCTACATCAAAGGTCACAATGGTAGTGGTAAAACCACACTATTGCGGGCTATTTGTGGCCTGTTTCTACCTGAAGATGGCAAGATTCTCTGGAACGGTGAAAGCATTCGCACGCTGCATGAAGATTACTGTAAAGAGGTGGTCTACCTGGGCCATCACAACGGCATTAAATATGACCTCACCGGCTACGAGAACCTACACATCTCTGCCACGTTAGATGGTGACGATATTGATGAGGATAAAATCTTAGCCGCACTGGCAAAGATGGGTTTGGCAGGCTTTGACGATCTACCTACACAGATGCTCTCCCAAGGCCAAAAGCGCCGTGTCGCACTGGCACGACTGCTCATCAACAGCTCAAAACTATGGGTACTCGACGAACCTTTCACTGCACTGGATGTCGCAGCAGTAGATCTACTACAATCGGTGATCGCTGAACATGTCGCCGATGGCGGCATGGTTATCCTGACCACGCACCAAGAGGTTGCACTCACATCAGGTCAAGTACAGACCTTAGAGTTGGGAGTGTAGATATATGTTTAAGATCTTCCGCTGTATTGTGATGCGTGATCTAACCTTGGCGATGCGTCGCAAGACTGACATCCTGACGACCATGTTCTTTTTCATCATCGTGGTCAGCCTCTTTCCACTAGGCATTGGCACCGATAGAGAGACGTTACAGCATATCGCACCGGGCGTGGTATGGGTCGCCGCACTACTGGCCTCTATGTTGGCACTTGAACGTCTTTTCGCCAGCGACTATAACGATGGCACGCTGGAGCAGATGCTGCTAACACCGCAGCCATTGACCATTTTAGTCCTCGGCAAGGTGCTGGCTCATTGGTTGTTGACTGGCCTACCGTTAGTCTTTATTGCGCCACTGGTTGGTCTGCAATACCATCTTTCCATTGAATCAATTGGTGTCATGATGTTGGCCCTATTGGTCGGCACCCCGGTATTGAGCCTAATCGGTGCCATTGGTGCAGCATTAACATTGGGATTGCGTGGTGGCGGTGTGCTGCTCTCTCTACTAATTCTGCCACTCTATATCCCGATATTGATATACGGCTCTGGCGCCGTCACCGCCAGTACCATCCCAGGCAGTGAGCTACAGGCCTATTTTGCGCTGCTGGCGGCCTTCTTTCTATTAGCTCTCATCTTCTCGCCATTGGCGACGGCTGCCGGGCTAAGGATCTCAGTTGAATAATTATAAAATAGGTAAGTTTGAGTGAGCATAAACTGGTTTAAATATTCATCACCGGCAACCTTCTATCCACTGGCTGGAAAGTTGATTCCTATCTTCGCGATA
>JAKITT010000142.1 GCA_021647945.1 Candidatus Polarisedimenticolaceae bacterium
CTGCTGCTGAATCTGTTCAATTGGAGGTAGTTCAAGCATCTAGTTAACTGCCAGCAGCTCAACCTCAAAGACCAACGTGGCATTGGCTGGAATGACACCGCCTGCACCGGCAGCACCGTATCCCAGTTCGGGTGGAATAGTCAGTTTGCGTTTACCATTAACCTTCATACCCTGAACACCTTCATCCCAACCACGAATCACTTGTCCACCACCAAGAAAGAAGTCGAAAGGTTGGTTACGGTCCAATGATGAATCAAATTTGTCCCCATCCAACAACCAGCCGGTGTAGTGCACAGAGACGCTAACACCTGCTGCGGCCTCAACCCCTTCACCCACCTCTAGATCTTCGATTATTAAACCTGATGCTGTTGTCTGTTCCACGCTTCTACTCCTAATGATTAGATCAATTCCGGGCGAAGCATACCCTCCCCATAAAAAAAGGGCCACTCCGACGGATCGGCGTGGCCCTCTCATTATTTAGCTCACCACATCAACGGACTGCGACACTTGCCTCCGTCTTCTTTAGCGCATTCATCATCGCATCCAGCGCCCTATCCATCAGTGGTACTGCCGCATGTTTGAGGATGATAACCGCTCTCTTCCGAATCAACTCAGCAAATGCCTCAACCATCATCTCCTTAACCTTTACACCTCGGCGATTAACAAACACACAGATGCCTGTCACTTCACTTCTCCAGGAGAGTTTGATCCGACTGGTTGTGCCATCTTCTGCTAGCAACTCGATCCAGGTGCCCATTTTAACGGCATTGGCGCGGTCATAAAATTCATCATGTTTCGGTAGCTCCAAGTCAACGACATCATCCAACATCGCACTATTTGGTGAGAGATTTGAGTCGATCACAATCTCATCAGCCAAACCACCAGAGTCTCTCTCCGCATACAATCCAGGTGCCTCTGCCGCTTCAGCCGATGCTTTTTTCACCACCTTCACCACCTTCACCGCCCCCATCTCCCCCTTCATACAGCGTATGTGGCTCTGCTGTAGGCTCTTAAATAGACGCGCCATCTTATGCTGATCATAGGAGATCTCAGCCAGCCCCTCTCGTAGGGTTCTTAGCAGACCGGGAATCTTCTTCAGCATCGCTTTACGGTCAGCAAGATCATTCTTTAACTCAACACTCCAGAGCAAAACATCCATCGTCTCAAGGCTCTTTGCCCAGGCATCGCTATCAATACCTTGACGCAAATAGAGCAGCAGCAACACATCTTTCCAGGCATCATTCAGCAGCGTTTGTGCGACCTCAGGTAGATCACGGTAGCTGCCCAGGCGGTTGCTGATCTCACTAGCCGCCCGCATTTTGGCCACCTTGAGCTGCTCTTTACCACGAACCACTTGGTTGGTTCTCTCTTCGGTAACTTCAGCCCCTCGCTCCTCCATTGAGAAGAAGGCGGCAAAGTCATCATTGAGTTGTTTAAACAGCCCTGCATCCAACTCAAACTCTTTCAGGATCAGCTTGATCATGCGCTCTACAACACCATAGAGACTGTTCTCTGAACGATCACCATCATCACTCCAACCCACCGCCGCACGAGCGATACTATTGAGCAAACAGCGAGCAGGATGCCCCTTTTCACTAAAGAAGTGCTGATCCGCCAGTGCTATCTTCAACATGGGGATCTGTAAACGTCCAATCAGCACCTTCATGGGATCCGGCATATTAGGGTCATCAAAGATATATTCAAACAACATTGAGACAACATCTATGGTGTTATTGTCGATCTTATTCAGCGTCTTACTGGGCTGACCATCCGGTGCCAACTGTAGCGAGTTGACCAGTGTCTGACGCAGATCATTTTGCCCATCACTGCCACTCACATTGGCAATCAGGGTGATATTACAACTCTGTAGCGCAGAGAGCGTATCTAACAGTTTAACCGTCTCAACCGTAGGCAGCGCTCTGCCGACAATCGGTGCGCCGGGGGAGAGTCCTCCCGCTTGATTACGCTGACCAATCAAACGCTGGAAAGCATGGAACATCTCAGCCTGAACCTCACTGCTCTCAACAACAGCATGCTGTACAGGCGCATCAACATGACGGGTGGGGGCAGCGGGGTTTTGGCGCACTCGTAGCGTCAGCTTAGTTAAGATGCCATCCTTTTTAAGCTGTTGATTGATCTCATCATAGATGCTGCCGACATAGCACATCACATATTTATCAAACAGTTTATAGATCACCAATTTTATCGGCAGATCAACCGAAACAGGCGTTAGCAGTTCATGAAAAACATGGCTGATTATAGCGGGGGAGACGGGGTTATTTTGGTGGTTAATATCATCTCTTTTTAGGATATGACCAAAACGTTCATGCAGCGCCTCCAGATCACGCTGGAAACTGTTTTCACCTTTAGCAATCAGGCTAGTCACTGCCAGTGTCTCTTCCAGGCTATCTTCATCAAGCAGTGATAGCTCCATCGAGAGGCCATCCCCATCTCCGGAAAAACTCTGGCGATTGTCGGGGCCATGGCTCCAAAAACGGTCAAACTCTACTGCAATGTTACGCTTAAATTGCGTCTCAATCCGAACACGTGCTTTGCGCATCTCTCGCATCGCTTCAAAATAGCTAGCCTGTTGCTCATCAGATGATGATTTATCAGAGAGTTCATAGAGAGAGTCGTCCAGCTTCTCAAATAGAGAGGTCAACAGTGGCGGTAACATTTTCAGATAAATCATGCGGCATTGGTCAACCGTCCGCTGGCTCTTCCCATCAAGAGAAGGCTGCCGAGAAAGGGCCGTATTACCAAATGAAATGACATTATCATGTTGCACGATTTAGTTGATCCTTATTCAAATTCTGGTTGAGATTAAAGCTATCGTGTTAGTTAGATTAGTCATCCATTTTTCAAGCAATAGTGATCCATCACACAGATTAATACTCAAACAACTTTAATGGCGCTAAATAGGCGTTAATCGTCTATTTTTGTAGCCCATATTTTTTTAGCTATTTCAATCTCTTCTCACCAAAATTAGCGTCATCTAAAGGAGCGACTGAAGCGTCACGTATGAGGTTTAGAGAGGAAAAGTCATTTCATTCTTGGCGGTGGTGAGTAATTGTGAAACGAATCCCACTCTAGAGACTCTCTGATTAAGTCATGATTGTTTTAGGCAGGCCTAATTCCAACCAGACTTACTAATATAATTACTGAAATTGCCAACCAAAAAGCAGCGCTAAACAGAGTAATAGGAACAATAACCAAAAGAAAAATGCATAGGGGGCAGGATGATTCTCAGTGCCATAATCCTTGGCAAAGACCTCAGGAAAACCAAAACTTGAGAAGTAGGCGATCCAACGATAGAGCACTATCGGCAGCAACCCCATCAACAGAAGCAGACCATCAGAAAGCGCCAAATCGATACCATCACGTATGCTGAGAATAGCGAAAATAGCGGCGGCAATAACAGTGGCAATTTTCTGATGGCGTTCCATGAGATCAACTATAGTTCAGACACTGTGACCACATGCCACTTGACCCAGTGCAGAGAACAGGTAACAGTGTGAGGCCTTTTTTCAACAGCAATCTATTCGCTAGTGCAGAATTTATGAAAAACAGAAACATTGGTCAAACGATCTCTTTTTATGCCGCCTTCCTCAGCTATATTGGCGCTGTGGCCTGTTTTATTGGTGTCTTTATCATGAAAGCTGATCTCGGTTTTGATCACCCCATCACATCAAGCTTCATGGCGTCAGTATTCTTCTTCATCACTATGGGCATTGTGCTGCAGGTCATCGGCACCACCGACTTGCCCTCACTACGCTTCGACACCAATGAGAAGAAAGGGGAGTAGTTCCCCTCTCTGACTACACATCGCGTCAGAAAGCCCTCTGCTCAAGAAAAAGGCACGTAGGGTAAATTCTATGATTCACTGGGCAGCGGCTAAAAAATCTTCTTTCTCAACGCCTTATTTCGTCCATGCTTGGTTTTTGAATCCATCCTTCGCTGTTGAGAACCTCGCGTAGGTTTTGTCGCCACGCGTTTTTTTGGCCGTTTAATGGCACAGAGAATCATCTCTTTGAGACGCAGACAAGCCTGCTCCCGATTCATCTCCTGACTGCGATACTGCTGCGACTTGATGATGATCACGCCCTCTTTTGTTAGACGTTGATCCTGCATTTTCAACAGCGCCTGTTTGTAGCTTGCGGGCAGTGATGAGGCCTTAACATCAAAACGTAGGTGGATGGCACTAGAGACTTTGTTGACATGCTGCCCACCCGCGCCTTGTGCGCGTATCGCACTAAATTCAAGCTCAGACTCAGGAATGGTGATGTGGTTGGATATTTTTAACATTTCAGGGCGAACATTTATAGAGAATAAGTTCCCTAGACGATATCAAAGTTGATACTCCCCATCTATATTGATAATTTGTAATTACTCAGCCTATTCATCTGGACATTGCGGCTAAATATGCAAAATAAACTACAAGAGGCGCTGCTTGCTCAAGTAAGTAATGCTTGGCAAAACTGGCTCACAGATGCACCCGAAGAGGCCAAAAGCCTCATCGGTGACGCCCCATTTATCGAGGAGTTAAAGCGGGTCTGGGAGGCGAGTAACTACGTCAGCCAGTGCTGTAAAAAGAGCCCCAGCCTACTGCTTGAGCTATATCGTTCGGGTGATCTACAACGCCGCTATGAGAAGGATGAGCAGGCGCAAAAACTGGCCCTACTGTTGGGTGATGTCAACGATGAGATCACACTACAGTGCCAGCTGCGCCAATTTCGCCGCTATCAGATGTGCCGCATCATCTGGCGTGATCTGGCCAACAAAGCGGAGTTGGATGAGACGCTGGGTGATCTGAGTGATCTGGCCGACGCCTCTATCCGGCAGGCCACCAAACTGCTCTACCAATGGACCACTGACGCGTTGGGTACACCACGTGATGCTGAAGGTAACACACAGCACCTAGTGGTACTCGGCATGGGCAAACTGGGTGCCCATGAACTCAATCTCTCCTCCGATATCGACCTGATTTTTGCCTACCCACGTAACGGCCAGACCGATGGCCCTCGCCAGCTCTACAACGAGCAGTTCTTCACCCGCCTCTGCCAGAAGCTGACCAAAGCGATCAACACCATGACCGTGGATGGTTTTGTCTTCCGTGTTGATACCCGATTACGCCCATTTGGTGACGCGGGGCCACTGGCGATCAGCTTTGATGCGATGGAGATCTACTACGAATCACAGGCTCGCGAATGGGAACGCTACGCCATGATCAAGGCACGGGTGATCAGCGCAACGCCCGAGGCGGAGCAAGAGCTCACCGAGATGCTGCGCCCCTTCGTCTATCGCCGCTATCTCGACTACGGTGCCTTTGAGTCACTACGCAACCTGAAGGCGTTGATCAGCAAAGAGCTCTATAAAAAGGGCATGGATGCCAACATCAAACTCGGCATGGGCGGCATTCGCGAGATTGAGTTTATCGGCCAAGCCTTCCAGCTGATCCGAGGTGGACGTGAGCCAGATTTGCAGATCCGCCCCATCTTGCAGGTATTGCAGGTAATCGGCAGAGAGGGCTTGCTACCCAAAAAGGGGGTGGCTGAGTTGACCGAGGCCTATCACTTTCTACGCCGGGTTGAGAACCGAATTCAGGCATGGGACGACCAACAGACCCACCTGCTGCCGAGCGATGAACTGGCTCAACTACGCCTCGCTCGTTCAATGGGGTTTGATAGCTGGCCACCCTTTGCCAAACGGCTACAACGCCACCGCAACAAAGTACAAGGACACTTTGATCTGGTCTTCAGTGCCCCGCAAGCAGAGAGTAAAGAACCGGGCGAGTTTGATGCCATTTGGAGCGATGAGCTGGATGAAGAGACCGCCCTTAAGGCACTGCAAACCGCCGGTTTCAGACAACCTGAAGAGATGCTGCAACAGCTGATATCGCTACACAAATCCCACACCTGCCGTCGCATGCCTCCCAATGGTCGTAAGCGGCTAGCACAGTTGATGCCCTACCTGATCCAAGCCGCCAGTGCCGTCGATAATGCTGACCAGACCCTGGCGCGCCTGTTGAAACTGATTGAGGCGATTGCCCAACGCACCGCCTATCTGGCGCTGCTGATTGAGTCACCGATGGCACTGTCACAGCTGGTCAGACTGAGCGCCGCCAGCTCCTGGATCGCCGACCGACTCACCCGCTTCCCGATCCTACTCGATGAGCTGATGGACCCTCGCCGCCTCTACGCACCGTTGCAGAAGCAGGAGATGAGCGAGGAGCAGTCCCAGAACGACAAAAACCTGATCGTCGGAAACGACAAGAGGAAGGTCACGCGCGAGGAACTCGGGCGCAATAGCTGGGCGCTCCTGCATATGATCACGGGCAACTTCCCCGAGAACATTTCTGCCGGCATGGCCAAGGAATTCAACACCTTCCTGGTACTATTCGCGAAGATGTACCCCTGCAAACTCTGCGCCAACCACTTCATGGAGATCCTCAGGGAGGAGAAGGATCT
>JAKITT010000143.1 GCA_021647945.1 Candidatus Polarisedimenticolaceae bacterium
TATTAGTGGGATTAGCTTGAATGTGGCAGGGGTACCGCGAAGCGGTTTAGTTCAACTATAACTGGACATCAAAGTGACGTGGAATAACACGTCACTTTGATGCATATTGTGATCAATGCTCAAGCCAGAGCTGGCTACATAACTGGGGACAGTAATAAATACGTCATGTGAATAATCTTTATAAAAACAACACACTACACCCTCCTGGCGTAAGCACCAACATTCATCATTATCACCACAACTTATCATATGGCTCGTAGAAATACATCAGATTGATTGATAACATTCATTTTCAAATTGCATGGAGCGATTTGCCAATGCGATATATTTCCACCTTGGCGGACTGAATCTCTACCCTGAGGAGATAGCTAGATAAAAACTACGGGGAAGAGCCGACTTTATTATCTAGCCACGAAGCCTAAATGTCACCGTTTATGTACCTGTTTGTTTCAATTTAAGTCTGACTCGTAACCGTCGAAAGCTCTCTGCATCAATACCATCTGGCAGCAGTATCAAGCTCTGTCGCTTACCCTGCTCGTTGCAGAAATTGAGTGCGCTGAGTATGGGATGGATATAACTGTTTGACTGTAGCTGTGCACTAATCTCATCACCATTGGCCTGCTGTAATATCCACTCATCCTGCCCGTTAAGCTCTGCTGCTCTAATCACATTATGACCACGGTATTGGAGATGGCGACGATAGCTTTGAACAAGCGAAAAGAGTATTACGGCAACCATTCCAATGGCAAACCACCAAGGTCTTACCAGTGTGATAACCACCAGCAATGCAACGAGGTGAGTGGTGATCAGATAAGCGGCTAACTGTATTGAGTAGTGTGGGGTTAGCCTAAGTGGCGGTCGGCTCTTCTGCTTCATTTGCTCTTCCCTGTTGGCAGCGTTCAATCAGTGAGCAGCCTGCACACTGAGGTTTTTTACGGCAGTGATTTTTAGCATGCTTGACTATCAGTGCATGGTACTCATTGAAGAGTGCACTATCTAACGGCAGTCCAGCCTCAAAACCACTGCGCAAAACCTCATAGGACTCATCACCTGCAATCAAACCATAGGCAGTCAGGATACGGCGTGTATAGGCATCTATGACAAAAACAGGCCGCTGGAAGGCGTAGAGTAGGATGTCATCTGCCGTCTCAGGCCCGACACCATTTACCGATAACAGGGCCTGTCGTAGTTCATCTGTTTTGTAACTAGAGAGCGTGCTTTCTCCCCCGCTCTCAAGCAGAAAGCGGCAGAGATTCTGTAGCCGTTTGGCTTTGAGATTGAGGTAACCCGCAGGCCTAATCAGCTCAGCGAGTTCAGCAGGTGGTAAGTCTACCACCTGCTGGCAACTCAGTGAGTCGGCCTGTTTCAGATTGTTGATAGCCCGTTCAACATTGAGCCAGGCGGTATTCTGGGTCAACACGGCACCCACCATCACTTCAAATGGCGTCTCCGCTGGCCACCAGTGCTGGGGGCCATATCGGTTGAAGAGCTGTTCAAAGATCCAGCGCAGGTCATCACTCTTCATCGTTGACGAGGGGGTGACTTCCTTTTTTGTGAACGTTTTGCATTGTGGGCCGATTTTCTCTTTTGAGCATCGGGTTGTGCACGCCGAGAGTCGGCTTGGCGGGTGGTTGATCGTGTTGGGCGTTCTGTCTGACGACTGCTCTTGCGCTCAGGTTTACGTACAGGCTCATCTGCCTCCATCCCGACCAGTTCAAGTAGCGTTGCGCTCTCTTTTTCAGTCAGGTCACGATTACGACCCGCCGGAACACTGCTATCAAGAATGACAGAACCAAAACGGACTCGTTTTAGGCGGCTCACTTGCGCACCTACCGCCTCCCAGAGACGCCGCACTTCACGTTGACGCCCTTCGACAATGACTACATGAAACCAACGATTGGCCCCTGTGCCACCTGACTCAACTACCTCTTCAAAACGGGCGGGACCATCTTCCAGCTCAATACCGGCCGTCAGCTGTTTTAGCTCAGTCTCTCCCACTTGGCCCAATACACGTACCGCATATTCACGTTCAATGGCCTTGCTCGGGTGCATTAAGCGGTTGGCCAGCTCACCATCCGTGGTCAGTAGCAGTAGACCGGAGGTGTTGATATCGAGCCGACCAATGGCGATCCAGCGCCCCTGTTTCAGCTTTGGCAGGCGTGAAAATATGGTGGCACGCCCTTCAGGATCATGCCGGGTTACCAGCTCCCCTTCCGGTTTGTTGTAGATAATGATCCGGCGCGCTTCTGGGCCAGCAAGGCGCTTATGACCGATAACGCGCCCATCCAGTTCGATTTTGTCATTGGCATCGATTTCAATCCGATCCCCCAATGCCGCCACCTGACCATTTACCTGGATCCGTCCGGCACTGATCATACGTTCAATCTCGCGGCGCGAGGCGACGCCGGCATTGGCCAACACCTTCTGTAGGCGTTCGCCCTTCAATTCGCTCTGTTCTTCAGTTGTTTGTTCGGTTTTCGGTTCTGACATCTTCTTGCTCATCTGCTCTTTCTTCATCTGTTTCAGTCTGTTCATCTACACCCGGCTCTCTCAACTCAAGCTCTCGATTGATTGAATCAAGATCACGAATTTCAGAGAGTGTGGGCAGTTCATTCAAATTTTTCAGACTAAAGTAGTCTAAAAAATGTCGGGTAGTGGCGTATAACGCCGGTTTTCCTGGTACATCACGGTGACCAACAACACGAATCCAGTCACGTTCTGTTAATGACTTAATGATGTTGGTGCTGACCGCCACGCCACGCACCTCTTCGATCTCACCCCGTGTGATCGGTTGACGGTAGGCAACGAGGGCCAGGGTCTCCATCAACGCACGGGAGTAGCGAGATGGCCGTTCAGCCCAAAGACGGGAGACCCATGGGGCGTATTCTGCCCGTACCTGGATACGAAAACCACTACCAACTTCCAGCAGTTCAATCCCCCTGCCCTCATAATCTCGACCAATTTCAGCTAACAACTCGCGCAGCACCTTGCGATCAGGGCGCTCTGACTCTTCAAACAGCTCCAGCATATGATCGAGCAGCAGTGGCTTTCCGGCCGCTAGCAGTGCGGCTTCGATGATCTGTTTGCTCTTATCTAACATCTGCTCATCGTGCCTTTATGTGGATCGGGCCAAAATCCTCATTCTGCACCAACTCCAACAGCGCCCCTTTGATCAACTCCAAAATGGCCAAAAATGAGACCACCACACCTTGGCGACCCTCACTCAAATCAAACAGCTCACTGAACTCAATGAAGTGATCCGCTGAGATATGCTGCAAAATATAGGACATCTTCTCACGTACCGAGAGTGATTCACGCTCAATACGGTGTTTGGTAAACATATCTGCTCGGCTCAAGACATCCTTGAAGGCCAGGAGAAGTTCCTGCAACGAGACTTGTGGCTCAGGTCGTTCACACTGTTTATCTTCAACATCGGCCACTGTTTGAAAGGTATCTCGACCGAGTTGTGGTAGCGCATCAATATCCTCTGCGGCCTGTTTGTAGCGTTCATACTCCTGAAGGCGACGAATCAACTCGGCACGTGGATCGCCCTCCTCGCCCTCTTCATCCATCGAACGAGGCAACAGCATGCGTGATTTAATCTCGGCAAGCATCGCGGCCATCACCAGATATTCAGCGGCCAGCTCCCACTGCATCTCCCCCATCATCTCGATGTAGTGCACATACTGTTGGGTGATCTCAGCCACCGGGATCTCTAAAATATCAAGATTCTGCCGTTTGATCAGATAGAGCAGCAGATCAAGCGGCCCTTCAAAGGCATCGAGAATCACCTCCAGCGCATCGGGCGGAATATAGAGATCCTTCGGTGGTGTGGCAAGTGGTTCACCCTGCACAATCGCAAACGGCATCTCTTGCTGTTCCGCATGTGCCGTTGCACTCTCAGTAAGGGTGAAGTCGCCTTGCATCAGAGGTCGAGCGACATCACCTGCCGCACCTCCTGCATCGTCTGTTGGGCAATGATGCGGGCTTGGCGGTTGCCCTGTTCGATAATCTCACGTACTAACTCAGGCTGCTGCTGGTAATCTTTCACCCGCGCCTGCATCGGCTCAAGCTCTGCAATCACCGCATCAATGATCGGTTTTTTGCAGTCGATACAGCCGATACCGGCAGTTTTACACCCCTCTGCCGCCCACGCTTTGGTCTTCTCATCTGAGTAGACCTCATGAAACTGCCAGACAGGACAGCGAGCCGGATCACCCGGATCAGTCAGGCGCACACGGTTGGTGTCGGTCGGCATGGTGCGTAGCATCTTCTCAACTTGATCCGGCGAATCACGCAGCGCAATGGTGTTGTGGTAGGACTTGGACATCTTCTGCCCATCCAGCCCCGGCATTTTTGAGGCTTTGGTCAATAACGATTGCGGTTCGACCAAGATGATTCGACCGCCCCCTTCCAAATAGCCCAGCAGACGCTCACGTTCAACATTGCTGATATTTTGTTGATCATCCAACAACGCCTTGGCTGCGATCAGTGCCTCATGATCACCCTGCTCTTGGTAGGCGCGACTCATTCGATCAAAACTTTTCGCCGCCTTCTTGCCCATCTTCTTCTTCGCTTCGATCACCCGCTCTTCAAAGTCTGGCTCACGACCATAGAGACGGTTGAAGCGACGGGCCACTTCACGTGTTATTTCAATGTGGGCCACTTGGTCTTCCCCCACCGGCACTTGGCCAGCACGGTAGATTAAGATATCTGCCGACTGCAACAGTGGATAGCCAAGAAAACCGTAGGTGGCCAAATCCTTCTCTTTCAGCTTCTCTTGCTGATCTTTATAACTCGGCACCCGCTCAAGCCAACTCAACGGGGTGATCATCGACAGCAGCAGGTGCAGCTCGGCGTGCTCTGGCACCTGTGATTGGATAAAGAGGGTCGATTTATCTGGATCAACACCGGCGGCTAACCAGTCAATCACCATCTCCCAGATACTCTCTTTGATGATTGAAGGGTCTTCATAGTGGGTGGTCAGCGCATGCCAATCGGCAACAAAAAAGAGAGATTCATGTCTCTCCTGTAGAGCCACCCAATTTTTCAAAACGCCATGATAGTGACCAAGATGGAGACGACCAGTGGGTCTCATACCGGATAGAACGCGGGTGTGTTGTGCGGAAACCAGACTCAAGATCAACTCCTTGCAGGGTTCAGAATAACGGGTAATAACTGACTGACCATATCGGATGCAGGCAGCAGGCTAATGGTGAATGCAACGAGTGGCCAGAGTATGCTGCCCAACATGCCGCTAGCCAATAGGATCACCATAATAAAGAGACCATACCGCTCTAGGCCGGCGTATGCGAGCGCCATTTTTGGCGGCAACAAGGCGGTTAAAATACGTCCACCATCAAGCGGTGGGATTGGTATCAAATTGAGTGCCATCAAGAGCGTATTGATCAACACGCCTGCCACTCCCATCAACATCAGAGGCAGTGCAAACCACTGCTCTGTTTCGATAAATTGAAAACCAAGATGAATCATCAATGACCAGAAGAAGGCCATCAAGAGGTTAGCCGCCGGCCCAGCCAAAGCGACTAAAGCGACATCTCGTCGTGGGTTGCGCAGGTTGTTCCAATTGACCGGTACCGGTTTAGCCCAACCAAAGATAAAGCCACTCACCATGTAGACTGCAAATGGCACCACAATGGTGCCTATGGGGTCGATGTGCTTGATGGGGTTGAGAGTGACCCGACCAAGCATTTCAGCCGTCCGATCCCCCAGTTTTTTTGCCATCCAACCATGCGCGGCCTCATGCATGGTGATGGCCAGTATGATCGGCAGTACAAAAATGACAATTTTTTGAATCAGGGTAAGCGTGTACATCGGCGAATTATACCCAAGAAAGAGGGCCGATAGTGGCGGATTTTTTGATTTACTGCGAGTTCATAAGAGGTAGAAGCGCTCCACAACCAACTCTGTAGAGGTCACACTTGTGGTCGATAGCTGCTAACACTCAAAATCAGCAGCAATATGGAGCTTTGACTATCTGAGTGATTTTTTATTGTTAGGTAAATAAATAGCGCCATGAGTATACCAAAGCACAATGAATGAGGCATTAAACAAGCATAATGCATGAATTTTCCATCTTGGCCAGAAGTTAATATTTCCATGCTGTTTTTTGCTTTCTTTTCTTATTTCTTCATATTCATCTGGGCGGTTTTCCCTCAGTGACTGGGAAGCATATGAAGCTAATAATGTAGCAATTGTAGTTATCAAATAAATAATATCACTGCTGTCCCGTTAACTTTCACAGCAAAGCCATCTGATTAATATCAAATTGTTTGTCATGTATAGGATCGCCTCGCAGCAGGGCCATCAAGTCTCGTTTTTCAAACAGATTGAGCTGCAATAAAC
>JAKITT010000144.1 GCA_021647945.1 Candidatus Polarisedimenticolaceae bacterium
CTATCGACTTGTCGGAAGCAGGGCGTCAGTGCTGCTGTGGCTATGGGCCTTGCGTTCAAAGGACTCCTGCCTGAATTTTGCACGTGCGCGGTGAGCACGGAGTTCACTGACGCTGAGTAGTTACCGACCTTCTTAATAAGTATATAGGGACTCTAAAGGAGCCCACCACAGTTCTGCAATTACTACGGTTTAAGTAGATCAATTCTACTCTCTACAAATGTTCGAACATCGGCATTTAATCGACCATTGGCCCGCGCCTTTTCGTAGGCCGAGAGCGCCTCCTTATAGCGCTCCCGCTGTTCCAGAGAGATCGCCAACCCCATCCACCAAAGCGCCATGCCCGGTCTCAAGCGCAAGGCGATTGTATATGCCTCTATCGCCTGAGGGTGGAATTCCAAACGCTGATAGAGGGCTGCCATCTGTCCATAATAGTCGGCGTTGGTAGTGGCATTTTCAATCGCCCTTTCCATCACTGTGACCGCTAGAAGATAGTCACCGCTCTCCGCTTTTAAGCGACCATAGAGCTTAGCAAATGGCGCATGTGTCGGCGCTTGGCGCAGCCCTTCAAACAGTAACTGCTCAGCTTCATCCAGTGCGGCTCGCTGAATCAATAGTACCGCCAATGAGTATCTTGCTTCATGATGAGCGGGGTCACTCTTGAGTACCGCCTTGAACCCCTCTATCGCTGTACTCTGTTGACCATCTGCCAGCCAATCAAGTGCCTGCTGATAGGTACGTTCACTCTTAGATGCTGCACTGTGACGAATCAACGGCCTGCTCTTTGGTGGTGGCTTAACTACCTTTCTGGCTGGCGGTTTCGCGGATCTGTCACGTTCTCTTTTTCCTATGCTAGCAACGGCTGCACTGCTCTCTACCACGGGTG
Source organism: Candidatus Polarisedimenticolaceae bacterium (assembly GCA_021647945.1). GTDB lineage: Bacteria > Pseudomonadota > Gammaproteobacteria > Chromatiales > Chromatiaceae > JAKITT01. The sequence goes on from JAKITT010000144.1 coordinate 884, forward strand.
CCGCCGCCATTTTCAATGATGCGGACTGAGGTGTCTCAATGGGCGTAATATCAATCACCAAACGATTGTCATAATCACCTGAGGCGGGCAGTAGAAAAAGGTAGGTGGAGACAGGTTGGTGGGTTTTAAACTCAAAATTGAGACCCTGCTCATCCTGCTGACTGGAGATCTCTTTCAACAGATCATTGCGATATTGGGCCAACTGAAACGGCTGCGCCTGTACGGTCTTTTTTAATAGGATGTTCAGCTGTTGATTCGATGCGGATTTGATCAGTCGGTATTGGGGAAACTGGTTCAGCTCGAAGACAATTCGGCTACCCACTTTTCGTCTGGCCACTCTCAGCTGCTGCAACGTCAGTTTAGTCTGCACCGGCACAGGGAGATGCTCAGCAGCAGGTAACGGTGCTGTTATAGCAGCCTCCTCATGCTGAACCGGTGGCTCACTATTCGTCACAGTCTTCTGCGGTGGTTTAAGTGTCTTCTCAGGCAGATCAGCATGGACAATAATCGCCACTTGCTGCGGTAAAATATCCAGCGGTTCTATAACAGTCTCTGCCTGCGGCTCTGTCACCAAGTCATCAAAATACCAATATGCCACCACGGCGACTAAGAGCAGAATAAGTGCACCAACAACAATGCCAACCCATGGTAAATGGCTCGGTGAGGGGTGAGCAACGGCGGTATCCGTCAATAGCTGCTCAGCTGTGCTTGCCTCGTCCACTCTGCGCTGATCAAGATCAACAAGCACCTTATTGATCAGACTCATAAACTGAATCCCCCGCTAAAATAGAGACCGGCAAAAAGCAGTAACAATATCGATATAAAGGTTGTTTTAGCTAAGCCCGTCGGTAGAGGCTCTGCCCCTTCTGTATCTTTAATCGCCAATTTGACTGCTGCGGATGTTACCGCCAGTTTGCCGGTGCCAAAAGTGGCCAGCAGGGATTTATGGCTCAGAATATTAACCAATCGGGGGATGCCACGACTCCCCTTATACAGGCACCTCAGCGCACGCGGTGAAAAGGGCTGTTCACCTTGATAACCCGCCTGTTTTAATCGATGTATGACATAGGCTGAGAGCGCCTTGCAGTCCATCCCGTGCAGCAGATAAGAGAAGGTGATGCGCTGCTTTAGCTGGCGCATACTTGGCTGGTTTAATCGCTGGTCCAGCTCGGGTTGACCAAACATGGCGATCTGTAACAATTTACGTTTCTCTGTTTCAAAGTTGGTCAACAGGCGCAACCCTTCTAAGCTCTCATCGGGCAGTGCCTGCGCCTCATCCAAGATCAGCACCACCGATTGGCCCGAGGCGCTGATCTCAATCAGTCGTTGACGAATGGCATCATAGACCTTCTGCCGCCCCACTCGTGGAGAGATATCAATACCCAATTCATGGGCTAACGCCAACCGAAGCTGGACAGGAGTCAGGAAGGGGTCAGGAATATAGGCGGTGACGAACTCACCATCCAGTATCTTCAGTAGCTTACGGCAGAGCAGTGTTTTGCCGGTACCCACCTCGCCGACAACTTTAATAAACCCTTCACCCATACGTAGCGCCACCAACAACACATTGAGTGCCTCCTGATGGCTTGGGGCGGCAAAAAAATAGTCGGTATCCGGGGTGATTGAGAAGGGTGCTTCACGCAACCCATAATGTTCCAGATACATTCTTGGCTCTTAGAGTAACGACTGAACAGGGCTTGCTACAAACCACACATCACTCCTCAGCAGGCGGTTCATCAGCGCTCTCCTCTTCTGGCTCTATATTGCTCACTCTATGACGTTGCTTAATTTCACTCTGTAAATTTTGAATACGCGCCCGGGTCTCACTCATGTAGCGATCACTGGCTGGGGTGCCTGAGACAATCGGCCGAAGAAGAATCACCAACTCCGTTTTAATAGTGCGCTGTAGATTGTGTTGGAACGCCGCACCAATAAAGGGTAGATCCTTCAAAATAGGCACACCGGCCGTCTCTGTCTGGGTATAGGTTTTCATCAAGCCGCCAATCGCAATAATCTGCCCACTACGCGCGCGGACAATGCTATCAGACTCCCTGATACTGCTCAGTGCCATTGGCAGGCTCTGATTTTCACCATCAATAATGATCTGTTTGATCTGATCCGTCACATCACTGACCGACGGATGTACATGCAGAATCACATTGTCATTCTTATCAATATGCGGCGTGACATCCAGGGCTATACCAGAGAAGAAGGGGGTCAGAGTGATCTCTGGCGAACTGGTGGCATCTACCCCACCCCCCGTCGTTGGATTGGATACTTTGGTGACAAAATACTCATCCGAGCCCACCTTAATAACCGCCTTCTGATTATTGATGGTTGAGACCCGTGGACTGGAGAGCACCTGGACACTGCCCTGCGACTCTAGCAGTTCAATAAAGGCACTGAAGCGGCCCATACTGATGGCCGTGCTAAACATGCCACCGAAAGCGGAAGCGGTGGTTCCTGATATCTGTTGAAGATTGGCAGGATCAAGCAGACCTGTATTGCCTGAGATACCTGAGAGCGCTGGATTATTATTGAGAATGGTGCCGCCACCGGTTTGACCAATAAGAATACTATCATTGGCACCACTCCGCCCTAATGCCGCCCAGTTAATGCCCGACTGAAAACCCTCACTGAGAATCACCTCAATAATTTTTGCCTCAAGTATCACCTGTCGATTGAGGTTTTTGTGCATCACCTGCAGAAACTTTTCAACCGCGCGCAGATCATCCGGGTAGGCACGCACAATCGCTAAACTAGATGGGGCATTGAGTACAACAGTGCCGTCTTCACTATCGGTAATGAGGGCTTTGAGTGAGCCTTTTAGATCGCCCCAAAAATCTGATTCTGTTCGAGTGATTGTGCCACTACTCAGCGCAGATTTACTCCCAGACGACTCGCCACCATCGCCCGACTCCCCTTGTGAACCCTGGCCATAACTTACCCAGGTGCTTGAGACACCCGAACGTTTCAGATTGAGGTAGTCAATATGGAAAACCCGTGTCTGCAATTTGGCAGGCAGCACCAAAAAACCCATCTCATTTCTCTGTGATTCATAACCGTATACGGTACGAACAGTCGTCATTACTTGCTCAATGGTGACATCTTTCAGAGTGAGAGTGAGCGTCCCCTCAACGCTGGGATGCACCACCATATTATAGGGAGTATCTGCCACCAGACTCATGAAAAAATCCTGTGCATCCATCTCTTTTACCGCAATATCAAAACGCGGTTCAGCACGATTCTGTCGCATCACATCAACAGCAACGGGAGGAAGCAGCGATGCAACGACCGATGCAGGTGGCGGCGTTAACACACGCTCCGGAGCCATTTGGCTCGCTTCGGCATCCAGCATGACCGTCTCAATCTGGTCATTCACATCTTCTCTTATTTCTATACTTTTGCAGCCCACCACAAGCAGTAGCACGGCCAAACTTAATATTAATTTTCTAACTATCATAGCTATCTACCACTGCTGCTAGCAGTTCTATTTTTAAGGCGAGTTTTACTCTTCGACACTAACAACAATTTAAAATATTTACCTTTTTTATAGAGTGTCACACCACTCTTTTTAATTGAGACTACGCGCGCACCATTGACCCGGTCACCTCGCTTAACGATCTCGCCATTGATCACGGCAATTTGTCGCTTCTGTGCAATCAAAACCGACTCTAATGACCAGATCTTTTTTGTCGCAGCCACAGCCACTTTCTCAGCACTCTCTATCTGTTGCTCTTTGCCAGCCCGAGGGGGACGCGTAGGGTCATCAAACGCCCACAGCAACGTGGAGTGCATCAAAGCCGCCAGCATAATGATGGCCATTGGGCCCTTCGGTAACAATCTAGACACCAATCCACCCCTCTTTAAGACTCAAAGTAGAGACAATAATTGTCACCGTGGCATTGGGATACTCTTCAACATGGTAATGAATCTTATCCCAAAAGATGAGCCATGGTAGCTCCTCTAAGGCCTTGAGGTACTGTACTGTTTCGCTGTAACTCCCTTCAAATTCAATCAACATGCCATGCCGAAATACGCCCTGCTGTACAACGCTATCTGTCGATTTCTCTTTGCCATCGGCCTCATCAAGCAAGGGCCTCACACTCAAACTTTCAACGCGTAGTAGCTTTAAGTGGCCATTTCGGCTCAAAATATCCTCTAACGCTGCGGTCATTCTGGTGGGTGGAATCAGGGTGGTCATCAGACCAGAAAGTTGTTGATCAAGCTGTTTTAATGTCGATTTTAGTTGCGCTAACTGGGCACGGTTCTCTTTATCGGGATCTCTCAAGTTTATTTGCGAAATCACCTTTATCTGTAGATCCAGCGACTGCTTGCTCTTCTTAATATCAACAATCTCTTGCTCAGCCTGCTCGCGTGACTTCTCAAATGGAACCATCAAGAGTTCGTTCCATAAGGAGAAGATGGCAACCAGAATCACCAGCAGCAGCATAGCGCGCTCGCGAACATTGAGATTATCGATCTTCTCTATTAGCTCAGTGATCTGTGCTTTCATTTTTTCTTCAACACCTCATCCAGCCGCTCCAGTGCTTTATCAACACCCACCTTCTCTATTCTTACCCGTTTAACCGGCTGACTCTCTTTTTCTGGCCGGGTATCAACGGAAAAATCAATATGCCAGGGCTCATCTTCTGGCCGAGTCAGATTAAAAGCGTGGAACTCCATACCTTGGAAATTGCCCTCTGCTGAAAGACGCTGCAAAAACACCGGCACCAGAGAGGCCTTCATCGCCCCCCCTTTTAACATCAGGTGTTTTCCGCCCTGCTCGATCAAAATATCTGACAACCAGAGTTTGTTAGGGATACTCTGCCTCGACAATCCATCAAAAAATATAGAGAAACCGGTCGTATTACTTAAACCAGGATCTTTTAAGCGGCGAATAACCTTGAGCTTCAGGTTTTGGTTACCTCTGATCAACTCAATACGCCTCTCCAACTGCGTATTTTTGCCTGGTGGAGAGCTATTTTTAGTCAGCCGCGCCATATTGGCCAGTAATATCTCTTTCTCTTTTTTGAGTCTATCGACCTCTTGCTGCACGACGTTGAATTGCGATAACTCATAGCCATACCAGCCACCAAGAACGACAGAGAGCAGCAGCGCATAAATCAACATCGCTACACTGCCGAGTGGTTCTAACTTACGCCGTGTTGCGGGCTGATAGAGGTTAATCTGCTGCATCAGCGCCCCCCAACCTGGCCACGAAGAGCAGCACCAATAGCCAATAAATTGTCTGCCTGTTGTGCAGGTGCCATCGGCGTATCCATTTCAAATCAGTAGTGTCCGGTTAGAAACTTGCAGTAATTTAAAGGAAAAATATTTGTAAAAAAGTTTGGATAAAAGCGTTTTTTTGCTTGACATGAGTTAAAAATCGTTCGGCAGCATTTTGATAAACCC
>JAKITT010000024.1 GCA_021647945.1 Candidatus Polarisedimenticolaceae bacterium
TAAGCCTATCTGTCGGTTTTCGTGCTCCTGCACTGCGTGACCTAACGGCCGCTTGGTGTGATGAGCTGATTGAGCAGCATGTGCCAAAGCAGAGATACCGCGATCCAGAACTACCACTTCAGTCCAATTTCACAGAGATTACCACTGAGACGACCGCGAAAATCAGCCAATTAATGCAGCAGTTTTTGCAACAAGATGAAGCGGCACTACAACGCTGGTTTGGTCGATATGTTACGGAGACAAAGGAGAACCTTAGACCTGAACCGGTCGAGGCCACGCTTGAGAGTGATGAGTTTTACGATAAATTTCAGGCATTAAAAAAGCTCACCCGTGATAACTATTCACGAATGCTCTTTGCCCGAAACACAAAGAGCGATCTGCTCTTCGCAAATGGTGAGGCATTTGAACTTGCAGCAAGTGAAGAGGGCTTTTTACAAATCATTACTCAACAGACAGAGCTACAATTTGATGACCTAAAAGCATGGTTAGATGAACCCACTTATCGGGCACTTCTAACAACACTCTATAATCAAGGCTGCTTCTTCTTTACCGCTGAAGAGTGACTACCATCAACACCTTAACGGTGATGGTATGAAGGCATCCCCTCGTGCAACAACGCCGCTATAAAGCGGCATTATTATCTAGATCATTAGGCAGGATTTACGTTTTCCGCCTGAGGGCCTTTCTGGCCTTGCGTTACATCCATAGTAACTTTTTGACCTTCCACAAGGGTTTTACGCCCGTCACCCACAATAGCACTGAAGTGGACAAAAACATCTTTGCCATTCTCTTGCTCAATGAAACCGAAACCTTTTTCATCATTGAACCATTTAACAGTGCCTGCAATTTGATTTGACATATCTTTCTCTTACTTCTTCATGTGCCAGACGAGCTGACGTTAAAATAACCGACCCCATAATTAGAGCCAGCAGATTGAGATTCTAAAGACTATTTAGCGAAGATACTACCATCTTCAGCCGTTGTCTCTATCCACTTTTGGCGAATTTCATCCTTATGCAGAATCAACCACTGCAATCCAATAATGATGCTTGCTGAATTCGCGCGACCATTATAAAGCTCTGAAATAGCGCTATCGACATCCATCACGACGACACGAATATCCTCGCCTTCATCAGCCAAACCAAAACAGCCGCCTGCATTTGAGGCATCAACCCGCCCACAGAAGAGTTGTAGTCGCTCACTCGTTGAGCCGGGACTGACGTAGAAATCATACATAGGAATAAGGTCAAGACATTCACAATTGGCCTCCTCAAGCGACTCACGCCGAGCAAGCATCTCTTCTGACTCATCTTTGTCCACTAAGCCGGCTACAACCTCCAGCAACCAGGCATCCTTGCCCGCCTCCATCGCACCAATACGGAACTGTTCAATCAATACCACTTGATCCAGCAATGGGTCGTAGAGCAGCACACCAACGGTACGCAGCCCCTCAATCCGCTCGCGCACAATCACATCGCCCCAGCCACCTTGAAATAGACTGTGACGCAGATGATATTGATTGAGTTTGAAAAAACCGTGGTAGCCCGTGGAGCTCTCCTGAATTTCAATTTCATACTTCATTGAGAGACTTTTTGAGAGTGTTTGGACATGATCAGGTAGTGGGGTGTCAGCTAAAATCGCTGATCTACCTGTAGAGAAAAATCGAGAAACCGACCAAATTGGTCGGGGCGAGAGGATTCGAACCTCCGACCCCCACAACCCCATTGTGGTGCGCTACCAGGCTGCGCTACGCCCCGAGAGCGGTGGATACTAGGCGGACTGCTAGGCATTGTCAATGCCGGCCTAATAATTATCCAACAAGAGAGCGATACCTTCTGATAATCGGCCTCATAGAGCAGAACGCTATTAGATAATTGAGGGGTTGGTTCTGCAACGCAAGTGGTCATACTGAACTAATTTAAGACAGCTAACGCTTCAAAATATGCAGTAGCTCTTCCAGCTCCGTGCGCAACTGTTTGACAATCTGCTGGCTCTGGTTGATATCCTCTTTGGCAGCGTCACCCGAGAGCTGTTGGCAAGCACCACCGATAGTGAAACCTTGCTCATAGAGCAAACCACGGATCTGTCTAATCAGAATAACGTCATGACGTTGATAGTAACGGCGGTTACCACGCCGTTTTACCGGTTTCAGCTGCGGAAACTCTTGCTCCCAGTAGCGTAAGACATGTGGTTTTACACCACATAGCTCACTCACCTCACCAATAGTGAAGTAGCGTTTGCCTGGAATAGCAGGCAGATCGACAGAACTACTGCTGGCTTCCAGCATAGGCCTCTACTCGTGCTTTTAATTTTTGTCCGGGACGAAATGTAACCACTCGGCGTGCTGAAATTGGGATCTCTTCACCTGTTTTAGGGTTTCGTCCAGGGCGCTGATTTTTTTCACGAAGATCGAAGTTACCAAAACCAGAGAGTTTTACCTGATACCCTTGCTCAAGTGCCTCAGGAATCACTTCAAAGAACATCTCAACCATCTCTTTAGCTTCGCGCTTATTCAAGCCAAGATCATCAAAAAGCCTTTCGGCCATATCCACCTTAGTTAATGCCATTATTAATCTCGCAAACGGGCCTTGAGTTCAGTTGATAGGTTATTCAACACTATTGTTACTGCTGTTTCAACCTCTTGATCCGAAAGTGTTTTTGAAGTTTCCTGCAAAATCAGACTCAAAGCGAGACTTCTTACCTCGGGATCTATGTTATCACCAGTATAGACATCAAATAGCCGGATGTCTTTAAGAAATGAGGGGGCTACACGCCTTATGCAATCATGCACTTGCTGATAGGTAATATCTTTATCAACCAGGATAGCGAGGTCACGCTTGATCGACGGGTATTTTGACAACGCTTCAAAAGCGGGCAGGCCACCTATTTCAATCGCTTTTAGCTTTATCTCAAACAGAAAGGTGTTACCCAGCAGACCCAATTTCTTCTCATGCTCTGGATGCAACATACCCACCCAACCAATCGCCTCTCCATTGTAGAGCACGCGGGCACTCTGTCCAGGGTGCAATGTTGGATGCTCATCAGCGACAAAACTAAAGGCCTCTGCCTCCCCGGTGAGATCTAAGACGCTCTCTAGGTCAGCCTTCAGATCGAAAAAATCGACACTTTCAAGTTTAGCCACACCCCACTGCTCTTGCTGTTGGCTACCACAGATCAGACCTGCCAGCATCGGTTCTTGAGAGATCTCTCCGGCGATGTCGATAAAGCGTAGACCACTCTCAAAGATCCTCACACGCTCCAACTGACGCGCCTGATTATAACTGGCGGTCTGTAACAGACCGGGCCAGAGACTGGTACGCATCACTGACATATCGGCAGAGATCGGGTTGGCCAAGGTAATTCCTTGATGGTTAGGGTCGATCTGCTTCTGTAACTCAGGGCCAATAAAACTGTAGGTGATCACCTCTTGGTAGTCACGGCCAACCAACAGTAGCTTCGCCTTAGCCAGGTCAAAAGCCGCTTCTGGCGGCGAACTCATCACCATAGAAGAGAGGGTTCGGTTGGTTGGAATATTGGCATAACCGTAGATTCGGCCGATCTCTTCAATCAGGTCAACCTCGATACTGATATCAAAACGACAACTTGGTGCCGTGACCATCCAACCCTGGTCATTAGCCACAACTTGCATATCGAGTCGTTGCAGAATATCGACAATCTGCTCATCTGAGACATCAACACCGAGTAGCTGAGCAACGCGATTGCGACGCAGCTGAATCGCTACAGGCAGCACTAGGTGCTCTGTAGATAGCGCCTCAACAATGGGCCCAGGCTCACCACCGGCCATCTCAATAAGCAGTGCGGTAGCCCGCTCCATCGCCTTTTGTTGTAACTCAGGGTCTACGCCACGCTCAAAACGGTGCGATGAGTCGGTATGCAAGCCATAACTACGTGCCTTGCCTGCAATCGCCAAGGGGGCAAAAAAGGCACTCTCAAACAGGATATCGCGCGTCTCAGCCGTAACACCTGAGGCCTCTCCGCCCATGATGCCCGCCATCGCCAATGGGCGCTGTTTATCTGAAATAAGCAGTGTATCTTCACGCAGCTCAATCTCTTGCCCATCAAGCAGCGTCAGCTTTTCAGCTTGACCCGCCATGCGTACAACAATTTCACTATCCAGCTTATTCAGATCAAAACCGTGCATCGGCTGACCCAGCTCAAGCAGCACATAGTTGGTTACATCAACCACAGGGCTGATACTACGCAGACCGCTACGACGCAAGCGCTCCTGCATCCAGAGTGGTGTTTCAGCAGTCGCATTGATGTTGCGTATAATACGACAGAGATAACGCGGACACGCCTGTGGAGCATCAAGCCTTACCGAAAAGGTATCATTGATAGTCGCTGCAACAGGTTTGATCTCAGGCGCTGTTACGGGGGATTGGTTGATCACACCCACTTCACGAGCGATGCCGATCAGTCCTAAGCAATCACCTCGGTCTGGCGTCAGATCAACATCAATTACCTTGTCATTCAGTGATAAATATTCACGGAAATCCATACCAATGGGTGCATCAATCGGCAGCGACATAATGCCTTCAGATGTTTCAAGCAGACCCAGCTCAGATGCGGCGCAGATCATGCCGTGAGACGCCTCACCACGCAGCTTCGCCTTCTTGATCTTGAAGTCGCCGGGTAGCACAGCACCGATGATAGCCACGGGCACTTTCAGCCCGGCAGCAACATTAGCAGCACCACAGATGATTTGCAGCATCTCATCCTGGCCAGCATCAACCGTACAGACGCTGAGTTTATCTGCATTGGGATGCTGCTCACGTGTCAGCACCTCACCTACAACCACGCCATTAAATGCGGCCGCTACATCCTCAACCGCATCCACTTCCAAACCCGCCATGCTGAGTTGATCAGCCAGTTCATTGGTGGTCACATTTGGGTTAACCCATTCACGTAACCAAGCTTCACTGAATTTCATCGTATATACCGTCTATTCGTTCTCTGCCGAGTGACAAAAGGATCAACCCAGCAAGCATTCATTTTTGTACTGTAGATCCGGCTTTAGCCGGACATATTCGCCTAAAGGCGAAGCTACGAGAATCCCACAAAAGGGGGTATCCACTCCATTGGCCTTCTTCCACTCCAGACACTTTATGCTCGCGTAGGGCCGCATTTATGCGACCAGCCGAACCTGCAGACATGCACATGAATGTGCACCTACACCATATTAGGCCAATGGAGTGAACACCCCTTTCCCACAATACTACGCAAACTGCTTGAGAAATCTGAGATCATTCTCAAAGAAGAGTCGCAGATCATTCACTCCATAGCGCAGCATGGTGAGTCGCTCAACGCCCATACCAAAGGCGTAACCAGAGAACTCTTCACTATCGATGCCGACATGACGGAAGACCTCTGGGTGGATCATGCCGCAACCCAACACCTCCAACCAACCGGTATGGCTACAGACACGACACCCCTTGCCACTACACATCACACACTCGATATCGACCTCGGCCGAAGGCTCGGTGAATGGAAAGTAGGAGGGGCGAAAACGTACCTGCAACTCACGCTCAAAGAAGTTACTAAGGAAGTCATAGATGACACCCTTAAGATCGGCAAATGAGACATTTTCATCGACCAGAAACCCCTCAACCTGATGAAACATCGGAGTGTGAGTGATATCGGAATCACAGCGGTAGACGCGCCCTGGGGCAATAATCTTCAGCGGCGGTTTCGACTCCTCCATCACCCTAATCTGCACAGGTGAGGTGTGCGTACGCAACAGTTTATGCGCATCGAAGTAGAAAGTGTCATGCATCGCACGCGCAGGGTGGTGCGCCGGGATATTAAGTGCCTCAAAGTTGTGGAAGTCATCCTCAATCTCCGGCCCCTGCTCTACGGTAAAACCAGCATTGGCGAACAGGCGTTCGATCCGCTCCATAGTACGCGTGACAGGATGCAGACCGCCACTTCCCAAACCACGTCCAGGCAGCGTTACATCAATCTTTTCACTGGCAAGCCGTTGCGCCAACGCCGCTTGGTCCAAATCACGCTTGCGAGACTCGATCTTCTGCTGCAATTCACGTTTAGCTTTGTTGATCGCCTGCCCCGCTTTTGGCCGCTCCTCTTTTGACAGAGAGCCAAGCGACTTCAGCTGTTCGGTCAGCAGACCACTTTTACCCAGATAACGGACACGTACGGCATCAAGTGCTTGTAGATCGGAAGCATCGGCAATCGCCTGTGATGCATCACCCGTTAGATTTTCAATATCCAGTCCCATTCTGTTTTACTCTCGATTTTATAATCGTTTGTAGGTGCGCCTTTTGGCGCATTACCTAAACTCCGATGCCCGCCTGAAGGCGGACCTACAGGAGTAAATGCAGTTTTACAAACAAAAAAGGGGGAGACCATCTGGCCTTCCCCCTTTTTATGCGACGCTTAAACCTAGATAAATCCAGGTTTATTGACAAGCTATCAGCTGGAAAGAGCGGCCTTTGCCTTCTCTGCCAGGACGGTAAACGCCGGCTTATCAAAGATAGCCAGATCGGCCAACATTTTGCGATCAATCTCAATCTGAGCAAGCTTCAGACCATTGATCATACGGCTATAGCTCAGACCGTTGTTACGCGCACCTGCGTTGATACGAACAATCCACAATGCACGGAACTGACGTTTCTTCTGGCGACGATCACGGTAAGCGTATTGACCCGCTTTGATAACGGCCTGTTTGGCTACGCGGTAGACCTTACTACGGGCACCGTAATAACCTTTGGCTTCTTTTAGCACCTTTTTATGACGGGCGTGTGCTGTTACACCTCTTTTAACTCTTGGCATTTTCTACTCCGATTCGTTCTTAGCTATAAGGCATCATGCGACGTGCTGCTGCAACATCTGCTGAGTGCAGATTTGCTGGGCAACGAAGCTGACGCTTACGCTTGGTGCTTTTCTTAGTCAGAATGTGACTTCTGTGTGACTGTCCGCATTTGAACGAACCGTTTGCTTTGCGTGCGAATCGCTTCGCCGCACCGCTTTTGGTTTTGATCTTTGGCATCTTTAAGACTCCGCTATTTGATCACTAATAAATATCTAACTTAATGTTTAAGAAGTTTACTTAGCTGCTCATGCTTCCTCTATCCAGCTCCAGAACCAGGCAAAAAATGATCATTTTTCACCGCGGTCATGGGCTGTACAGCGGTTAGCTGAACCAGCAACTAAACCTTTAACTTCTTCTTGGGGCCTAACACCATTACCATTTGACGCCCTTCCATTGCCGGTTTCTGCTCGACCGTACCGTACTCTTCAAGATCCTTCTCTACTCGTTGAAGTAGTTCCAGACCCAGCTCACGGTGGGCGTGCTCCCGGCCACGAAAACGCATCGTGACTTTGGTTTTATCCCCGTCCTCAAGGAAACGTATCAGGTTGCGTAGTTTTACCTGATAATCCCCAATTCCCGTCCCTGGCCGAAACTTAATCTCTTTAATTTGAACCTGCTTTTGCTTCTTTTTGGCCGCTTGTTTCTGCTTTTTAGCTTCAAAAACAAACTTTCCGTAGTCCATGATGCGGCAAACTGGTGGCTCCGCATTAGGTTGGATTTCAACCAAATCTAAACGAGCGCCGAGAGCGACACTCTTTGCCTCATCAATAGAGACAATTCCCACCTGTTCTCCATCAGCGCCAATTAAGCGAACTTCTGGCACAGTAATATCGTTGTTCAGGCGGTTCTTTTTAGGTGCAGCGATAGCTGGTTCCTCCGAAGAGAGTAAATTTCAAAAATGTAAAAGGCTGCCATCCAGGTAACCTCAACTTCAATAGACGAATCCTGTCACCTCTTCGTCCATCCGTGCGGCAAACGCCTCAACAGACATCGAACCGAGGTCTTCACCCTTGCGGGTACGAACAGCAACAGAACCCTCCTCCATCTCCCGATCACCAATAACCAGCAGATAGGGCACACGCTCTAATGTGTGCTCGCGGATTTTAAAGCCAATCTTCTCGTTTCTCAAGTCTATTTCCACACGAAATCCCTGTTCCTGCAAGGTTTTCGATACTTTTTCGACATACTCGGCCTGTCGATCGGTAATATTCATCAAAACAACCTGCACTGGCGAGAGCCAAAGCGGCAGCAGACCGGCGTAGTGTTCGATCAAAATTCCGATAAATCGCTCAATCGAACCAAGGATGGCGCGATGCAACATCACCGGCACTTGTTTGCTGTTATCTTCGGCGATATAGGTTGCATCGAGGCGGTCTGGCATGGAGAAATCGAGCTGAATGGTCCCTAGCTGCCAGACACGATTGAGGCAGTCACGCAGTGAAAACTCAATCTTCGGCCCGTAGAAAGCACCCTCACCTGGCTGTAGCTCCCAATCCAACTCTTTATGATTGAGGACATCCTCAAGCACCTTCTCGGCACGATCCCACACCTCGTCCTCACCCACACGCTGTTCAGGGCGTGTTGAGAATTTAATGATCACATCATCAAAACCAAAATCGCGGTAGACCTCAAACAGCAGATCGATAAAATTCGAGACCTCAGAATGAATTTGCCCTTCAGTACAGAAGATGTGCGCATCATCCTGTACAAAATTACGCACCCGCATCAAACCGTGCAGTGTGCCGGACGGCTCATTTCGATGACAAGAGCCAAACTCCGCCAAACGTAGCGGCAGATCGCGGTAACTCTTCAGTCCGTGATTGTAGAGCTGGATGTGCGCTGGGCAGTTCATCGGTTTAATCGCATAATCACGATGCTCCGAATGGGTGGTGAAGATCATGTCACCAAACTTCTCCCAGTGACCCGATTTCTCCCACAAACTGCGGTCAATCAGCTGTGGTGTATTCACCTCTTGATAGCCATTTTTATCTAACTTATCACGAATATATTGCTGCACAGCCAGGTAGATCTGCCACCCTTTGCCATGCCAGAAGATCATGCCTGGTGCCTCTTCCTGGGTGTGAAAAAGATCAAGCGTCTTGCCAATCTTACGGTGGTCACGCTTCTCCGCCTCTTCAAGACGACGAATGTAGGCCTTCAGCTCTTTTTTATCTTTCCAGGCGGTGCCGTAGATGCGTTGCAGCATCTCGTTTTTAGAGTCACCACGCCAGTAGGCCCCCGCTAGCTTCATCAACTTAAATGATTTCAGACGGCCTGTGCTGGGTGCATGGGGGCCACGACAAAGATCGGTGAACTCACCTTGAGTATATAGAGAGAGATCCTCATCACTCGGAATCGACTCAATGATCTCTGCTTTATAGGTCTCACCCAAATCACGGAAGTAGGTGATCGCCTCATCGCGTGACATCAGTGAGCGTGTGATAGGAAGATCAGCCTTAACCAACTCCTTCATCTTCACTTCAATCGCCTTCAGATCTTCAGGCGTGAAGGGGCGCTCATAAGAGAAGTCATAGTAGAAGCCATCATCGATGCTTGGGCCGATGGTGACCTGTGCCTCTGGATAGAGCGTTTTTACCGCTTGTGCCATGAGATGAGCCGTTGAGTGGCGAATCACCTCCAGGCCATCCGCATCGCGATCGGTAACAATTGCCAGTTGGGCATCTTCGCTCATCACATAAGCGGTATCGACCAACTCACCATTAACACGGCCAGCCAGCGCAGCTCTCGCCAGACCAGGGCCGATATCAGCGGCGACATCGTGTACAGAAACGGGGTTTTCAAAGCTCCGTTCGGAGCCATCGGGGAGAGTAATTAGAGGCATTTTTGATTCTCTATCAGTGGTGGCCCATACGAAAGGTCACATGAAAAAAACCGATTTAGAAACCGGTGGTTAAAATTTGGCATGCAGATAAGGTATCTACAGGAAGAGGCGCAATTTACACGGCTGGCATTAGGGTGTCAAAGTGAGTTAAAAAAATTCGAAACCTCTCATTACATATTGCCATCATTACTCTATTAGAGTGATGATTAAACAGACCAACATCTCCATCGGGGAAAAACAATGCTACTCCTTATATCACCAGCAAAAACGCTTGATTACGAAACCACAGCAGTTACGCCGCAACAGAGCCAACCCCGTTATTTGCCTCAATCAGAATCGCTAATCGCCAACCTTCGTCACTACTCAGAAGAGGCGCTTGGCGAGTTGATGAAAATTAGCTCTAAGTTGGCTCAACTCAATCATCAGCGCTATGTCGACTGGTCCCTACCCTTTACACCTGAGAATGCCAAACAGGCTATTTTGGCAATGAAGGGGGGTGTTTACACAGGTTTGGATGCTGAGAGCTTCAGTGAGGATGAGTTCTCTTTTTCACAGAAACATCTTCGTATTCTCTCCGGCCTGTATGGATTGTTACGCCCACTTGATCTGATGCAACCCTATCGTTTGGAGATGGGGACAAGGCTGTCTAATGATAAGGGGATCAATCTCTACGCTTTTTGGGGTGAGTTAATTACTCAGCAGATTAATCAGGATTTGGCCGACCAAGGGGATGATGTGGTGATTAATCTAGCCTCGAATGAGTATTTTAAGGCAGTTAAGCCGTCACTTATTAATGGTCGTTTGGTTGATGTGCAGTTTAAAGAGCAGAAGGATGATGGATACAAGGTTGTTGG
This sequence comes from Candidatus Polarisedimenticolaceae bacterium, assembly GCA_021647945.1. GTDB lineage: Bacteria > Pseudomonadota > Gammaproteobacteria > Chromatiales > Chromatiaceae > JAKITT01. The sequence continues at coordinate 10,547 of JAKITT010000024.1, forward strand.
GGTGCATGCTAAGCGGGCACGCGGGGTGATGGGACGGTTTATTATTCGGAATCAGCTCACTGAGGTGGAGGAGATTAAGTCGTTTAGTGAGCTGGGGTATGGGTTTAATGCTGAGCTTTCAGCCGGGAGTACGTGGGTGTTTAGTCGCTAATTTTTATTTTCCTCAGACTCTGACATCTTGTTTTTCGCCTTCTTGGCGAGTTACTTTTCTTTGCACGGCCAAAGAAAAGTAACGAAAAGAAAAGCCGCCCCTATATCACTCCCCTATCGGGGTTCCCTGCGCTGCTCACAAAATGACGGCGCTACGGAACTCACCTAGGCAAACAACGCCTAGGCTCAAACAGTCCTCGCGCTATTCGTCATTTTGCTCCGCTGCTCGGAGCGATATAAAGGGGAAGTTGGAGTGTGGGGTTGGCTTTGTAGTGACTTTAAGATTGACCATGCTCAACCCTTACCACCATACTACCCATATTAACATGACATCCGTGCTATCATGTTAATATGATCATTTCGTTTAAAGACTCTGCCACTGAAGATATATTCAATGGCATTAACTCAAAAGCGGCTCGTAAGGCCTGTCCACAAACGCTCTGGCGAATAACCGCAAGAAAACTTGATCAACTTGACTCTGTTCATGCGCTTGGTGAACTTAAAGTTCCTCCTGGCAATCGACTCGAAAGTCTCTCTGGAGATAGGCAAGCTGAGTACAGCATTCGAATAAACGAACAGTATCGGATCTGTTTTAAATGGGGAGAATCTGGCCCATTTAACGTAGAAGTAACTGATTACCATTAGAGGTTTACCATGGTACGCATTCCAACAAATCGAGAACCCACCCACCCTGGCGAGATGTTGCGTGAGGAATTTCTTGTTCCAATGAACATAACTCAACGTGAGCTTGCAGATGCAATTCGTGTTCCTTATCAACGCGTCAATGAACTTGTTAATCAGAAACGTGGAGTGACACCTAGCACAGCACTTCGTTTGGCAAAGTTCTTTGGGGTCTCTGCGGATTTCTGGCTGAATCTACAGGTGCGTTGGGATCTGTTTAAGGCACAAACCACAGAACAGAATGAGCTTGATTTGATACAAGATTTCCATCACTTACAAAAAATGGCCTGAACGGTGTATAACGAGACTAGGGGGGAGTGTTTTCATCTGATGGTAGGGCGGGGTCTATTAAACTGGTATTTTTGTAGTCCATCTGATTTTAATCATGCTCTGATGTCGTGTTTTTCGCCTTCAAGGCGAGTCACTTTTCTTTGTGTGGCCAAAGAAAAGTGACGAAAAGCACCTCTCACGCACATCCATGTGCTCCACGGCATTAGTGCATCCTGCACGTCAAAGGCCACCCCTATATCACTCCCTTCGGGTTCCCTGCGCTGCTCGGAGCGATATGAAGGGGAAGTTGGAGCCGCAGTAGTCTGGATGAAACAATGTGGAATCCGGGGCATTATATGTAGACCTTCCCGGATTACGTTCCACTTCATCCGGGCCACTTGCTATAGATCTAATGGAAAAGATAACGATGAACGATCAGGTCGCCTTAGAAGATTCAAGTATGACTATTTGTAAAAGTCATTACAGTACAGATATTGGCGGACTATATCTTGCCAAGGAACTTTTAGGGACTTCACATTACTTCGTTCATAAAAGCTATATGGTTGAAATCAGAATGCCATCGTCAACTGAAGAGCGCAAACTAAGGACTGCTGGATGCCATATAATTGATGGGGAAGAAGTACCATTTATTTATCAAGTAACGATCATTGATATTTACATCAAAATATACCAAGCACTCGAATGCATTAACTCGCAAGATGAAAATAATGTTAATCCTAATCATAAGCTTACTGGCTGCGACCCCAATGAACTTATTGGTGAGATGACAAAATTATCTATAAGTGCATTTAGACACTGGTTAGATATAGTTAGGTTACTCACAAAAAAGTACCGTATTGGATTACGCTCTAGAAGAGCCACCTCTCATGGCCATGCATCTATTATCGCAAGTGCTAGTGAAAAAAGAATTTGCTCTGGTCCAGTTTGTTTTACTTCAATGATTGTCAAACATGGTATTGAACGAGAGATTTGGGATGAAATACAATCAGAATTGGAAAAAGGAACATCTTTACCAATTCACTACCAATTTTTGATCGATGCTGAGCATGCATTGGAAGATGATCGACTTAAAAGTTGTATCATAGATTTAGCTATGGCTTGTGAAACCTATCTTAGGTTCTCGGTTTTTGACATATTAAGAGAGTGTCCAGAAGACATTAAATCAAACATGGAGTTGGCTAATATTAACGCCTTCACTAATAGTTATTTTAAGAACCGGGTTATTTCTTCGCAGAAAACAAAATATAACAAGTTAAAAAATGACCACTTGAATTCATTGTTTGATGCTCGAAATAAGCTAGTCCACATGGGTGAAGTGGAAAGAGTTACACATAAGAATTGTGCGCGTTTTATCAAAGCAGCCAATGACTTATTTTCAATTAGTCTTTCGCTGACCGCCATGGAGAGCGAAGCGAGGGCGGTTAGTCCCCGGTAGCTGTGAGGCCGCACCATATACCCGGCGTGCGCCTAGCGCCAGAGGGGATATGAAGTAGGCATCCGAGCACAGCGTCAAGTCAGATTGGGAGCTGGCACGGAGCTGCAACGAGTTTACGATGTTGTAGCGTAGAGCCAGTGACCAGCCTAAAAACCGATGGCAAACCGATGGGAAAAAACCGATGGAAAAACCGATGGGGTCAGACTCGATTGATTTTATGCTTTTTCTGAAATTCACAGGACTTCCGGTCACCACCCCTTGCCTTAGGCGAACAATGTCGATTAACTTTCGACTCAATCTCCGCCTTAAAGCGGTCATCCCCCAACACCCACGCCTTGTTCGTAGCCTCTCGCAATGCCTCAAGCGTGCGTTCCGCAAGCCGATGCCGGAACAATGCCCGATAGGCCGCCTGACGCTCTTCATCCGTAGCGCGTAGGTTGGGGTGAAGAATGAACCCCAACATGCCCAAAGCCCCGAATATAAACACCCCATCAATTTTGATTGGAAATAAATTTGTTGGGAATGTGTAAACATGCTTGCGGAGATTAATTGGCCCTCTGCCATGTTGGGGTTCACAAAAAACATTCACCCCAACCTACGTACTGCACTCTAGCGTTAGAGGAGCTTACCGGTTAGAGCTGTATGGCGTACTAAGTAGACACCCACCAAAATACCAGCACACTCCAGCTTCCCCCTTTATATCGCTCCGAGCAGCACAGGGAACCCGAAGGGAGTGATATAGGGGCGGCCTTTGACGTGCAGGATGCACTAATACAGTGGAGCACATGAATGTGCGTGAGCGGTGCTTTTCATCACTTTTCTTTGGCCGCGCAAAGAAAAGACACTCGCCAAGAAGGCAAAAAACACGATATCAGGACTTACGACAAGCCGCCCGCTATGCGGGCAGTTAGTGACTTAAACTCCCCGCACCTCCTCCATCTAACCAGGATACTGCCGTATATCTCTAATAAAAAGAATAAAGGGGAAAGTGCGTTGTAAGTTTTTGCTACGAAAATCTTTCATTAAAGTCCCATTGGGAAAACTGATGCGCTCACCCTCTTTTAAATCCTGTGCAGGTGCAGCAAGCCAAAACACATTGCCGTTATCCTCACGTACCTTTAGGTAGCTATATAGTTTCTTTTTAATGTGTTCGACGATCAGTGCACTGTGAGGAAACGGCGGTTTATTCGCTTCACGTGCAACAGCTCTCGCACGGTACTTGTCAATCTCGTCCGAGGTTGCCAGGAAGCCGATATCTCCCTGTTTATTGAAGTTAGCGTAGTAGACACTACGCCGTGGACCATCTCCCTCATTACCGCCGATAAGGTAGATGCTTTCATTGATTACCAGCGCATTGGCACCTGACATCTTGGCTGGAGCTGGGGTGGTGTACTCCCACGCCGAAAGGTCTCCTGCTCCATCAATATGTGCTCGTTCGATGGAATCAAGATGGGCGGCACCATTCAACCCACCAATAGCGTAGAGAAATTCACCATGCTGCGCAGTCGCCAGAGAGAATCGACCGGTTTGTAGCGGAGTAATACTACGCCACGGGCTGAAAAAGCCCTCTGCATCAACCCGGCCCCACTCAACATCAACAATGCCACCCCCACCCTCCTTGCTGTGTCCACCAATATTATAGACACCATCCCCCACCCGCTCCACACCGTGGACATAACGCGCCACTGTCATGCGGTCGGTGATAACGAGCCACTCACCCAGGCTGCCGTCGGGGTTAATTTGTGCCCGCTCCAAGGTGTCCAGCAAGATGCCACCATAACCACCAAAAGCATAGATATAGTCACCAATCACTGTCAGTTTTGCGCAGCGTCTCGGATTATTGAGAGTGCCCTTCTCCAACACCCAATCACCCAATGTACCATCAGCCTTGATTTCTGCCCGTTCCACACTATTGAGCAGTTCACTACCATTAGGGCCACGGGCGCCTCCCACCGCATAGAGATTGCCATTGTGGGAGATAGCGGAGAAAAAACCACGTTCCATACTCATCGCTGGCCCTAGACTCCAGGGGGAGAGAGTACCGTCTGCCTTAACCCGCGCGTGCTCAGTAGTGCTTAAAAACATCTTTTCACCGGGTGTCATCTGGACAACAATGGCGCCATCTGATCCGGCTGCACTCCCCATACCTCCGAGCATATGGATAACATCTCTCTCAGCGTGAACAGCCGCCCCGGTGCGCCCTGCCTGCATTGGAGAGGTTTCACGCCAACCTGCAAGCCACTGCTGCTGCGAAGCAACCAACGCGTCACTTGGCGTAGCTAGCGATGATCCGGCATAAGGAGCCGCTGCCACCAATAACACTAATATTAGGGATGGGCCGAACAAACGTGACTTGAGATCAAACATAACTGTTCTCCAGATTATGTTGGCGCTGGACTATCTCTTCTGAACAAGCTGTGATTATTTTAAGCAGACAGAAACAGCCCAACTCATCATGGGGATCACCGCCGTACAAGATCGCTCAATAAATGTAGCGGCCTTGTACGGCACTTTTAACTGCTGCAAAACCCAATCAAATCACACTCAAATTAGAAGCAAACAAAAGAGTCTCTAGCCAACATTTCTCACCATGGGCTAGTGACTAATTTTCAATAATTATTTCTACATCTGCCTTGGCTCTGAGATCTTCAACATGTGCGGCAATCAGCTGTGGCCTACGCTCGTTTTGCAGATACCTCTTAATAAAGTCACTGACCTCATTGAATGGGACAATCCCAGCAGGCCTTTTATCCATCAGTTTCACGATATGGAAACCAAATTTTGTCTCAAATACATCACTTACTTCACCCTCTTTTAAAGAGTACGCCACCGCATCAAACTCAGGAGGCATGTAGTCTCTCCTAAGATAGCCAAGATCACCGCCTGTCTCCTGTGCCTCAGCACTATCAGAGTGTTCTTTGGCAAGCGTAGAAAAGTCCTCCCCTTTTGCAATTAAACGCCGTAGCTCACCCGCTTTTTGCCGAATCACCTCTTTTTCAGCGGGTTCCACATCCTCAGCAACAGCCAAAAGAATATGTTTAACCCTCACGCCCTCTTGATTTTTGAAAGGTCTTTTGTCATAAAATGATCTTACCTCCCCTTCAGGGATGTCAGGACTCATCAACCCTTTACTATCAAGATACTCTTCTATATAGATTTTTCGTCTAGCAGTTGAGCGCAGTTGTTTTTCCGTAAGGTTGTAGGCTTTCAGATAGCCCTGCAAACGCTCTTCTGACCCAAGACCATTCTTAACAGTTTGAAGCGCCTCCTCTGTCTTCTCAGCAATATCAGGAATATCCAGTGCATGACTCGCCTGGAAGAGAACCTCTTGTCCAATCACTTTTTCTAGAATACGCTGCCGCACAATGTTGACTATCTCAGTGGACGGGTTGTTGTGCTTCTGTAATTGTTGCTCAAGCTCCACAGCCATTTGACTCTCAAAAACTGGCGCACCATTAACCTTCGCTACAATCTCCCCAGATCCTTTTACTAAGGTCTGCTGGTTATTGCAGGCTGTCAGAACAAATACAAGAGACGGTAAAAGCCATAATAAACTGTGCGGTATGTTACGCATTTCATAAACTCCATTTAGTCAAAATTAATCCTTACGGATTTAGCTATGTAGTACCAAATCGTAATTACTTGCATTGCCTGAAACAGGCCCTAACCGTTGGTGTTCCTAAACAAACTCTGCCTTCTTAAAGCTGGCGAATACCACCCAACCTACTTTGAAGATCACAAGTCGTACATCCTTGTGCATGCTATAGGGTGGCTACTCCTAGGGGTCTCTGATTAAAGTCATGTTTGTTTTAGATTGGCTGAAACCGCCCCGATTCGTTCCCAAAATCACCGCAATAGAACGACTATTACCGCTCATTTCGAAACAAATCGGAACACTTTCATCGCAGTCTAAATTCAACCAGACTTGGTCTGAGACTCCCTAGCTCCGATCAATGCAGAATAGACCTACATTCAACCCGATTTATTCATAGACCCTATTGCTTCCTGATCGTTATCTTTGCAGATGCACCTACTTTTCCAAATGGAATAAAAAGCACTTTAAAAGCAGTTCCAGTAGCATCCAGATCAATAATAACTTTCTGAGGTGCATCTCCCGCTTGGTTTACAAAACGCTCTCTTATCAACAGATCGTCCCGAACGCGATGGTTCTCAAAAACCAAACCAACCATTCCACGAAGAGAATCATTTTCTATGGTTATTTGATACGAGGCATCCTCAAGCATGACTCTTTCCATACTTCTAAACCATGATCGCTCTCTTACCAGATTCAAAGATAGAAAGGGTGGCGGAACAGCAGCTTCTGCTGCATTGACCAAACCAAATCCATATTCATCATCCCGCCCTTGCACGCCAAGATCCACAGCAGTCATCTGTAACCTCAGTCGTACATCCTTGTTATTTACCAATCCATCACTGTTTAGATCTTCCACGCCAGCTGACATAACCAAAGCAGCCACACCGGTGACATGAGCAGCTGCCTGGGAGGTGCCACTTTGCCAGTTATATCCGTAGTATTGGACGGTAGACAATATACCCACCCCTGGTGCTGCCAACTCTACTCTTGGGTCGATTGGTGAGCCGAATGCACGGAGATCCATCTGATCAGTCGCAGTTACTGCAATGACCGAGTCATACCCCCCAGGAAAGGAGACGGGGCCACCGAAGGTATTTCCTGCTGCCGCGACAATCAGTAATCCCTCTGCATAGGCTGCATCTGTAGCCGCCTGCAGCACTGGGGAGTCAACCCCAGCAATGCTCATGTTGATGATATCCATATCATTATCCAGCGCCCACTGGATACCGGAAATAATGGTGCTAACCGTTCCAAAACCAGCCGCATCCAACGACTTGACTGCATACAGTGATACCTCAGGGGCCACTCCGACAACACCAATACCATTTCCTTCTGCACCAATAGTTCCAGCTATATGGGTACCGTGACTATTCCAGCTGTCATCAAAGGGGTCATCATCGCCATAGATGAAGTCATAACCACCACGATAGTTTGCAGCCAAATCCTCATGGTTATAGTCAATTCCGGTATCAATCACCACGACCTTAATCTCAGTGCCAGTAAGCCCCTTCTGATGTACCTCCTTGCTCCCTATGTGCAGCACACTCCAGGCATCTTGGTACTCAGTATCAGTAGCGATTGCCGCAGATGAAAATGAGCGTTGTAACGAAAAATCGGTATACATAGGCTCGACCACCATAACGGTTTTGTCATCTTCCACATAGGCGACAAGTGGATGTTGACGCAACTGATCCAAGGCCTGTTCTGGTAACCGTACAGCAATGGCTGGAATCAACCGATAAGTATGACCAATGGTGCCACCAATACCTCGAATCAGCTCCTGTTCTGATTGCCCTGGTTTCAGATGAAACCCAACAATTACCGAACGCTCCGCAGCAAAAATTGCCATTGGAAAAACAAAGCCTACGATGAGGGCAACGATAGAGTGATATCTGTTTTTAAAATGCATGTTTTTTCCCCGAGTTCAAATTATTTTGAGTATTGTTTAATTATTTACGAGCTTATTTACCTCCGGTGAGATTCACGCTACCTAGCCATGACAAACATGACAGTTGCGTTGCAAGAACGTCTCTGTCTGATGATGAACATTTCCTCTTGTCATCGGGCTACCGGTAACAACCGATACCGGGTGGCACTGTAGGCAATCACTGAATGGTTTGATCACATAGGCCATCTGCATGATGTCCCAGACGTACTCGTGGCAGGCCATGCACCCATAGGGATCTCCAGGCGTACCACCAGGTGCATCAGGTGCTTTTGATTGCTCCAGATATGGAATTGGAGTACCAACCAAAGTGTGATGCCGGTCAGGATTGACCATCTCCAACATCGGGAAATTCTCCAGGTCTTCATGACAGTTCCGACACGCCTCTTCTGTCGGATATCCATCAAAAATAGCCATCATACCGCCTCCCATACCACCTCCCATCATACGAGCCTGACTTTCAGGCAGATCGACAACACTAATAAGGAGCAGCAATGCAACCCATAACGGCTGTTTTAGTCGGTTCATATTGCCCCCCTATGAACACTTTCTATGCTCTATATTTAATAGAGGTAAGGGGGCGCCTGTTACCAGACGCCCCTCCCTCATCAACAGCTGATCAGGCTAATGCCCTACTCAGCATCTTCATTAAAAGAGCCTCCTTAGTTACAACTAACATCTGTTGATGCACTACCAAAGATGCTCTCGACTTCCAAACTGCCACAGGTCGATGCACCACAGTCAGCAACAATCTCACTGTCATTCCATGAATTGACAGAACAAGTTGCCGCCGCCATAGAGATGCTGGTGCCAGAATCAATTGCATCCAAATATGCACCAAACCCATTGCCTGAAATGGTCAGGACACTGCCATCAGCAACAACCTGATCAATCGCCACCGGTGGTTGTACAACCAGAGCCATAGGGTTACTCATATTGTTCAACCCCTTAACGGCACGCAGGTAGTAGTTACCTGGAGCCAAGTCGGCAGGCAGGGTCACATTCATCGTGGATGGGGTGACATCAACTGCAGTCAACGCAATGGTAGTACCATCAGCCGCCGTCAAGCTGGCAGTTGAATCCACCTCCATTGCACCAAAGAAAGTTAATATTTCATTGGATAATGAAATACCACTAACAGTGATGGTTTCTGCAGAACCCGCTGGGACACTCTGGGTACTCAACCCTGTAAGCTCAGGTACGACAGGACCAGAGAAAGGTGCTGGCATACCGCCAGCGCCAATATACCCACCATGACACCCATTACAGTCAGCAGGAGAACTACCAATGTGGCCGAAAAATGGATCTTCTCCGCCGACAGTTACAACACCATCACCATTGGAGTCAGCCTGGATGTTATGGACCGAGTTGATGCCGTGGCAATCTTCACAGCGACGAATAGCCCAATCCGTACCCATCTGGTCATGACACACAGTACAGTCAAGTGCCGAAATGCCTGGCTGACCAATACCTGTGCTGTGGTGGTTCACATCATTCGTAGGAATGACACGTCCACTAACAGCATCAATACCGGTATTGTGGCAGAAGTCACAAGCACCCTCACCGTTAGTCCCTTTACCATCACTGGTACGTGGTGTAACCAACGTTGGTGGACGACCAGTGGGGATATAGTGACCATCACCAGGATTATCAATGCGGGCACCATGGCAGTGTTGACAGTTAAGAGCCTGTGCTGGCGCAGTGAGGTGATGTACAGATGCCTGATTTACAACCTGCGTATGACAATTCAGACAGTCAATAAAGTTTTGGGCAATATCATAACTAAAAGTGACAGGATTCCACTCAACGAAATGACAGCTCAAACAGTCATACAGTTCTCCAGGTACACCATTAGGCGATTGCGTTGGATCTTGGACAACTGTATCCACCCGCGCATGGTGCCGGTCTGTAATGACCCCAGGTTTGACATCTGGCGCTGCAAAACTCCAATCTATCACTGCCAAATCAGCCGGGGTTAATCGGCTGGGAATATGGCAATACCAACAATTTTCCCGCGCTAAATTGTTGAACACACCATCTGGAATACCGATATTTTGATTCACAGGCGGTGCAGGGACGTTAGCCCAGCTAACAGTGCTCATGCCTCCTACCAGAAGTAGGGCACCTATATTTAGTATTAGTCGCTTAAACATGACGTTCATCTCCATTATTAAATACAAAAAAGCTTCCATTTATGCTTCTATTACAAACTTCTATTACCTCCAGTGACTAATAGTGCGATTTTCATGCCATCTTATTTTTTCCTTTCATATCAATAAGATAGGAAAATTGCCCTCACAAACATCCTGTGTATTTGTTGCCAAACAAATACACATAGAATAAAGGGTTATCTTCAAGTCATTGATAACACTACAATTACCATGAGTCTTGGATTGGAGACAATACTCAGTTTTGAAGTTACTTCGTAGCAAAGTTCAGAATCATGCCCAGCCCAAGCAACCTGACATGCTCACGTACTAAATATGAGAATAAAATAGGATAAGCTGCCCCTCCTATATTATTCCCTTCCACATAATCTTCTCAGTCTTCCCAACGCTTCACAGGATTTGGAACTGCTGAAATAATTCTACTTGCGCGAGGCTCTGATTCAACAAATCCATAAGACTAAGACAGGGATGGCAATAGTCCGAAAGCAATATACTTCTTGACTTATGTCGTTTTTTATCTTTATCCAGCCAAATTAATATAGGGAATACCCTCTTGTCTCCATCTGTCGACACTCATATCACTACTTCATTTTTGCTAAAGTTCGAGCATGTCAATCAAACCCACTTCCCTTCTTAAACTCACACTGCTAGGTTTTTTTCTAGTGGCGGTTCCCCTGACCATTGGCCTACTTAGTACAGTGTTCTTGGTGGATCGTCTTGCCGTGCAAATGCAAATGGTCATGCAAGGTTCTACCCAGGCAGTAAAATCTGGGCACTATATAACCACCCAAGCACTCAGCATGGAACGCAGTGCTGCGCAGTACCTTATACTGCATGATGAAGCCATTCTTACTCGCTATGAACACCAACAAAGCAAGCTTAAACAGGAGGTCAATCGACTACTTACCCTGTCACATGATCCTGTTCTGTCCAAGCGACTGCAGCAGCTACTGGTACGAGAAGGAGAGCTCTACCAAAAACTCCAAGAGATCACTACGGAGCCTATGCTGAAAAGAGAAGAACTGACCGCAGTGGGGCACTTCTCCGAACTGGTGCAGCCCATCCCTTTTGATGTAACACGCATGATTACTCAAGAGAGCAGCACCATGAATTTCCAGGTCAGCCAAGTACAGCAGCTACTTCTGTGGCAGGCAGCAGCTCTCATTCCTCTGGCGCTATCCATTATGGTGCTTTTCAGTGTACTCATCTCCCGCCCTTTGCAACAACTGAGTGCCGCTATTCGACAGCTCGGTGCAGGCAAGCTTGCCACCGCCATTGAGGTCACCGGACCTCAGGATATTCGTGAACTTGGCGAACAGCTGGATTGGTTACGGAGACAATTAGCCACGCTGGACGAGCAAAAGCTGCAATTCCTCCATAACATCTCCCACGAACTCAAAACCCCGCTTTCAGCCATACGTGAAGGAGCTGGTTTACTTCGTGACGGTATCATTAGCAACCAAACAGAGGAGCAGGAAGTGGTACAAATACTGTATGAAAATAGCCTGCAGCTACAGAATCAAGTGGAGAGTCTACTCAACTTTAACCTTGCCCTGGCCCAGGATCAGTTTTGCAGCGGGAAGCCTGTAGATCTTGCAACACTCATTCCCTCAGTACTGAAAAAACATCAGTTAGCCGTACGGACACGAAACATCACTATTGAATCCTGGCTGCCATCAACACTTGTGTGCGGCGTTCCTGAACAGTTATGTGTCATTTTCGATAACCTGCTCTCAAATGCGATCAAGTACTCTTGCAATGGTGGAAAAGTGCGGATAAAACTATATCAAGGGAGCCAAAAGGCCATAGTGGATGTCATTGACCAAGGAGTGGGAATTATGCCAGAAGAGAGTCCTCACCTTTTCGAGCCTTTTTTTCAGGGAAAGAGCACATCCAACAGCCCTTTACAAGGAACAGGTTTGGGGCTCTCCATCGTAGCGCGCTATCTGCATCTGCATGAGGGTTCTATCAAACTGATGGAGAGTAAACAAGGAGCACACTTCCAAGTCAGCTTGCCCTTAGCCACAACACAGATAGCCGGCACCGGAAATAGAGCATGTCCAAGCTGAGCCATGGGGCAATAACCATTATGCTTCTAACAGGCTGCACAGCCTTCCCCCAACGGCTAGCCTCAGTCTCACCTCCACGGGTCATGCAGGAGCCAGACACAGTAAACAAAACCTACTTCAGAGATTTCCTAAATCAGGATGGACCGCTTTGTCTCATGCATGATGGGCATAATAAGCCAACACTGACATTAGCCACTGAGGCGATACCACTGAAACACAATATACATGACCAGCAGCAACGTACCCCAGAACCATACCAGAATGACAGTTCTGTAATAGAGCAACATCAAGCACTGGAGCTACTCAAGCAGCTATCCGACAGGGAAAGTAGCATGACATTGAAAGAGCAACAGCTGACTAAGAAATTACAGGATCAGCTGGAACACAATCTATCTCAACAGAGTGTAATCCGAGCGTTAAGGGACAAACTCAAACAGCAATTCACTACATCCAAACAGTTGATAAAACAGCTAGCAACACAACTCATCGGCTTACGATCCCAGTTGGAACAACTGAAAAATATAGAAAAGAGTATCACCAGGAAAGAGCAAGCTATCATCATCCCATCAACCGACAACCATTCTCTATGAACAGGCACCGGATCCTGCTGGTCGATGATGACCCCAGCCTACTCAAGCTGCTATCAATACGGTTACAAGCTAATAATTTTGATATCGAGACCGCCAGTAATGGGTCAAAAGCTCTGAACAAGCTCACCTCATTTCAACCTCATCTCATCATCACAGATCTACGTATGAGAGGGATGGGTGGTCTAGATCTCTTCAAAGCAATACACCAGCAATTTCCTACTCTCCCAGTAATCATACTCACTGCCCATGGCACTATTCCCGATGCAATAAATGCTACTCACATGGGGGTTTTTAGCTTTCTTACCAAGCCCTTCGATAGTGAGGGGCTACTGAAGACCATTGAGCGCGCCCTTAGTCAGGGCTATACATGTAACGACAAGGACATAGAGAACAATGACCAACACTGGCGACACAAAATAATCAGTCAGAGCGCTGTCATTGAGGAGTTACTTGGGCAGGCTTGGCGTATTGCGCAAAGTAACGTAAGCACACTGATTCAGAGTGACAGTGGCACTGGCAAGGAGCTACTGGCACAGGCTATACACAACGCTAGCCCACGGCATAACGCACCCTTCATACCTGTCAACTGTGCGGCAATCCCTGAACCTTTACTAGAATCAGAGCTATTTGGTCATCGTAAAGGGGCTTTTACCGGTGCCACCCACAACCGAACAGGCCTATTTGAGACCGCCAATAAAGGCACTCTGTTTCTGGATGAGATTGGCAACATGCCAATGGAATTTCAAGTCAAGCTACTGAGGGTATTGGAGGATGGCAAGGTTCGTCCAATGGGAACCAGTGCCACTATCCCAGTGGATGTACGCATCATCTCCGCCACCAACATCGACCTGGAAGCTGCCATTGAAGCAAATAATTTCCGCGAAGATCTATTCTATCGGCTCAACGTGGTAATGCTGAAAATCCCACCCTTGCGTGATCGACGTGAGGATATTCCCCTACTGGCAAACCATTTCCTACATCGGGCATGTGATCGCACAGAGCAAACTATGGCCAGCTCCTTCTCTCCCGAAGCTATGGAAGCACTGATGATGGCACCATGGCCCGGTAATGTCCGCCAGCTTCTCAATGTTGTGGAACAGGTGGTAGCACTGTCAGTAACTTCAGTGATATCAGCAAGCCTGATTCGCAATGCGCTGCACATTAAGACCTGCACAGTTGTCCCACTCGTCAAGGCCCGGATTGATTTCGAGCGCAACTACCTGGTACACATTCTGCAGATGACCCGTGGCAATGTGACCCAGGCAGCACTTCTAGCGAAGCGCAACCGCACCGAGTTCTACAAGCTGCTCAACCGCCACCAACTTGAACCAGCCCTCTTTCGTCGCAGTTAAGAATAGGTCTCACTACTTGTTGTGGCATGTCATGCAGAGGGCACTACCATCATTGCTCTTCCTCAGGAATGGAACATTTTCAGGGTCGTGTGGATTGTGACATGAGGGGCATTCCACCCTACCATTGAACAGTTTAACATCAGCCCAGCCCTTCTCCGGATCAGGAGGGGTATTGAAGGAGGGGTCATTGCTGAGAGCATCTGCGTAGATAATGGAAACAGGGTGGTCATTTCTAAGATCCGGGCCTATTTGCCACCACTGCCCTGGGAAAAAACTGGCTTGACCACCAGTTAGCAGATCCCCAATACCGTTGTGACATGCCAGACAGCTGGGAATCATGCCATTGGCATTGGAAGAGTTAACCAACCGATGCATATCATCCCCCCCTACGGCCCCACCACCTCCTACAACATCATGACAGCTCAAGCAGGCTAGTGACAGTGCGCTAGGCGTAGCCGCACAAGTGGCATCCATCGTCGGACTGGTATAGACCTGAAATACAGTGGTGTCTGTTAGTCGCCGGTTCCACAGCGGACCCTGAGAGATGTTTGCATTGTGTGGTGTATGACAAAATACGCAGATCTCATTAGTTGTAGTTGCATCTGCCCCGCCATAATAATTCGTTGGCCCCAGATCATGTTTTGAGCCAACAATACTGGCTGCCAAGAGCAACTGCGGCAACACCAGCAATAATACGCTGACCAATCTTATAATATTTTTCACTTTGAATGCCTCCGACCAGTGGACCAGTCATTATTGTTTTTCCCCGAGTAACTAAGCCCGCTCTTGTATCGTGGTTTGAATAGAGCACTCAGGCACAACTATTTTACCCCCAGAAGCTGTATTCATGCCAAGTTTTTTCAAAATGAGGGAATTAATTTATTAAAACCGATTATGAGCAGGGTGACACAGCCCTTCTATAATTTGCCGCTCAAGTGTAACTAACACACTTGAGGCAATATGTTTCCTAGCCTTATGATTCATGCAAAATTCAAGGGATCATAGTCTGAGAAAAATCATTTAGACTCCCAGCCAGTCTTCGATTTATCGGGATGAGCAATAACAGCATAGGGTTAGAATAGATCTAACAAATCCGACAACCGCTCAACCACCTCAATCTCCAACCCCTCAACCCCCTTCTTAGGCGCATTAGCCCGCGGCACAATCGCCCGCTTAAACCCATGCTTAGCCGCCTCCCGTAACCGATCTTGCCCATTGGGAATTGGCCGAATCTCCCCCGTCAGCCCCACTTCACCAAAGGCGACCAAATCCGCCGGCACCGGTCGATCACGAAAACTGGAGAGCACCGCCAACAACAGCGGAATATCCGAGGCCGTCTCAGTAATACGCACCCCACCCACCACATTGACATAGACATCCTGATCAAACATCGCAATGCCGCAGTGGCGATGCAGCACTGCCAACAGCATCGCCAAACGATTCTGCTCCAAACCGAGTGTAACTCGACGCGGGTTACCCAACTGGCTCTCATCCACCAACGCCTGCACCTCTACCAACAGCGGTCGTGTTCCTTCGCGGGTAACCAAAATAGCACTGCCAGAAACAGACTCATGTTTACGCGAGAGAAAGATAGCCGATGGATTGGTGACATCACGCAGACCCTTCTCGGTCATGGCAAACATGCCCAACTCATTAACCGCACCGAAACGATTTTTGATGGTACGAATAAGACGAAACTGACTGCCCGACTCACCTTCAAAATAGAGCACCGTATCGACCATATGCTCCAGTACACGCGGCCCCGCCAGGGTGCCCTCTTTGGTGACATGGCCGACCAGAATAACGGTGGTGCCGCTCTGCTTGGCGTAACGCACCAACTGCGCGGTCGACTCACGCACTTGTGCCACCGAACCGGGTGCCGATTGCAGCTGTTCGGTGTAGAGGGTTTGGATGGAGTCCACCACCAAGATGTTGGGACGCTCTTTCACGGCGGCAGGAATGATGCGCTCAACACAGGTCTCGGGTAGCAGGCGTAGATTCTCTGTCGGCAGTTCCAGGCGCAATACACGGCTACGAATCTGTTCCGGCGACTCTTCACCAGAGACATAGAGCGATGAGAGGCGCGGCGCCACGTGGGCCAAGGTCTGAGTCAACAGGGTCGATTTACCAATACCGGGATCACCACCAATCAGAACCACCGAACCACGCACGAGACCGCCACCCAGCACCCGATCCAATTCGGCACTACCGCTGTGACTCTTCTCTTCACTCTGTAGTGGAAAGGAGTCAAGATCACATATCTCGGCTTTGGTGATATCTCCGGCATAGCCGGCAAATCGGGGATTGCTGTTTTTACTGCTGGAGGGGAGCGCCTCGCTGAGGGAGTTCCAGGCTTTGCAGTCGGCGCATTGGCCCGCCCACTTTGAGAACTCACCACCACACTCACTACAGCGGTAGTTCTGTTTCGCACTACGGTTCATCCGCACTCTCCATTGAGAGACAGATCGACACGTTTCACCCGTTGGGTAACGCCACAAAATAGCTCATATGGGATGGTGTCTGCTGACTCGGCGATCAGCTCGACAGGCAATCCCTCCCCCCACAGGATCACATCATCACCCACCTTAGCGTTGGGTAGCTGGCGCAGATCTACCGTAATCATATCCATTGAGACACGACCAATCAGCGGCATGAGCTGGCCATTGATCAGCACCGGTGTTCCCGTCTTCGCGTGCCGCGGGTAGCCATCACCATAACCGATGCCGACCACGCCAATCGGCATCGCTTCTGGACACGCATAGGTGCCACCGTAACCGATACGGTCGCCCTTCTGTAGCTGTTTGGTTGAGATCAACGAGCTGCGTAGCGTCATGACTGGCTTCAGCCCTTGCTGGAGGCCGGTGCTGTCGGTGAAGGGCGATGCACCGTAGAGCATAATACCGGGACGCACCCAGTCATGGTGCGAGGCGGGAAAACCGAGAATTCCGGCAGAGTTGGCACATGAGAGCGGCCACTCACCACCAGCAACCCACTGATCAAACTGGCTAAGTTGCTGTTGAGTCGCTGGGTCTTTGCGATCATCTGCATTGGCGAGATGGGTCATTAGGCCGATCTGATCAACACCATTAATCTGCTGTAGTTGTTGCAACACAGCGGCAAATTCATCGGCATCAAATCCGAGGCGGTGCATGCCAGTATCGAGCTTAAGCCAGACGGTCAGCGGCGCAACAAAATCAGCCTCAGAGAGAATCGCCAATTGGCTGCTGTGGTGCAGCACAATCTCCAGTCTGGCCCGGCTAGCTAGCCTCAACTCATCAGTGGAGTAGACCCCTTCAAGAAGTAGAATAGGTTTGGTGATACCATCACCACGTAGCCGCAGCGCCTCATCCAAGCGGGCCACCGCAAAGCCATCGGCATCACACAGCGTGGCGGCAACAGACACCATTCCGTGGCCGTAGGCATCCGCCTTGATAACCGCCCAGATAGCGCTGTCGGGTGTCGCACGGCGCACGCGATCAAGATTAAACCTAAGGGCGGCATGGTCGATGGTGACCCAGGGGGTCAGCCCTGAATCTAAACCTTGCATCAGTACTCCTCACCATAATTGTCACTGACATAGTTATCAAACTTGGTGTACTGCCCCATGAAGGTCATCCGCACGGTACCAATCGGGCCATTACGCTGTTTACCGATGATGATTTCTGCCAGACCTTTTTCGGGACTATCTTCATTGTAGACCTCATCACGGTAGATGAAGACCACCAGATCGGCATCCTGCTCGATAGAGCCTGACTCACGCAGATCGGACATCACCGGGCGTTTGTTGGGGCGTTGCTCTAGATTACGATTGAGCTGTGACAGTGCCATCACCGGCACCTCCAGCTCTTTGGCCAGCGCTTTCAGGCCTCGTGAGATGGCGGAGATCTCGGTGGCACGGTTCTCACTGGAACTGGGACACTGCATAAGTTGTAGGTAATCGAGCACGATGAGACCCAAATCACCCTGCTCTCGCTTCAGGCGACGCGCTCTGGCTCGCACCTCAGTGGGCGACATGGCGGCAGTATCATCAATAAAGATCTTGGCATTGGAGAGCATGTTGACAGCACTGGTTAGACGCGGCCAATCTTCATCACTCAGCTTGCCGGTACGCACTTTATGCTGATCAATGCGACCCAGCGATGAGATCATACGCAGGGTAAGTGAGTCAGCTGGCATCTCCATACTGAAGACAGCAACAGGACGACCACTACCCAGCGCCACATTCTCCGCCACATTCATCGCGAAGGTGGTTTTGCCCATTGATGGACGACCCGCAACGATGATCAAATCAGACGGTTGTAGACCTGAGGTCATCTCATCAAAGTCGTGCAGGCCGGTACTAACGCCGGTGATGGTTTTGTCTGAGTTGAACATCTCATCGATGCGAGCAACCACCTTGGGTAGCACCGATTTGACCGAGACAAAACCGCTGCCACCTCGCGCTTTCTGCTCGGCGATCTCAAACACTTTTCGCTCAGCTTCATCCAGCACTTCGGCCGATTTACGACCATCAGGATTGAAGCCGCTATCGGCAATCTCGGTACCCACCGAGATCAACTGACGCATCACCGAGTGCTCACGCACAATATCGGCATAAGCGCGAATATTGGCCGCGCTCGGTGTCTCTTGTGCCAATTGGCCAAGAAATGGCAGACCACCAATACTGGCCAGTTCGCCTAGGCGCTCCAGCTCTTCGGCAATTGTTACCACATCAACCGGCTTGCTCTCATCCAATAACAGCGCAATGGCGTTGTAGATCAGACGGTGTTCACGACGATAGAAATCAACCTCTGTCACCCGGTCCGCGATCTGATCCCAGGTTTGGTTATCGAGCATCAACCCGCCCAGGACCGACTGTTCAGCCTGAATTGAGTGGGGCGGCATGCGCAACTTGTCGGTCGTCTCATCCATCATTTCAGGATAAGAAGAGGAGTAGTCCATATCGGGGATATCAGCTTCAGACATTTAGAGTAGAGAGACCATGTATAAAAGGGTGAAGATAGATGGCGAGTTTATGCCAAATGGAGTGGCATAGGATAATGCAATTCTTCCATCAAATACACGCGTGAAGCAGTGTTAGAGAGAGAGTAAGAGAACGCTGTAGAGAAATAGAGCAGCCGATCGCCTGTAGGATCGCCTACAGATTTTGCCGGGCGAAGATGCCAGCGAGAGGTGACAAAACAGGGGCGACAAACGCCGACACCATGGTGTCGTCGATTGACGCCCCCTGTTCTGAGAGCTATTTAAGCTTCTGGAACGATGGTCAGTTTCAGATTGGCATCGACTTCAGCAAGCAGATGCAGAGCAACGTCGTACTCACCCGCAATACGGAAAGGACCGTCCGGCAGACGCACTTCCTGCTTGCTCAGCTCAACACCCGATTCTGTCACCGCAGCAGCGATATCTGCCGTACCAACAGAACCGAACAGACGCCCCTCATCACCCGCTTTACAAGCGATAGTCACTACCAGGTCATCCAGCTTGGCTTTACGCGCTTCAGCAGTACTCAACAGCTCCGCAGCCTCTTTCTCGAGGGTAGCGCGGCGCTCTTCAAATGCCTTAAGGTTGCTCTCAGTTGCCGGTGCTGCACGACCTGTTGGAATCAGGAAGTTGCGACCATATCCAGCCTTAACGCTCACTTTGTCGCCCAGGTTACCCAGGTTGTCGACTCTCTTAAGTAGTATTATGTCCATCTTATGAACCTCCGAAAAGGTGTTCTATAAATCAAAAAATTCAATCACCGATGTTCATCTTGGATGCCGCTTTAGCGCGAAAATCGATCCAGATGTCAGCAAGCCCCAGCATCGATATCATTATCAACATCTGTGGACCGGTAATCACCAGCATTATATAGACACCGATCAACCAAGCCCTATTCAGGCTCAGTAGTTTGACGGTGCCGTGTGCAACGGCAAGCCCCTGAATAAAGTAGGCGGCCATCAGCAGTATCGTCAGGTAACGCAACAGGTTTCCACCTGCATCCAACTGAAGCAAACTCAATAGTCCGAGCGCTGCCCCAAGATAGGCCAGTAGTTTCGACAACCGTAGTTGGTGAAACTCCTGTTGGAAGCCACCCAGGTTGTAGAGTAGCGACTGCCACCAACGCGCCAACAGCAGTGACGCGACCAATTGCAGATAATAACTGGCGGCAAAAAAGCCAGTCATCCAACGCGCCAGCTCCTCAATAAGCTGCTGGCTTTCAACCTTCTTATACAGCCCAGCGTCAGTGAAGCTATCCGCCAACGTGGCGAAAATCGCTTGCCAGTCAGCAATTGGATCACCTGATTCCAGGTAGAGATAGCCAATGGTCAGTAGACCAAAAACCAACGCTGACTGAAGCACCATGCTCAGCGAGCGCATCTCTCGCAACATCTGCCCCAGCACCCACATGGGGAACCAAAGCAGAAGCGCCAACCCTATCGCCGGGGCCGGATTCCCTAAGGCAATGGTTGATAATACAACGCATGCCAATAGTGAGAATCCGATCACCTGCAGCCCACTGCTGCGCCCTTCCCTTAGCGTGACCAGTGCGACTATCGCCGAGCTGAGCAGACTCAGTGGCGGCATCACCATCGAAAGCATCGCCAGCACCGATGTTGCCATCACCGCTTGCGAGCGCCCTCGCATCACAAAAGATGCAAGCCTCTGCATTACACTATTTGGCCTTTCAGCCTTCTTACGTTCTTAGTGCCGATCGGTGTATGGCACCAACGCAAGGTGGCGAGCGCGTTTGATAGCGGTAGCCAGCTGACGCTGATACTTGGCACTGGTGCCGGTGATACGGCTCGGTACAATTTTGCCACTCTCACTAACATAGGCTTTCAGCAGGTTGAGATCTTTATAATCGATCTCGGTGATGCCTTCAGCAGTGAAACGACAATATCTTTTACGACGAAAATAACGTGACATAACTTTTGTCCTGATAATGGGTTGAGACTAATTACTCGCTAGCAGCGCTGTTCTCTTGAGCAGGTGCTTCCGCCGCTGGAGCAGCTTCTGCCTCAGGCGCTGGAGCCGCTTTGGTAGTTTCTGCCGCAGGCGCTGGAGCAGCTTCACGCTCTTCATGCACCTTAGCCAGTGGCGAAGTCTCGGTGATAGCAGCTTTGCATTTGATGACCATGTTACGGATAACCGCATCATTGAATCGGAATGCAGTCTCAAGCTCACCTAAAGTGGGGCCGTCGCATTCGATGTTCATCAGGACATAGTGTGCCTTGTGGATTTTGTTGATTGGGTAGGCCAACTGACGGCGCCCCCAATCTTCAAGGCGGTGGATGGTGCCATTCGCGCCTTCGATCAATGCGCGGTAACGCTCGATCATGGCTGGCACCTGTTCGCTCTGGTCTGGATGGACCATGAAGACCACTTCGTAGTGTCTCATTGTAGCTCCTTACGGTTACTTTAAAGAGCCTCCCAGTAAATAGCTGGTGAGGCAAGGAGTGGCATCGGTTACCCGATACCGGAAAACGCGCGATCATACGGGTTTCTTAGCGGTTATTCAAATAACAATATTGGAATGAGGTTAAGTGAGTGGTAATTGCACGCGATAAAACCTCAAATCTAATCCGCTCATTTTGTGAGCGCCCTCTCGATTACTACTTTACTTACTACACAAGAGGTATAAGATCGATAGTTGATTCCTTATCTAAATAGGTGCTGATATCACTCTAAACAGCACCGTTGTCAGGAGCTATAAGATGAAATCTTCTCCGACACTGGCTGTTCAAGACCAGACCGAGCAGCCACGCCACCGTCCATCTGTGCAGATTCCTGCCAACTCAGATGACCTCTTCAAGCTCGCCATCTCTACACGCGCATTGCAGAAAAAGATGCAGCAGCTACTCGCCCCACAAGAGCACAAGGCTGGCCCTGTTATTTGGCAAGATGGCGAATCTGAGGTCATTGTTCATCTCGATAAACTGCGCTTAGCAATCAAACCTGGGCTTGTACTGTTTGAGATTCAGCTTGAGGCGGACAATCTCGGTTTAGTGCCAATGGTTGTCCCCTTTAGGATCGGCAATGATATTAAATCTGCCTCATTAACCATCACCACCGAACATCTGCCACGCGGCGACTCACTAATGACTCACCGCTGGGGCGAGATTGTGCAAGAGCATCTCTGGTTTGCACTGTTAGAGGCGGGCGAGCAGATAAAACAAGAGCAGTTTACCGAGAGCACCATTCAGATTAGCGGCCTCTATAGCGATGGCGAGCAGATCTCATACATCTACTCCGAACCTGTCACCACCGATGAGATCAAGCACTATGTTGCCGCCATTGAAAATGGCGACATTCCCTCACTAGCAGATGCCCCACCACCTACCCCCATTGATCTAGACCCACCACCCAAACCGCCAGAGAAGGAGCCATCACCCTCCTTCTTTATGGCGCTGTGGCTTAAGTTTTTGGCCTTTATCTGCCAGCTCTTCAGCTTTCTGAAGAAGTAACCCAGCGCAGCACCACCTATCGAATAGAGAGTATCAAAGCGCACCACACCGCGCTCTAAACGCCAAAAAGACCGAAAGGGAACGTACAATGGCTGTTAATCTTGATCCCAGTGTCGTTAAGCTTGCTCAATTTATTGGCCTGCTTGATTCGAATAACCAACTGAATAACGACTGGTTACAAAATCCACTTGATGAACTGCGTGGTGCCTTCAAAGATAACCACGCCATTTTGCTCGAACTGCTGGGCGATATTTTCGAATCCAGCGATGGACAGATGCAGGGCATTCCTGGGCCAAATCCTGGCGATATCTGGTATCCCATTCCCAATCTTGATCCACAGATTCTCTTCATCACCACACGTACTTATGAAAACGCAGGTGATGAACATCTCGTATTTGGTGTCGGCATCAATTGGCGGCACTCTGAGGATGACGGGTTAACCGCCAACATCTGGGCAAAAATCCCACTGGTTGATATCAACACCCAATCGGGTGACCTGATACTTGCCTTTGGTGCTGATGATTCACCGGTTCAATTGGCATTTAACATCACTCATGTCGATGGTTTTGGTGATGACAGTATCCAATTTAGCGGCATTAAACTCGCTTCCCAAATCTACATAGGCCAAGACCCTGAGCTATCAGTTCAAATTCAGCAACTGACCATCGCCGGAAAACCACCAGCCAATATCGACATTTCAAAACTGATTGAGCGAGGGGATATCGATCCCAGCCAATGGTTTGATCTGATCTTCTCACTACTCACCGCCAAACTGCGCGGTCTATCACCAGAGGCCGAAAAGGTTCTCGATCATCTCTTCCCGATCTTAGGTTTGAGTGGCAACGGCCCGCTTATCAATTGGTTCCAACTACCCAGCTTGGGTATCGGCGGCATTAAGCAGTGGGCGCTTCAGCTGCTACAAGATGAGAGCCACCTAGATGGCTGGCTCGAACATTGGCACAATCTAATTAGCAGTGGTGGCACCTTCACCACTGAGGGCGATGGCAGCCGGATTGATCCTAAACGGGTCGCACTCCCACTGAGCAGCAACCTCACTCTCTGGATCACCCTCGCCTACCAGCAGAGTGATCAAGGGGATATTAAGCTCTACCCAGGCACCATTCTCAGCAGTGCCGATGCCGATTTTTCATCATCGGATATCAAACTCAACCTACAGAGCCGGTTGGAGCTTTGTTGCATTCCGCTCAGTGGCCCAGGCGATTTTGAGCCGCTACCCACCTTTGATATCTGCTGCCGTCTCTACAACCCATCGGGCGATTTACTCTCTGTTGACTTCAGTGGTACAGGGGGCGACTTTGACCTCTTTGGGGCCTTTGCCGTCAAAGAGATGCGTGCCGGTCTCTCACTTGATGACAATGCCAAGATCACGCCAAAGTTTGAACTGGTAGATGTGCGATCAGCCCAAGGCAACTGGCCAACACTCGATCTGACCAGCGGCCAAGCGATCATCCTCGGCCTTGAGGATATGGCCAACGGCATCATCACCGAGCAGATTCACCAACTACTGAATAGCGCAACCGATAGCGCACATGCTGGCAAACATATCGCAGCACTGCTGGGTATTATTCCACCCACCAGCGCCACCACACCCGAACCTTGGCTGCCAGAACTGACCATCAGCATCAGTCGTTTAACAGAGTTTTTAGCCAATCCACTCGGCACCATCGCCTGTTACCACGCCCAGTGCATTGAGCTGCAACAAGATGGCGCATCCCTTTGGCGTTTTCTGCTGAATGACCTACAAGCACTGCTCAGAGACAACTCAATCCCCACCCCCGCTATTATGGGTTCAGGCAGTGAAATTGAACCTTGGCGAGTACAGCTCTACAGCGGTGACGAGGGGGATGCCTATCTCTCTATTTTTGCCGAGAATGATACCGCAACCGCACGCCCCCAGCTTGACCTCTCACTACTGATTGAGCCAACAGGGCTGGAGCTATCAGATAGCGCCTCACTACAGTGCCAGCTATTTGCCAACCTGCTGCACTTAGATCTACCACCTCACATCGCATGCCCAGGCGCCATTCACGCCCGTTGGCTAGAGAGTGTCGCCGCTAATATCAAACTACAGGGCGACCCCAAACTGGTGGCATCCACCGGCATTGGTTTAACCTTCTCTCTAGATTCAGTTGAGTTTGGCTGTCTCTGGTTACAGGGTTCACAACCGCAGGATAACGCCTTCTCTTGGGCGGCCAACGTTGAGGGATTCAACGCCACTTGGAACCTAGATAGCAGCCAAAACATCACCCTGCCCCACCTCCGTTTTGGTGCTGGCCTTGATCTACAGTGGAATCTCAACACCCTGCCGGTCGATCTTGGCATCGATCTCGATGACTTTAGCCGATTGATCCGCATCACCCTCGGCTCCTGGTTAGTCGAGCGCGGCGGCGGCTTTGGTTTTGGCTTTGCCGCTCTGTTGGGGCTCTTCCCAAGCAACCGATTTCAATGGCCCGAGCTGGCCCACCTGCCCGATCTCGATCTACCCGATTGGGATAGTGCCGGTAGCGATTTCCCCTTCACTCTGCCAGATGACTGGCCAGCATTTGAAGTGGCCAACTGGGCCGATTTCTTCACCAATCCGTGGCCAGATCTTGTTGCCTACTTCAAGTTGCTTCTTAGCAAACCAGAGTGGACACTCACCACCTTCAACCTGCTGGGTGGTCTCTTTACGGGCAAATTTCCCGACCTATCACTACCCGATTGGGGCTGGGGCAATGAGGCGGGTGATGGCATCACACTGCCGTCACTCAAAGATCTCCCCTTTGCCGTCTGTGGCGGTGGCACCTATGAGAATCCTTGGGTACTAAAACTCACCATTCCTGATGCTGCACCCATCGAACTACTCTGCTGGCTAGACCCCGATGGCCCGCCCACTGGTGACTGGAGCAGTGTGGTTGTCAATCTGCTACCGAGTGAGTGGCAGAATATCGATGTGCTCATTGCCGATGCCAATTTTGGCCACTCGCAGATTGGTGCGCTGCTCCATCAATTTAGAGATCTCAACCCTCAACTTGCACAGCTACTTGGCAGCATCACCACCAACACCGATCTCACCGATGAGGCCACTGACTTCCTCGGTCACGCCCTCAATGCACTTGAGACTAGGCTCAACCTGAGCGATGGATTAGTCCCCTCTAGCAGCCAACTTGATCCAGTTGATGAGCTAAGCAACTGGAGTCAAGCATCCACACCCAATGTGGGACATAGCGAGCAGCTAAGCAACAGCTCAGTGCTTGCCACCATTCAGAGCCAAATCAACGACCTTGCCGATGATAATCAGCCAATATTGCTGCTCGGTTCAGCCTGGGAATCAGAGGCGGAGTGGTCGCCACTACTCGCCCTTTTTCCAGGCATCACAACGGCCCATATCGACCTACGAGAGGTGGGGGTCGATCCTGAGCAGATCAATGTTAGCCATATCGGCTCAACCAGCACTCGCGCCTATATTGGTGATATTGCCGTATTTAACACCGCCCCCAGTCTGGATGATGAAGCACGTAAAATCCCCATCACTCACGCTGATAGCAACGCACTGAGCCAAGCGGCACAAGTGGCTCGCATTGTTGAACAGATTGCCACCACCCACAGTAAAAAAGTCATTATTGTTGCCCACTCCCACTCTGGTTTAGCGGCATTGGCAGCAGCACAACTAGAGAATGGTCTGGCAGCAGCAGAGAAAAAAATAGCCGGTTTAATCACCGTTGGTACACCACTGGGTGGCGCTCCACTTCTCTGGTCAGAGAGTGCCGGTACCATCGCCAATCTACCTGTCGATTTCGACCTGCAACAAGGGATTGAGGAGGCGATCAGCCTACTATCACGCGCAGGGTTAGATGCAACATCGCTATTAACCGATGCCATGAGCGGCAACCTACCACTGCCAGAGATTGTGGGCAGAGCCTTCCCCGCTCACGCTTTTGAGGGGCTGGCTGATCTCACCATATCGGTGCCATCACTGGCCATTGGTACACAACTACCCGCCATCAATCTAACCAACACCCTCTTAGGCTGGCTCAAGGGGCAGATTGCCCTACCCACACCCACCGAGGGTTACACCGCCCCGACCCATATTGGCTTTGGTGTTCGCCGACCAACCGAATCGACACACAACCACTACATCGTTAAGCAGCAGACCCGTTTCGACATCACACGCGCAGCACTCACCGATGCAGATATT
>JAKITT010000145.1 GCA_021647945.1 Candidatus Polarisedimenticolaceae bacterium
AGCACCAGTGTAATTTCGGCCTTTGCTCCTGTATGCACCTAATCTAATTGTGCACCATTTTCGATAGGCCGCATGTTATTCTTTGATTTGTGGTCGCGTAGCGGCCTGGGTCGCTAATCACCTATAGTCGCTGCCCTTGCGGGATGGTGGTCTTAAATGCTCAGTTTTATCGGTAGGGTGGGCGATTTTTTTCCAATAGCTATCAATATCAAAGCTGGGGCTATGTTCGTGGTAGTGACACTGGGCGCAGATCTCTTCACGCTTCCAGGTGTGGTTGGTGGTGGCCATCTCACCTTTTGATTCGGCATGTTTTCGTCCTGCCCCATGGCAGGATTCGCACTGCACATTGGCCAGCTCGGGGGTTAGAGGGTGGTCGATAAATCCCCCCTCTTTATTGAATCCCACCGTATGGCAGACCACGCAGGCGGGGTCAAATGCCTTGTCGGCCATGATCAAATCTTCATAAGCTTTGGCGTGTTCGCTCTGTTTCCAGATCTCATGTTGCTGCTGATGGCATGCGCTACAGATGGTGATGCCGGTATAGGGGGAGGTGCCTGTTAGACGCTTTTTAGCGATCTCTGCGCGGCGTTTGAAATCGACCTTCACTGCATCATTGTAGTCGTCGTACCACTGTTTGAGTTGTGGGGCGTCAGCTACCGTTGAGGGAATGGCGTAGGTTTGATGATCAAATTTAGTGATGTGGTTATTCTGGTCGAGGTTAAGTTTGAGCTGAGCCATGTACATGCCACGGCTGCCGGGTTGCAGAACCAGTGTCTTGCCAACCATCTGTGGCTCACCATAGGGTTCACCGCGTGCCTTCACCAGTAGAATGTCGATACTCTCAAATGAGAAGAGTTTCTTGGCCTTTTTCAGGCGCTGACCGCTGGCCAGTATGGTGATCGCTCCGGCCGATTTTGCCTGTTGCATGGCCGCTTCTAACGCTGCGCTGTTTTTCTCTTTCTCAGGGTCATACCAAGCAAAGAAGGCGACTTTGCGCCCCCCCCGTTCAATCAGCTTGTTTTTGGGGAACTGCTGGTCACTGCGGTTACTCCAGACCCAGGGCAGCTTGGAGTTGCTAAGGAATGCATTGCCGTAAATGAGATCGCGCCACTGTACGCCGATGGCGTCGTAGTTGATCTGTTTCATCCCCTCGACAATAAACCTGTTTTTGATCTGCTCAGAGGCCTCATTGGCACCCAGCAGGCCACCGGCAGAGATGATGAATGCATCAGGGTTGGCAGTTCTGATCTGTTCAATCACGGTTGCGCGGCGTGTTATTCCACCAAGGTCACCCTCTGCCGTGCAGCCGCAAGGCTCAAGCTCACCATTGAGGTTGCCGGTGTATGCGATCTCTAAATCCCACGTCTCAGTCGTGGCAAGTGTCACTTGAGATGTCAGAAGAAGAGCAAAGAGTGCAAATAGAAGCTTGTGATGTGTTGTCATGGGGTCTCGGTTTTAAATAGGTAAGTGGCTAGCCCGGATATTTCACCTGGGAGTCTGATGATCGTGTCGAGATTGTTGTAGTGGATGGACAGCACATGCATTGTTTAGTTTTATGGGGTCGTTTAGCAGGAGACTGAAGCCTACTATTTTGCCGATCTAATTTAAATTTAGAGAGGAGTGAACTTTTCACACAAAGCCCACTCTTACCTTTTACAAGCGAATTGATTGACGGTAACTATTCCTCCAACCCTCCCCAATTAATCAAGCAGATTCCGGAAACCCCACCGGGAACCCTAAGGCCTTGACACTCCCCCCTTTTGTGTCAGGGCCTTTTTTTATTCAAATTATCAACGACCTTCTTAGTCGTTACTTTGGTGAGATCTCAAACCACTCATCAAGTTTTTGGTGCGCTTCATCTACACCCTGTCTTTTCAGTGATGAGAATAGTTGTATTGTGACCAGATCACCCAGTGGCTCAAGTTCACGTTTGACCTGTAGCAGTGCGGCGCTGGTGGCACCGCGTTTCAGCTTGTCAGATTTTGTCAGTAGGATGTGGGTCTGTAACCCCTTATGCATATTCCACTCCAACATCTGACAATCAAAATCTCTCATTGGGTGGCGGATATCCATCATTAGAATCAAACCACGCAGTGATTTTCGTTGCTCCAGATAATCTGAGAGCGCCCCTTGCCATTGTGCTTTGACGGACTGTTTTACCTTGGCAAAACCATAACCGGGCAGATCAACAAGGCGACGTTCATCATCAAGTCTGAAGAAGTTTAGTAGCTGGGTGCGGCCGGGGGTTTTACTGGTGCGTGCCAAGCCTCTCTGTTGGCAGAGGGTATTGATGGCACTCGATTTTCCGGCATTAGAGCGGCCAGCAAAGGCGACCTCTATGCCGCTATCCTCTGGGGCTTGGTTTAGTTTTGCCGCACTTATCAGGAAGTGTGCCTGTCGGTAGAAATTATTCATGGCGAGGGTCTCTGTCGGTTAATCGAACATATTGGCCCATAGTTTTTTCGCCCAAGATTGTTTTGCCAGTTTTGGTTGAGCACCGGCGGCTAAGAAGAAACCACTGTACATCATATCCTCTTCGAGAATATGTCGTGTCAGCCAGGTTTTGAGGAAGTGCATCAGCTCAAAACAGATGGCGGTCTTGCCTGATGCTACCTTTTTTTGTAGGTCGAGAACATGCTCAAGTAGCTCCTGATGTTGCACTTGGTGTTCGGCGTAACCGGAGTAGTTAAGGATGCGCATCAGGCTCTCTTCGACAGCGAAATGGATGCGCGTGTATTCAATGAGTTCGGATAGGGTGGATTGTACCGCTTCACTGCCATGGCGATTGTGGATGGCTACATGCATCTGGTTGATGAGATTGAGCAGTACTTTATGCTGTTCATCAATCTCTTCAATGCCAACGCTGAGTTCATCACTCCAGTCGATAAAATTAGCCATAACGCTCTCCTTAATGTTGGGCTACATGCTAAAGAAGGTCGCAATATCAATGACCTTCTTAGTTATATTTTGATCTGCAAGCAGCACTCTATTATTAGGGTGCTGCTGGATTAGTTACGTATCCAGTGGCCCGATTTGCCGCCCGCTTTTTCCAATAACTTAACCTGTTCGATCACCATGCCACGGTCAACTGCTTTGCACATATCGTAGATGGTGAGTAGGCCAATTTGGGTGGCACAGAGTGCCTCCATCTCAACGCCCGTTTGACCATTGCACTCAACTTGGCTGCGACAGTGAATACGGTTGTTCTCACTATCAATGGTGAAATCGACACTCACTTTAGTGATGGCCAGTGGGTGGCAGAGGGGGACGAGATCGGCGGTCTTTTTTGCCCCCATGATGGCGGCCACACGGGCGATGCCCAGTACGTCGCCCTTCCTATGCTCACCGTTATGAATCAGGGTCAGCGTCTCTGGCAACATGCTGATGTACCCTTCGGTCACAGCGATACGTTTAGTGGAGGCTTTATCACCCACATCCACCATGTGTGCTTCGCCAGCGGCGTTAAAGTGGGTCAGTTTATCATTCATAAGTTATGGGCCGGCCTCGTAGAGCACCGCTCCACGAAGCCACTCTCCTTAGAATTTTGGCTTCTCAGGGGCGTTGTTGTAGTTCTCTACGCTGTGCAAGATCTCTTTCTTGGCGGTTTCAAGATCGGCCCAACCCTCCAATTTAACCCATTTACCTTCGTCGAGATCTTTGTAGTGCTCGAAGAAGTGAGAGATGCGCTCAAGCAGATCTTCAGGCATCTCGTCGTAGCTCTTGATTTTGCGGTAACGGCGACACAGCTTGTCGACAGGAATAGCCAAAATTTTGGCATCTTCACCTGACTCATCGGTCATCAGTAGTACGCCGATTGGGCGGCAGCTGATGACTGAACCAGGAATCAGTGGGTAAGGGGTGACAACCAGTACGTCAACGGGGTCGCCATCATCTGAAAGGGTGTGTGGCACATAACCGTAGTTGCACGGGTAGTGCATGGCGGTATTCATGAAACGATCAACGAACATGGCGCCGGTATCTTTATCCAACTCATATTTGACTGGGTCGGAGTAGGCAGGGATCTCAATGATGACATTGATCTCGTCGGGTAGGTTTTTGCCGGAGCTAACTCTGTCCAAATTCATAATGGTTTCCTTGGATAGTTTGAATTTTTTGGGTGGTGCGTTGTATCAATGACCTGCTTAGTTTAGCTAAAACCGACAGATTCCTTGGGCCGCGTAAGATACAGGAGTAGGGGGGTATTTTACAAGGAATTCAATGGTTCTATGCCGTAATGGCTTGCTAGCTAGGAAGAAAAGGTGTACTAAAGTAAGGGTTGTTATCAAAATAATAGTGATCAAAAGCCGGAGAAAATTATGAGTCTAAGTGCCATTATTCCGCTTCTTTTTGGTGTGGCCGGATTGTTTGCTGCCAGCTATCTCTACAAGTTGGTTCTGCGCTACCCGGAGGGTGAAGATAAGGTCGCCAAGATTGGCGAGGCGATTCACCAGGGGGCGATGGTCTTCATGGCCCGTGAGTATAAGATGCTGGCTATCTTCTCCGCTGTGTTGGTCCTGTTTTTGTGGGTTTTTCTCGGTTATCAAACCGCATTTGCCTTTATCGTCGGCGCGCTCACTTCGGCGGGGGCAGGTTATATCGGTATGTCTACCGCCACCCGCGCCAATGTGCGAACCACCACCGCAGCACATACAGAGGGGGCCGCCGCCGCACTCAGCGTCGCCTTCTTTGGTGGTTCGATTATGGGCTTGGCGGTCGCCTCACTCGGCCTGCTTGGTCTGGGTACGCTCTACCTCTTCTTCGGTGGTGATCCAGAGACCGCGCATGTTATCCACGGTTTTGGTATGGGGGCATCTACCGTGGCTCTCTTCTCACGTGTCGGTGGCGGTATCTTCACCAAGAGTGCCGATATTGGTGCTGATTTGGTGGGTAAGCTCGAAGTGGGTATTCCAGAAGATGATCCACGCAACCCCGGTGTGATTGCCGATAATGTGGGTGACAATGTTGGTGATGTGGCCGGTATGGGTTCCGATATCTTCGAGTCCTACTGCGGTGCGATGATCGCTACCATTGCGATGGCCTCAACCATGGCGGCCGACATTATCGACCCATTGGGTGAGCGAGAGGCGCTAATGTTTCTGCCGTTGGCACTCTCCTCGGTAGGGCTGCTCTGCTCTATCGGCGGTATTGCACTGGTCAAAAAATACTCCGCCAAATCACCTGAAGTGGCGCTGCGCATCGGCACCATGGGGGCGGCGGGTATCTTCATCATCGCTGCACTCTTCGTGATTATGCTCAGCGGCTTGTCGATTAAGATCTGGGGAGCCGTGCTCTGTGGCGTTGTCGGCGGCATGATTATCGGTCTGGTCACTGAGTACTACACCGCTGGCAAGCCAGTACAGCGCATTGCCAAAGCGGGTGAGACCGGCCCCGCCACGGTGATGATTGCCGGTTTGGCGGTGGGTATGCAGTCGGTCACGGTACCGCTGATCACCCTCGCCGCCATCATCTACACCTCCACCGCGCTGGTCGGTCTCTATGGTGTCGGTATCGCCGCAGTGGGCATGTTGGCGACGGTGGGTATCACCATGGCGATTGATGCCTATGGGCCGGTGGCCGATAACGCAGGCGGTATCGCTGAAATGAGTGGTCTGGGCAAAGAGACCCGTGATATCACCGATTCGCTGGATGAGCTGGGCAATACCACCGCCGCCATCGGCAAAGGGTTTGCCATCGGTGCCGCTGCGTTGGCTGCGTTGGCTATTATCAGTGCCTATATCGAGACCATCTCGGCGGGTATCCCTGGTTTTCGACTGGAGTTGAATGACCCCATTGTATTGAGCGGCATGTTCCTCGGCGGCATCCTGCCCTTTTTGATCGCCTCGATCACCATGACGGCGGTGGGCGACGCTGCATTCGACATGATCAAAGAGATACGGCGTCAGTTCCGCGAGATTGAGGGGCTACTCGAAGGCACCGCAGAACCCGATACCGCTCGCTGTATTGATATCGCCACCACCGCCGCGTTGAAGAAGATGATTCTGCCTGGGATACTGGCTGTTGCTGCTCCCATCGTTGTCGGCTTC
>JAKITT010000146.1 GCA_021647945.1 Candidatus Polarisedimenticolaceae bacterium
TATAAAAACAACACACTACACCCTCCTGGCGTAAGCACCAATATTCATCATTATCACCACAACTTATCATATGGCTCGTAGAAATACATCAGATTGATTGATAACATTCATTTTCAAATCGCATGGAGCGATTTGCTATCAATTCAAGGAGATGGTCATGACATCAGCACAAGCTTCCCCATTTCTCAATACCATTCGTAATGCTATACGACTTCGGCATTACAGTATTCAAACTGAAAAAACCTATATAGATTGGGCTAAACGCTTCATCCTATTTCACAATAAAGCACGTCCGAATGAGAGGGGTGAAAAGGAGGTTGCGGCATTTCTGACCCACTTGGCTGTTAACCTGAACGTTGAACCTGTAGAAAAACCTCCAGCGATATTTTTTATCATGCGGAGATTGCATGAAATCATTTTGGTCGACATAAACAGAGCCAGAATCGACGTGAGAGCGCGATATTTTTTGACGTGTTTTCTGTCCAAAATTAAGAATAATTATATGGGCAAGGATTTTTCTACACCCTCGTTGCACCTAGCACACAGAATCAAGCACTTAACGCTTTATCCTTCATGTATAAAGCTGTACTAGATCGACCACTCAATAAGGGGTGATATTGGAGCCAAGTAGGATGGGCACGTTGTTTGTGCCCACGCAGTATCTATCAACTCATGAATTGACTATCGTTTAGGTGAGGTCTCACGGCTGCACAGGCCCATTCACATCTCAACAATCATCTAAAGAAGAGCGGTCTATCCTTGCGTATTATCATCTCCAGGCAACTCATATTTTACTTTTTCTTCAATTAAAGCGGCCATTGTCTCCATTAATCTCTGGCTCCCCTCTTCTGCCTGATGCATGGTTGTAACAATCTCACGCTGTAGTGTGACATCCTGTTGCCACGCTTGAGCAGCTAGATGCACTGCATGATGGACTGAGTGGTGAACTATGTAGTGAGGCTCATCAATAGCAGAAAAACTGGGCAGATGACCATATCGCTTACCCCCTTCGTCCAAAAGCAACCATTTACCGAAACGGCAGTTTTTCTCATCTACCATCACCGCCTTACCTTCTGGGGAGTCAATACCGGTCTCTAACGCTCTATAGGCACGCTGCATATAGAGCAGATGGTCAACCTTAGTGAGCGATACGCTGGTCACCATACCTGCGTGTGCAACCCACCGATAGGTGTGTTTTGCAACATCTGCAAAGGTACTGAATGAGGCCTCAAACTCATTCACTAATGCACTGCTGATGCTACTTAGACTATCAATCTCTTCTGAGTTGCTAGCAATCTTACGGCTCGCTTTTACTACCTGTTTAATAATCTCTTCAATTTTAGCCGTTGCATGCTTGGTATTTTCTGCTAACGCACGCACCTCGTCAGCAACCACTGCAAAACCACGCCCCTGCTCACCCGCACGCGCCGCCTCAATAGCAGCGTTGAGCGCTAACAAATTGGTCTGCTCAGCAATACTGGCAATTAAGCCCACAACCTGGGAGATCTCTTC
Organism: Candidatus Polarisedimenticolaceae bacterium; assembly: GCA_021647945.1. Classification (GTDB taxonomy): domain Bacteria; phylum Pseudomonadota; class Gammaproteobacteria; order Chromatiales; family Chromatiaceae; genus JAKITT01. The sequence continues at coordinate 1,513 of JAKITT010000146.1, forward strand.
ACTGCTTCTATTCAGCTCATTCGATGAACCACGCAGATCAGCAACCTTTGCCGCAACTTGTTGACCATTCTCCATCACCTTCCGCACGGCCAGTTTGTTTTTTTGTGCATTCATTGCAGCCTCACCTGAACGCTGCTCAATATCTGACATCTCTCCCGTAATGAACATCAGATCTTTCTGCACTGCCTGCAAGTTATCCAATAACCCAGATGTTTTTGTCTCAGCCACTTTAGCCTGCATGTCGCTCCGTGTGGTACACCAATACCCCTCTTCAATTTCAGCAAGGGAGGCTTGGAGTTGCTTCAAGCCCGCTCCAAAACAGCCATAAATTCCTGCATCAAAAGCGGGGCGATAAAATTGCTGCTTGTTGTGATATTTGATCAGCGTTGAAGTTTCACGCATATAGACTTCCACTTGATCCAACGCATCATTGACCGCATGTGCAATTTTTGCCGCACTGAGTGACGGAGGAATGAGCGTGAGCCTCTCATTCAACTCTCCTAGCGCCATCTGCTGACACAAGGTCACAATCTGATCCTCAAATCGCAGGTTCTGCTGAAATAGTATATAAGCGGACACCATCGCACCTAATGCGACCAAACCTACAGCAAGTAGAATAGGGTCAAGACCGATACGCCAGCTCGCGTAGGCGATCAATAGCACGCTAGAGAGAAGGGAGATAAGAAGTAGAAATCTTATATTAAAGCGCGCAAACAAATTCATCATAACTGACTCCTTTTTCAGTTAGCATGTTATTTAATATCGCCGTTGATGCCGATATGGCCTCCTTACCACCCGACTGCTGTTCTGCCACTCGCATTTTCTCATAAAGTGGCTTTATGAGACTTAAAGCCTCCTGACTCGGCTTTCGCCGAACGGAGTAATAACCCATCAATTGCCCCTCACAACCATAGCTGGGAGTGACATTGGCAAATACCCAATAGAATGCGCCATCCTTTCGAATATTTTTTATATAGCCATTAAACTCTTTGCCATCTTTAATCCGCTCCCATAGGAGATTAAAGACACCTCTCGGCATATCGGGATGTCGGACTATGTTGTGCTGTTGACCAAGCAGTTCTTGCTCTTGGAAGCCAGAGATGGCAATGAAGGTTTCGTTGCTATAGGTCAGACGACCCTGAGCATCTGTTTTTGAGACAATGATTTCATTATCAGCCAAAAACAGCTCTTTGTTTATGGGTTCAATTTTTAATTTCATGATCCTTCACTTTTGTTAGAGTCCATAGTGAGCGAGCACTATTTGAGTCGGCATCTAGCAGATGAGATATCCCTATAGCCCCTCAAACACAATAAATTGCAGGAACAAACAGACTATCGGCTAACAGAGTGTGATCTTAAAAGGATAATTCTCAAACAGCTCAACCAACATAAGTCAGTTAACAAAACGCCCTACCCTTACAATATAGAGCAACCGTGAAACTATTCTGTAAATATTCCACCTTGCTTGACTCTTCGATAAGACGTAGCGACACGACTCACTTTGCTGTATAGTTTCGCGTCCGTTCAAGCCCATCTGGAGCAACCCATGGCCCGTGTTACCGTTGAAGATTGTTTACAACATGTAGACAACCGTTTTGATTTGGTTCTTCTTGCCACCAAACGTGCGCGTCAGCTATCAAACGGCATGGAACCACTCATCCCTTGGGAGAATGACAAGGTAACGGTGGTTGCACTGCGCGAAATCGCTGAAGGACTGGTTGATGATTCAACTGTGGCACCTAAAGAGGAGTTGGCTGAAGAGGAGTTGGTTTTTGAAGAGCTGCCATTTAGTTTGGATACAGTCACTGGTCAGCCGCCAGAACAGCGCTAAAGCTACGCACTGCATCGACTAATTCAAGAAGAGGGGCTTGCCTGTGAAGGCGGCCCCTTTTTTTGTCCTCTTTACGCTGTTTAGCCGTTATTTGGCGATGTTAATAAAGAGCATTAAGAGAGCACCTAAGTAGCCTATCACCCAGCCATTCTCTGAATTAGATAAGATGCCTTTCTGGCCGCCTCTAATATTCTCTTTTGAGGCTTGCATATTAAACCCATATGGCCGCAGAATCTGTTGAGGGAGGCCCCTTGGCCTCTGCAATCACATACATTGGCGGAGGGTTTAATGCAGAATCGGATAGTGGATAGCGGTTCCCCACTTAATCAGGAACTAGGGAAACCCCATTTCCAAATCAGCGATCTCTGCAATCAGCTTGAATCCTATCTAAAACCAGAGCAGATCCGCGAGGTCTACCGCGCCTATCAAGTGGGTGCCAAGGCGCACGAAGGACAGCGCCGCCGGAGCGGTGAGGCCTATATCTTTCACCCACTTGCGGTGGCACACATCCTCTCCCAAATGCGCATGGACCATAAGTGTCTGATGGCGGCGCTGCTGCACGATGTTATCGAAGATACAGCCACGACCAAAGAGCAGCTGATCGAACAGTTTGATCAAGACATCGTCGATCTGGTTGATGGCGTCAGCAAACTCACTCAAATAGATTTCAAATCCAAGGCCGAGGCGCAGGCCGCCAGCTTTCGCAAAATGCTGCTTGCGATGACCAAAGATATCCGCGTCATCCTGATCAAACTGGCCGACCGACTACACAACATGCGTACTCTGGGGGTGATGCGACCCGAGAAGTGTCGCCGAATCGCCCGTGAGACGCTGGATATCTACGCCCCCATTGCCAACCGTCTTGGCATCAATAATCTACGCCTGGAACTGGAAGAGCTTGGCTTTTCCGCCTATTGGCCGATGCGTTATCGCGCATTAAAGCAGGCCGTACATGTGGGCCGTGGGCAGCATACTGAGCTGGTCGAAACGGTTGAGACAGCGCTGAGCCGACGCCTGCGGCAAGAGGGGTTAGATGGTGAAGTAGCCGGGCGGCAGAAGCATCTCTACAGTATCTACCGCAAAATGCAGCAGAAGAGCGTCTCTTTCAACGATTTGGTCGATGTCTTTGCCTTCCGCATTATTGTCGATTCAACCGACACCTGTTATCGCGTGCTCGGCGCTGTACATAACCTCTATAAACCGGTGCCGGGACGTTTTAAAGATTATATTGCCATCCCCAAAGCGAATGGTTACCAATCACTGCACACCGTGTTATTTGGCCCACAGAGCATCCCCATTGAGATTCAGATTCGCACCCAGCCGATGGAGCGCATGGCTGAGTCGGGCATCGCTGCACACTGGATGTATAAGACCGCTGGTGAGAGTGATGTTGGTCCAGAAAATAGCGCCTCCGAGTGGCTGCGCAACCTATTAGAACTACAGCAAGGCGTCGGTGACTCCATTGAGTTTCTGGAGCACGTCAAGGTCGACCTCTTCCCCGATGAGGTCTATGTATTTACCCCGCTGGGTGAAATTCTAGTGCTGCCTCGCGGTGCCACAGTGGTTGATTTTGCCTATGCTGTGCATACCGATGTGGGCAATAACTGCGTGGCTGCGCGTGTTGATCGCCACCTAGTGCCACTGCGCACCCAGCTCCTCAACGGTCAAACGGTAGAGATCATTGGCGCGCCAGGCGGCAGCCCAAGCCCCGTATGGCTCAACTATGTGGTGACCAGCCGGGCACGCGCCAATATTCGTGGTTTCTTGAAGAACCTGAAAAATAAAGAGGCGGTCACACTCGGTGGGCGGTTGCTGGAGAAGGAGTTAATTGCACTTGGCAGCTCTCCACAGGCCATTGAAGCCAACCTGCCCATGCTACTCAGTGATTACCGACTGGAGAATTACGATAAGCTGCTGGAGCAGATCGCTCTGGGCAATCGTATGTCGCTACTGGTCGCCCGACGCCTCGTCAGCGGCCATAATCCATCTGAAGAGGGTAACGAGGAGAGTGAGGTCAGCCAAGCCAAACTAACCATCCGTGGTACAGAGGGCATGGTGGTCAACTACGCCAAGTGTTGCCGCCCCATTCCGGGGGATGCCATTACCGGTATATTTACACCGGGCAAGGGGATTGTTGTACACCGCCAGGGGTGCCGCAACCTGGGCGACTACCGACGACAGGGCTCCAACTGGATTGAGGTCGAGTGGCAGGCTGAGATGGAAGCGGAGTTCTCTACCGAGATCCAGGTCACCGTTGATAATCGCCGGGGTGTATTGGCGATGGTGGCAAGCGAGATCTCCACCTTCGGTTCCAATATCGAAAATGTTGGCTCCTCAGATCGTGATGGCCTCTCCTCCATTCTCACCTTTGTTGTCTCTGTGCAAGACCGGGTGCACTTAGCCAGAATCATGCGCCACCTCTATAAGCTTCCCTCTGTTATCACGGTGAGCCGAAGCAAGAATTTTTCATAAAAGGAGACAATAATGAGTCGAGAAATCATCCGCACCGACCGAGCACCACAGGCGATCGGCACCTACTCCCAGGCGGTTAAATGTGGCAATACAGTCTACATGTCAGGACAGATCCCACTGGTTCCAGAGAGCATGGAGTTGGTAGAGGGCAATATCGAAGTACAGATCCGCCGCGTCTTCGATAACCTACAGGCGGTCGCCAATGCCTCGGGTG
>JAKITT010000025.1 GCA_021647945.1 Candidatus Polarisedimenticolaceae bacterium
CCTACCCCGCTTGCATAAAGAATGAGAGAAAACACGCCATGGCTAAACATGCCTTCAAACAAGAATATAAAAACAATTATTATGCTGTTGTTGTCAAGTGCGAGCCCCGTATATTTTGCTCCATCAGCAAGGCCAAAAGTACTGAAATAACTCAGTCGTAGCGCGCTGGCAGCAAGCATTAAAAATGCACCCGGTAGATAGATAAGCTCATAATGGCCATAACTCATTAGCAGAATGGCAGGAGCGACGCCATAACTAACAATATCAATTAATAGATCAAGTTGTCCCCCAAAAATGCGGTCATTACCTGTACGTCCTTTCATTCTGCGAGCAATGAGGCCATCTGCCCAGTCAAAGGCAACCGCCCAGATCATGCCAATCATTGCTGCGGCGTAAAGCCCGGATATGCTGAAGTAGATAGCAAGAAGGGTGCAGCCTAGTCCAGCTAAGGAGCAAATGTTAGGCAGATCTTTAGCGTAAGAGAGGATAGAGTTGGGTTGTGGCTCTTGAGTTTCAGAGGATTCGACGGTCATAGTTTACTTTCAAATATCCAGGTAGGTTTATGGAGAGGAGGAGGGGGGGGGGGATACATGGTAACATGCTCTGTTTATTCTAGAGTGAGAACTTAGCAATGCTCGTATATACCGTAGGAACTTGGGATTTACTTCATGTTGGGCATTTGGCGTTACTCCAACATTGTAAAACATTAGGAGATACGGTTGCTGTTGGAGTTGCTTCAGATGAGGTCGTTGCAAGTTACAAATCAAGGCCCCCTGTCATTCCTCTAGAGCAGAGAATGGAAATGCTAAGAGCTTTACGGTGTGTTGATATCGTTCGCCCCTACCATGAGCTGGAATATGCCTCTGCATGTAAAGAGTTAGATGTCGATATTTTTGTTATTGGAGAGGACTGGGGGAAGCAACCTCATAACGTTGAAGTCGAGTCTTTTTTAAAAGGAGCAGGCAAGTCGATTGTTCAGGTTAGCTATCATCCTAAAACTTCATCTACAAAAATCAAATCAAATACCATTGCTCAGCTTTCTATCGGTTTGAACTATAAGCATAATGCAGGCGGTATCAGGCTTTATTAAACTGGCGCCATAGCTAAAAAGAGAATTAACTTCCTGGCTTTGTGAGAGAGATATAGAATTTCCTCGTAAATCAAAAATGCCCTCCTCCTAAGTTATAGGAAAGAGGGCATTTTTTTAGGTGCCAATTAACCAGTCAAAAGAGCGGTTAGAGGGCCCTTGTTGTGGTTAAGGAGACTCTGAATAAGTGAGGCCCCTTAACTGATTCGGCACTGCTCCAAGAAGGCATCCTGCCCAACCTCTTCAGCATATGCCTTAAGAATTTTAGGCCGAGGTCCTTTCTCTTTAACTTCAAAAACACGTTGCGGATCAGCGGGAACATTGCTGTAAGTGCCAGCTGGGATCTTAATAGCAGATACCTTAGCTTTCTTAGTTTTGCGCTTCTTAGCCCCTTTTTTAACTGGGGTTTTTGATGCAACCTGCTGAGCCAAACCTGGGTTTTGAGCCTCAACACGAAGGATAACTTTTTTAACCTCTTTATAGTATGCAGTAATAAAGGCACTAAGAGGCATGCCGGCATCTTTCAGGTTAGCCTGAAGAGCGCTGTAAGCTGTGGCAAGCTGCTCTTTCTGCAATACATCTTTCTCTTCAGACGCTTCCAGACGGGCCAAACGTGCCCTCAGGCTCTTTATCTCTTTCTGTCTCATAGGTCTCTTTCTCGCAATATTTAATGTTAAAAAAATGAATTCTAGTGATTAATAAATCACCACGCTTAAAGGCTGAATCTAATTATTGCTTAATATATTCCTATTGACTACCCCAAAAGCAAATTATATATAAAATTTAGTCGATAACCTCTGTTTTAATTTGCGCAACTTAGTCAAGATCGTTATATATTTACTAAACCCATAGTGGAGACAATAATTAATTTCATAAATGGTGTGGCTCTTACACCTCTCCACTTCAAGAATGTAGCTCTGCATTTAAATCCATGAAATGGTCAGCGATTGCTTTGTGCAATTTTCCTTACACTTCTTTATAGATGATCGGTAAAGAGGATGGATTGTAGGAGAAAGTTGTGGCATGACAAGAGCCAATGCCCTCCATAAAGTAAAGGTATGATTAGTTCAGACCAAAAAGTCCAGCTGCACATTGAATATGTGCGGCTCATTTGAAAACTGATTACCCCTCCAAACCGCCTAAACTCATCCACAGACGCCGAAATGCAACTAAACTTATTGAGAGCATTCTTAAAGAAAAAATTTCCTAAAGCTTTTTAGGGTTTATCCGCTAACCCCATTATAGCAATTAGGAATGCAGCAATAACTGCCACCACACAGGGCTAACTGATGACAAACTTTATTCAATCTGTTGATGATCGTACTCGCTTGGCGGGTACAAATCGGCTTGAGGTTTTACTTTTCAGCCTTGGAAAGGACATAAATACAGGTCGGGTGGAGACTTTTGGTATCAACGTATTCAAAGTCCGAGAGGTTATGATTGTACCTGACATCACTCGTCCACCAGATATGCCACCCGCTGTTGAAGGTATGGTGAGCCTTCGTGGAAATATGGTTCCCGTCATCAATTTACCCCAGTTTTGTGGTGTTCAGACCGAAGAAGAGCCAACCATCCTGATCATTACCGAATACAACAAACATGTGCAGGGTTTTCTGGTTCATGCTGTCGATACCATTGAGCGTCTTGCATGGGATGATGTAAAGGTTCCGCCCGCTATGATGGCGCAACAACATGGTGGCCTTGTGACCGCAGTAACGGAGCTTAAAGATAAACGTCTTGTGATGATTATGGATGTTGAGATGGTGTTGGCTAAAACATCAGGGTTTGGCGAGACTGAAGAGGAGTTTAGCGGCATCCAGCAGTTTAATAATAAAGATATCACCATCCTGTTTGCTGATGACTCAAGCATCGCCCGTGGTCAGATCACTCGAACACTTGATCACTTAGGGGTAAAATATATTAGCTGCATCAATGGTGCAGAGGCTTGGGATAAACTACGTGAAATTGCCAACCGAGCCGAAGCTACTGGCCAAAAGGTTAAAGATAGCATCTCTCTCATTCTAACCGATGTTGAGATGCCTGAGATGGATGGTTATGTATTAACAAAAAAAGTAAAAGATGATGAACGCTTCCAGGGCATACCCGTCATTATGCACTCCTCTCTCTCTGCTGATGCCAATATGGAATTAGGAAAAGGTGTGGGTGCAGATGCCTACGTAGCAAAGTTTGAACCATTGGAACTTGCCGCCAAGCTCCATGAGTTTCTCTATGAGGAGGCGTAACAAACTCTGCTAAGCCTGACTTCAAAATCAGGCTTAGCGTAGAAATCATCATCTTACACTCACCCATCTCGCCCCCTACTTCAGCCCCATTTGTGGACAATTGACGAGCGCAAGCAACAGGCTTGATGGCCTCTCTTCTTATTAGCTGTATACTTCTCTTAACTATCTCATTTCAACCCATCCACGCTCACGCTACGTTTAATAATATGTTCAGTAACGACCGTACCAAACTACGACAGGTCTACCTTGATGCCTGGAAAAAACACAATGCTAAGCAGCAGATGGAGGATCTAGACAAGATTATTGTCAATATCATCTTGCTGCATCCGGAGTACCACAAGCTGCTCAATCAACCAAAGAAAGCTCTGAATGCTGACTTTCCGCCTGAAGGGGGACAAACCAACCCCTTCCTGCACATGGGCATGCACGTGGGTCTACATGAGCAGATCTCAACGAATCGCCCACCCGGTATTGCGATGCTCTATCAGCAGATGATCACACGGACTGGCGATCCACATGAGGTGGAACATCAAATGATGGAGTGTCTTGGTCAGGAGTTGTGGGAGGCGCAACGTGGCCACCGTTTACCCGATGATGTCGCCTACTTGGAACGCCTTAAAGCCCTGGCACGATGAAACGAAGAGATCTAAAAAACTGCGGCTTTTGCCGTTTCATGCGCGGCGTTGCTTTTGGTGGGCTGGGTGCCATGATGGGTGGCTATAGCGCATTACTGTTAGGGTTACCACGTGATGAAGCGATCTACTACGCCACATTTGGTGCAATAGCAGTGACCGCTTTTGCTAATAGAAAACGCTCAAAAAAAGATGAGCAATAGTAACTCAGCCTGCTGTTGAGTCGCCCCTATAACTCTCAACCCGTTCAGCAAATGCTTTAATCTGTTGACGATTGGTTAAATCAGACTCCTCGACCAGCGGTAGCTTAGGGAGCTGTTTGTGAACCACGCGAGCAAATGCCCCCTCTCCATAGGCTAGAAAATGGCCATTCTCACTAAACAACTTAACCCCAGTTAAGCCACAACTGGGCGAACGTGTCTTAAAGATAAAACCACTAAAAGTAGATATCTCTTCAACAGACTGCCGTGCAAACTGCTGCATTCTCTCTGTTAGATCAAAAGAGGGGTCATCAACTCTCAGTAGGCGTTGATGACCATCGACCATCACACACTGAATGGGGGGTCTAGGGGTAGAGAGACCTATACCCACCTCAGGGCAGAGCGGAATCAGTTCAAATCGAGCAGCAAGTATCTCTACAATCAGTGGTTGATATTTAGCGGTACCATCATAGCGAACCTTCTCACCCAGCAGACAGCCACTGATACCCACTTTGCTCTTATTCGAGGCCATCATCTCTCCAAACTAAACACGTAGTGCTTGAACCCTCTCGCAATAAACGCAAGAATCCCCCCTCTTATTTAATAATGATCACTTAATGAACTATAAAGACCACTCAGACCAGAAGATAGTTGCGGGCAACAAGATAGGCATACTGCTGACCAACCTAGGCACCCCAGATGCCCCCACCACATCTGCCGTGCGCCGCTATCTGGCTGAATTTCTCAGTGATCCTCGTGTCGTTGAGACCCCTAGGTTACTCTGGATGCTAATTCTGCATGGCATTATTCTGCGCACCCGCCCTAAGCGCTCTGCTGCCGCCTATGCTGAGGTATGGGAGGAGGATGGCTCACCGCTACTAACTATCTCCAAACAGCAGTCAGCAGGCTTGCAAACGCTGTTAGATGAACTGGCAAATGATCGCTACCAAGTGGTTCTCGCCATGCGCTATGGCAACCCCTCCATCACCCATGGTTTAGAGCAGTTACGCCAAGGTGGCTGCAACCGTATCTTGGTGCTACCACTCTATCCACAATACTCAGCAACCACCAGTGCCTCAACCTTTGATGCAGTGAGCAAAGAGCTGCACAGCTGGCGGTGGCTACCCGACCTACGTTTTATCAGCCACTACCCTACTTACCCCGCCTATATTCAGGCGCTAGCCAGTTCAATACGTAATTTCTGGGATCAACACGGTAAAGCTGACAAGCTACTACTCTCTTTTCACGGTATTCCCCAGAGTTATGCCGATGGTGGTGACCCCTATCCTGAAGAGTGTCGTGCCACCGCAGAAGCGGTCGCTGGAGCACTTGGTTTAGATGCATCGGAGTGGCTCTTTAGCTTCCAGTCTCGCATGGGAAATAAGCCATGGATCAAACCCTATACAGACACCATGTTGCAGGAGTTGGGGCAACAGGGCACACAATCAATTAATATTATCTGCCCCGGTTTCCCCACCGATTGTTTGGAGACGTTGGAGGAGATTGCCATTGAGAATCAGGCATACTTCCACAACGCCGGAGGGGGCAATTACAGCTACATCCCAGCCCTCAACGCCTCAAAAATACATATCGAAATGCTGGCTGAGCTGGTCTCTGAACAGACATTAGGCTGGTGAGTTTGCCTCGCATAAAAAAGGCGGGGAAAACCCCGCCTCGCTAAGAAGAGTATTGATCAATAGATTGTTACTTCATCAACCAACCATTGACCCGCTCTAGATCCTCTTTGAGCAGAGTGCCAGCGGCCTGTTTCAACAGCAGGCTGTTGAGGATGAAAGTGTAGCGTGACTGGTAGTAGTTACGCTGAGAGTCAAACAGGTTTCGTTGCATATTCAGCACATCGACAATCGTACGTGTCCCCACCTCATAACCCGCTTCCGTAGAGGTGAGCGCACTCTTAGCTGACACGGTGGCCGCTTTCAGCGCCTCTACTTGGCTCACGGAGGAGAGAACACCTCGGTAAGCGTTGCGCACCTGACGCTTTACCGCACGACGCTGACGATCCAGGCCGCTCTGTGCCGTCCTATAGTCGATCTGCGCCTGAGTCACACGAGAGGTGGTGCCGCCACCTGCATAGAGTGGCAGGCTCAGTTGAATACCGATCATGCCAATATCCATATCCGATCCGGTGTCACTATCTGTTCGTGAGAGACCGTAGGAGCCCACTAGATCAACGGTTGGATGGTGTCCTGTTCGTTGTAGTGCAATACTGTTTTGAGCCAGTTTGGTGGCACTACGCGCAGCAATAATGGCAAAGTTCTGTTGCTGAGCTATGGTTGACCAATCCTCAACATTGGCAGGATTGGGGGTGCTCAGCGGCATATCAACACCCAGCGCCGATAGCTCTGAGATCTGACCACCACCTAAAATCTCCAGCAATGCCTCCCAGGCGTTATCCTGCGCATTCTCAGCCTGGATGGTACCGGCACGGTCACGATCAAAGGTCGCTTGCGCTTCATGCACATCAGTGATGGCGATGAGGCCCACCTCAAAGCGCTGTTTGGCTTGATCGAGCTGTCGCTGGGTCGCTTCAAGTTGTGCCTTAGAGACGCGCAGATCATCACTGGCTGATAGCACATCAAAGTAGGCTTGAGTGGTTCTAACCATCAGATCCAAACGGGCCGATTGAAACTCCGCCTCCGCCTTAGCGATCGCATGGTCACTCTGCTCCAACTGAATCCAGTAGTCACGATGATAGAGCGGCTGTTGCAGGTTGAGAGTCAAACTCTGGTCACTGTAGTCATCCGTACTCTTTGGCGCATAACCACCGACAATCTCACGATTGACTATATTGGCCTGCCCATTCAGTGAGATATTGGGCAGTAGAGTGGCTGTCGACTGATTCTTTGACTCTCTCACTGAATCAAGTTGGCTAGTCGATGTTTGTAGCAGCAGATCACTCTGTTGCGCCTGCCGATAGACCGACATCAAATCCATCGCCGTGGCACTGCCTACCCACACGAGGCTGCTAAGAAGTGTTGCTAAAACTGTTCGTTTCATCATCTTAAAGTCCGTATATTAGATTATGTTAATATAGTAGCTTATATTCTTACTGGAGACGACTTAAATTATGGTCGCTTTTCTTCGCTAGACATAGGGCCAACTAGCAATGCTGGATCGAGACGTTTTTTGAAGAGATTGATTCGCCAATCGAGGTGCGGGCCAGAGACTCGACCCGTGGCACCGATTTCAGCGATTGGCTCACCCTGTTTGACCCAATCACCCTGTTTGACCAAGATTTTGCTGAGATGGAGAAATGAGGAGGAGAGGCCGTGGCCATGGTCAACAATGAGGGTGCCACCCGAGTAGAACATATCACTATGTACCAGTGTCACTAGACCACCGGCCGGGGCCACCACCTGGGTGCCGACAGGGCCAGCCACATCAACACCAAAATGGGGACGACGCGGTTTGCCATTCAGTACCCGTTGACTCCCATATACGCCGCTGATGCGCCCAATAGCGGGCCATTTGAAACCATTGAGAAAATCGGTGCGCTTATCATCGCGCATACGCGCCTGTTTGACCTGTTTACCCTCTGCATTGATCCGTTTCCAGTTATGCTTTGGTGGCGTCACTTTACTGGGTGGCAGGCCGTCAACACGTTGGATATCGTACTGCCGTTTGACCAGCTCAATCTTGCGCCGCTCGACTGAGCCATCAGGGTTTGTCACCTTGAGGTGGTTGATTAGCGCTTCATCCCGGCCAAAACCGATGAGAAAGATGCCCTGCTCAGAGATACGAACAGCATCACCATTCAACGCTACTTTGGCACCTGGGGTGACACGACCGTTCAGCAGGCCACCTTGGGTAAAATCTCCCTCTAATAACAGACTGGCCGATACACAGGGAGCGACAAACAATAAGAGCAGTAGCGGGAGTAGAATTTTTGATTGTGAAGTGCGCATCAATAAAATTTAGTCGGTTGAGGAATATGGAAAATACCATAGTGCCATTTCACGGTACAATAGAGCGATTCACCACTACCTAACAAAAATTGATGAGTAACGAGACCTTCCGCAACAGAGAATATAGCTGGCAAGAGGTGGTCAATATGATCACCTGCCACCGCCGTGAGCTGATTAAGGCGAACATTATCGCCTTCTTTGGTGCGCTGGTTGCGGTGCCCATTCCACTATTAATCCCGCTATTGGTCGATGAGGTGTTACTTGATCAGCCCGGCATCACCATTGAAATCGTCAACAGCCTCTTCCCTGAGAGCTGGCAAGCCCCCATTCTCTATATCGGTGTTATTCTCGTTTTTACGGTGGTGCTGCGTCTCATCTCACTGCTGTTGAGCGTCTGGCAGACACGCCAGTTCACCATCATCTCCAAGGATGTGATCTACCGCATTCGTCGGGGTTTGCTACAGCGCCTACAACGCGTCTCCATGTCGGAGTATGAAACACTCGGCAGTGGCACTGTCGCCTCCCATCTGGTGACTGATTTGGATGCGGTCGATAGCTTTGTCGGCGTCGCCACCAGCAAATTCCTAGTCGCAGTGTTGAGCATCATCGGCACCGCCGTGGTGCTGATCTGGATGAACTGGCAACTGGGGCTCTTCATCCTGCTGCTCAACCCCGTGGTGATCTATGTCACCACCCTCTTCGGCCGTAAGGTCAAAGAGCTGAAACGGCGTGAAAACTCCGCTTACCAGCTCTTTCAAGAGTCACTCTCCGAGACACTGGATGCCATTCAACAGATTCGCGCCAGCAACCGTGAACAGCACTACATCAACCGGATCATCAATAAGGCGGATAATATCCGTCACCACTCCGCCAACTTCACCTGGAAGAGTGATGCCGCCGGACGGCTCTCTTTTATCATCTTCCTGTTCGGTTTCGATCTATTCCGTGCCGTCAGCATGTTGATGGTGCTCTACTCCGATCTCACCATCGGTCAGATGCTCGCCGTCTTCTCCTACCTCTGGTTCATGATGGCTCCGGTACAAGAGGTGCTTGGCGTACAATACTCCTATCATGGCGCACGGGCCGCGCTGAGCCGTATCAACAACCTGATGCGCATTGATCTTGAGCCGATCTACCCCCATGAAGTCAATCCATTTGATGGGCAGCAAACCAATGCCATCCGCCTTGATCAGATCTGTTTCAGCTACGGTGATGGACCGCTGGTGTTAGATCAAGTTTCACTCACAATTGCGAAGGGTGAAAAGGTCGCGCTGGTGGGAGCCAGTGGCGGCGGAAAAACCACCTTGGTACAGGTGCTGCTCGGCCTCTATAGCCCCAATTCTGGGCAGATCTATTTTGATGATATCCCTGTTACCAAAATTGGTATGGATGTGGTGCGTGACAATGTGGCCACCGTACTGCAACACCCTGCCCTGTTGAACGATACCGTACGTATGAACCTCACCCTCGGCAAAGATGTGAGTGATGAAGCGATCTGGCAAGCATTAGAGATTGCTCAACTGGATGAGACGGTGCAAGCCTTAGAGCAACAACTGGAGACGTTAGTTGGCCGAGATGGCATTCGACTATCAGGTGGCCAGCGTCAACGTCTTGCCGTTGCACGTATGGTACTTACCGACCCCAAAGTGGTGATTCTTGATGAGGCAACCTCGGCACTCGACACCTCAACCGAAAGCGCCCTGCACCATGCCCTGCAATCGTTCCTCAAAGACCGTACCACCCTGATCATCGCCCATCGTCTCAGCGCCGTTAAACAGGCCGATCGTGTACTGGTGTTTGAAGATGGCCGTATCGTCGAAGAGGGGCGGCATGATGAGCTAATCGACAACAATGGTCTCTACGCCTCGCTCTATGGGCGACAGACATAACATGGGCCATCTACTGAGCATTGCGATCAAAGAGCAATCACGCGGCCCAATGAAGCGGCTGGCGCACACCCCAGTCACCACCACTCATGGCATCGCCAACGATTTTCGTGGCCAACCGGGTAAGCGACAGGTGACATTACTGGCACGTGAAAGCTGGCAAGCGGTCTGCCAAACAGTCGGCGAAGAGCTGCCCTGGCTGACACGTCGGGCCAATCTCTATATTGAAGGGGTCGATCTGCACCGAACAACGGGGAAGATCGTGCAGATTGGCCAACTCAAACTACTCATCACCCAAGAGACCGATCCCTGCAAACGCATGAGAGAGGTGGGCGATGGCCTATTTGAAGCGATGGCTATTGAGTGGCGTGGCGGCGTATGCTGCCAAGTGATTCAAGCGGGTGACATTACAATTGGCGACAAAGTGGAGATCATTGATGACAAATAACAGTAGCAGCATAACCAAGGTGATAGGCCAGACACGACGTTGGTTGAAAAAGATCATCCTACGCCACAACTTCTGCCCGTTTGGTCATGAACCCGATAAAAAAGATCTCATCCGCTACGCCGTTTGTGAGTCAAATGACCCCGAGGCCGTCGCTGAAATGTTCATGGATGAGCTGATAAAGCTACGTGATGGTGACCACAGCAAGATCGAAACCACCCTCTTCATCACCCCAAACTGCTTTGCTGATTTCAATGATTACAACGACTTCCTCGATGTAGTCGATGTGATGCTTGAAGAGTTAAATCTGAATGGCACCATCCAAATAGCCAGCTTCCACCCCGACTACCAGTTTGCCGACCTGGCGGCGGATGATGCCCGCAACTACACCAACCGCTCACTGCACCCCACCTTCCACCTGATTCTCGAAGATAGCATCGAACGTGCTCGCGCTACCCACCCCGATGTAGAGAGCATTCCACAAACCAATATGGATCTATTGGAGAAGCAGGGGTTGGAGGAGTCAAAGAAGCAGTTGGAGGCGTGTCGAGAGGAGTGAGCCCATCACTCAAGTTAACAATGTACCCTGCAAAAATTCAGAGATTCGTGGCTCCAACCAATAGTGCGGTTTAAAAGGGTTGTTGCCACTGATAAAACCCACATGCCCACCACCAGAAGTCACTTCAACTAAGAGCGTGGCTGATAGCTCATCTGGCCGGGGAAGAATTGACTCCGTCATAAAGGGGTCATCAATGGCGTGCAGTATCAGGGTAGGGATCACAATCTTATGTAGATATTGGCGGGAGCTTGAGAGGCGGTAGTAGTGCTTGGCATCTTTAAAACCATGTAGCTTTGCAACCACCTGGTCATCATATTGCCAAAATGACTTTATCGCTGATAAATCACCGAGTTGCTGAATCTTTCTCGCCTCTTGGTGCTGCCCTACCCTCGCTAAATGATGCCCCTTCTCCTCAATGTAGTTGACCAGATCATGAATCAGATTACGCCGGTATAGCTTTGAAAAACCCTGATCAAGCTTGGTTGCACAATCGGCTAATACAAGTGGTGCAGAGACTGAAATCGCGGCATCGAGCGAGATATTGTCACCCTGTTCACCCAGCCACTTCAGCAGTACATTGCCACCCAGTGAGAAGCCGATAGCAGCCATTGGCCTCTCTGGCTCACGTAGACGCAGGGTGCGGTAGAGAAAGTCGATATCCCCCGTCTCACCTGAGTGGTAGCCCCGTGCCAAGCGGTTGGGTTCACCGCTACACCCTCTAAAATTGAGCACAACGCTGCTCACCCCCTCTTTTAGGAGGCGATGCTGTAGGCCGAGGATGTAACAGGATTGGGAGCTACCGGTTAAACCGTGCAGTAGGATAACCAACGGCCCCTCCCCGTCACTGCACCAATCTATATCAATAAAGTCACTATCTGGTGTTGTCAGACGCTCTCGTTTAAGGAGAGTGAGAGGGGGAGATTTTCGCAGTAGCGCGGGGTATAGGGTTTGCAGATGGCAATTGTTCAACCACCAAGCCGGTTTAAACGTTGATGGATAGGTTGAGTGGTGATTTAACATCTATTTTCCAAAGGAAGTTCTGATTAACTCAGGTTGGATTACAACCCATCTAAAACAGTCATAATTCGAGTTCGGAAGCATACTAAGCAGCTTTGCTGCTCAAGAAAAAAGACACTATTCACAGGGTCAGCTTATGTTGTGCAGAAAGCGGAAATAGGGGCAAAAAGCAGGAGGGGTAGATTGTTGGGAAAAGGAAGCCTATTCTTAAATTAAGTCACAAGCCATATATTTCCAAGGAGTCGACATGCTACAGGAAAAATGGGTGCAAATCTGGCCAACAGATTATACAGAAATCGACCTTCTCCCCGAGACCACACGCGCTAAACTCAAAAACTCACCGGCCCCGGTAACCTCGATTGCGGTGGTTCCCCTGATTGAGCAGTTCGCTGCGTACACCTATTTGTGGCCCTCTCCAATGGAGACCGAAGATAACGATGAGCCACTGAACAATCGCCCGCTGGAACAACCCTATCTGCTCGGTTGTCAGGTGTTGTATCGTCAGGAGTGGCACTTGCTCGGGCATGCGCGGGGTGAATTGCTGCACAGCCTGCCGCTAGCACCGGGCGAAGAGACCACCATTGAGGTGCTCACGTGGGATCGCAACGTATATCGGCGTGATGCCGAGATCAACACCGATCTGGAACGCAATGTCGAGGAGAATCACAGCTTCAAGGACAGTCGTGAAGTCGCACGTGAGATGCAGAAAACCAAGAACTGGTACGTCAGCGGTAAGGGTTCAGTCAATATCTTCAATATGGTGAAGGTCAATGCTGACCCGGGCGGGATGAGTGAGCAGACCGTCCATATCGATAAGAACTCGCGCCAGACTATCACCGAGGCGACCCAAAGCACCGGTACCCGACTGCACAACCAGCGCAAGACATCGATCTCTACTACCCGCGAATATGGACGTGAAGATCGGATCTCACGCAAGTTGACCAACACCAATCGTTGTCACCCGGTGAGCTACCACTTCCACGAGGTGGTGCGCAATTACCGGGTGAAAACCGCCCTGGCCACACCCGCCGCGAGGCCCTGTATTTTTGTCAAGCAGGAGCACCCGATTGAACGCAGCGAACTGTTGGTGGAACCGTTTGAGTACGATGCATTTCTGAACACACTGCGATGGATCCACACTAACAGCCATATACTTGCCCGCGGCCTGCTGGACCGTAGTTTCTTTAATGGCTTAACGGTGTTGCCTGAAGTGCTGGCCTACTGGTCGTTGCGCCGTGGGCTTGCTGCCACCGGGCCCAGGGATGTAGAACTAAGGTCATATGTCAGCAGCCTCGTGTCGGGCACTCAAAGTGTTTACGATGCGCCCAATTCGCTCACTCCTGGCCCAAACTTTGAGCGCTCGCTACTGAAACTCTATATCGCGCAACACGCTTCCTGGCTGTTTTCGGCCATTCTGCTGGACAACAACAGTCTGGCCAACATGCTTGAAAGTCATGAGGAGGGGGCGCTTACCCAAGCGGTCGATGACTTTCTGTCTATCTATGCACGCGACTACCCAAATACACCTCAGGCATTTCGAAGCCTGTTCGAAAGTGATTGGGCTAAGCGTTACATTGCCAATCGGATCACATCACTCAGGGCCGCCTATGCCAAATTGGTGTATGGACCAGCGCCGGGCGAAGAACCCGAAGAGCAACATTTGAATCGGATGCGTGAAGTCTCCGAAGTGGTGCGTTTACTGCGACACATAGAACAAAATCACCTGCATTACTTTCAACTTATCTGGGCGGCCAAGGATCCGGGGCAACTTATTCTGGAAACGAGCAACCAGGTGCTGCCCGGTGGTAATGATGTCACGCTGGCTGATGTGATCGAACCGACCCCGTTGGGCTTTTATGCCGACTATGCAGTATTTCCATATACACGTGCTGAGGAAGGGTCTGCACTGGCATTGTTGATTGAGTCGTTTCTAGCGCTTCAAAACAACCCACCAAAAGAGGTCGATGTTGTGCTTCCAACCAACGGTATCGTGGTGGAAGCTGAACTCGGCGACTCCAACGCGTGTGAGCCTTTCATTCAGCAGCACCGGCAGTACGATCTACAGATCAAGGAAAAGGAGAGCGAACAAGCTGAACTGGAAAACCAGCGCCGGCGCCGCAAGATCGAACGCTGCCAGTTAGACAATCCTGAGTGCTGTCCGCCCGAGCGTTACGGACTGTTGCACCGGTTTCTATGCTGGTTATGTGGGCGGCGCGAGTGATACGAGATGAAGAGCAAGTTCGACGCATGGGAACAAGGAGTGCAGAACCGAGGTCTCAACGAGCTGGAAGAGGCGTTGATTGCAGCTCGTGGTGGAGGTTTGCGGTTACTCGGGGTGAGTTACGGGTCGCAACAACTGGTGTTCGAGTTCAACCGTGAACTTCGGAGTATAGATGAGGCTTGGCGACACCTATTTGGCGTTGGTGCAACTGCTACCAGTGACCCCAGTGCTGCACGTTGGTACGAAGATCACCCTGAAATGGGTCTGGTGGCGAAAAACACCCGACGCGACGGCAAGCGTCTCATAATCAGTGATGGACTACGTTTTGCGTACGCACAGCTACGTGAGGAGATCAAGCTCAGACATGGCTTCATACGAGATCTTGATGCTGAGCTAGGCAGCCAGGTGTTGACAGCACCGCAGCAGGCGTTCAATACCTGTTTCAACAAGCGTTTTGAGCGGGCTGCTTTCGTAGAGTGCCTAATGCACCGGGCTCGACACAAGTGGCAAACCATAAAAAGCTCGGGACAGATTATTGCCGGCATTGATCGTAAGCAGGGCGCGCCGCAACATGCAGTGACGCCGCTTGATCGAACACGTGTGCTGGCTGTGCTTGAGGGGTGGTCGGAAAACGCCACTTATATGGATCTCAAGCTGTTCGACAAATGTCAGATGAGTTTCCAGCCGAAACTGGCCCCTTATGTGACCACACCATTCACCACTGCCGACTGCAGGCACTACAGAATTGGGGTGGATGATGTGGAGACGGCCAGCAAGCTGATCACCATGCCGGGTGTGCATGAGGGATCGTTCAACTGCTTACCAACACCCGGTGCCATCATGTCGGTGGGTGACGTGTTTGAAAAGACGACGCGCCGCTACATTGAGTCGCGTAGCTATTATCGCATCTACGGTGAGCAGTTGGGGGCCGAGGTGCCAAACATTAATGACTATTTTACCACTTTACTGGAGTGGGACACTCATCACTGCTACGGCCTGTTGCTGCAGCTCAATAAGTTCAATACCTGGGTCTCGCAGGGTGATGGCGAGCTACCTGAGATAGCTGCTGCGGCCTGGTCTTGGGTTCTGAAAAGCGCCATTAGTGGTAGTGCGATCTACAAGCGCTACAATCTGATTCACGACTCAGAGGATTTGCTAGATAGTATCCATGATCTGGATTACCAGAATTACCCCTGAGCGGGTCGCTGCTGGCTGTCGGGGAAAGGTGGCTCTTTCATATCCAATAGCACTGCTGTCCCGTTAACGGATTGAATAAGGAGACCTGATCCACCCGTAATTGATACAATATGTTTATCGATAACCTATTGAATCAACAGAGAGAATCAGGCCATGGCTCATTGTAATACGATCTTCTCACAAATACTAAAACTTGTTCCGAGACATGAATTCGAGACCCTTGCTAAACAGCATCATTCAGGTCGCTCTTTTCGGACGGCATCCCGTTGGTCGCAGTTCGTGAGCCTCTCTATGGCACAATTATCAGGCCGAATAGGGGCCATATTCCTGAATTTGTTACGGTGACAGATGGCAAAGTAGGTGACGTTACTGTGGGTCGAACCATCAATTTCCCCAAGCTGTCTGATAACTTCCCAAACCAAGAACTCGTTGCAAACCCAATGCATTGGCTCCATTCTTTTGGCTGGTTACAAACCAAATTGCCAGAAACTATATTTTTAGTGGAAACTTGGTTCTTTCAAATAAGGTTCCTGCTGTTATAGACATCTCTCGATTGCAGCTCTGACAGCGGAAGTTTCCACGACCCGTTTTCTATGGCGTTCTATCTGACCCACACCGTGGGCAAATATAGCCATCGGACCAGCGAACTTTCGTAACATAGTCTCGGCATGCTGATTCATCAACAAAGAAAGTTTCAAATTCATTGAATGTGCGAGGGTAGTCAATACTGGCTTTAGGCCTCCGCTCAGTGTTCATCCACCAAAACACTACATATAGCAGTTACTCACGTCAAGTGGATAGCCCGCAACATCTATTTCCCTAACATTTCAGCGCACTTTCAGTGACTGATTCACTTTTCCCAAGAGGTAGCAGAGAGTAATATAGGCGCTTTCATTTTTGAATCAAACCGATGTCTGCACTCTCTATAAAAAATCTACACAAATCCTATAGCAACGGATTTACGGCACTGAAAGGGATCGACCTTGAGGTTGAAGAGGGTGACTTCTTTGCTCTGTTGGGGCCTAACGGTGCGGGTAAATCGACCGCTATCGGTATCATCGCATCACTGATCAACAAATCAGACGGCACGGTCTCTGTGTTTGGCCATGATCTGGATAGTGACCCCGAAGCGGTGAAGAGCTATATCGGACTGGTGCCTCAGGAGTTTAACTTCAACCAATATGAGCCGGTCGAGGAGATTCTGGTCAACCAGGCGGGTTATCAGGGGGTGCCACGGCGTGAGGCGTTCCGACGTGCAGAGATCTACCTGAAGAAGACAGGATTGTGGGATAAACGCCGCGTTAATGCACGGATGCTCTCTGGCGGTATGAAGCGGCGCATGATGATTGCACGGGCATTAGTGCACCATCCAAAACTGCTGATCCTGGATGAACCCACCGCCGGGGTCGATATCGAAAACCGCCATTCGATGTGGGATTTTCTGCGTGAAATCAACGATAACGGTACCACTATCATTCTGACCACACACTATCTGGAGGAGGCGGAGAGTCTCTGTCGTAAGATTGCGATTATCAACCAAGGTGAGATCATCGAGAACACCACCATGAGCGGCCTACTCAATCGTCTCCATTGTGAGGTCTTTTTATTTGATCTAAAAGAGCCCGTCAGTGAAGTCCCCAATCTGGGAGATTACGCCGTCAAATTAATAGATGAGTGCACCATTGAGGTGGAGGTTTCGCGTGAACAGGGGATCAATCCACTCTTCACCACACTCTCCAACCGCGGGCTGGAGGTGGTCAGCATGCGTAATAAACAGAACCGTCTGGAGCAGCTCTTTGTTGAGCTAATACAGCAAAGCGGGGAGGCGTGATGGCGATGCCACGATATGCCATTGCCTACCAAACTATTCTGACTAAGGAGATTCTCCGTTTTAGCCGTATCTGGATTCAGACGCTGATACCACCTGCTATCACGACAGCACTCTATTTCCTGATTTTTGGTCAATTGATCGGTGGCCGTATTGGTCAGATGGATGGGCTAGACTACAACCAGTTTATTGTACCTGGCTTGATCCTGATGTCGGTGATCACCAACTCCTATAGCAACGTAGTCTCCTCATTTTTCAGCTGTAAATATCAGCGCCATATTGAGGAGCTACTGATCTCGCCGGTGCCAAACTGGGTCATTTTGGCTGGATATGTCAGTGGCGGTGTCGTACGTGGTGTGATGGTGGGCATTATCGTCACCCTGGTGGCGAAGTTTTTTGCCGATTTCACCATCCACAGTTACCTGCTGACGGTCACTGTATTTGTGCTCACATCTATCCTCTTCGCACTGTGTGGCTTTATCAATGCCGTCTACGCCAAGACCTTTGATGATATCTCGATTATTCCCACCTTCATATTGACGCCACTCACCTATCTCGGCGGCATCTTTTATTCGATTAAACTACTGCCAGACTTTTGGCAACAGCTCTCACTCTTCAACCCGGTACTCTATATGATCAACGCCTTTCGCTATGGTGTATTGGGTATCTCAGATATTGACATTGCCACGGCTCTAACCATCATCATCAGCTTTATTGTGGCGCTGGTTATTTTCAGTCTCTACCTACTTGACCGTGGCATTGGCATTAAACAGTAAGCAATTTCCACTACTTTCAGCAGGATAAATGCCAGTAAATCAGCCCGTTTCCTCAAGAAGCGCTCTTACACGCCGTAAATATAGAGTATTAGAGGCAAGTGAAGTCGATTCGGGCTGTTTACAGCAATAATTTCTGGGGTCAGTTTATGTATAGATGGCATCTTTTTAACACCGTTTTGTGTATCTCTCTTCTGCTGCTGTTATCTCAATCTGTCATGGCACAACCAAAATTTATCGGTAATGTGAAATGCGCCAGTTGTCATAAGGTTGAGTTTGCATCATGGGAGCTAAGCGCTCATGGTAAAGCCTTCAATATTCTGAAACCTGGAAAGCGTAAAGTGGCTAAAAGGTTGGCCGATCTCGACCCAGAAAAAGATTACACTCATGAAAAAAAGTGCATGAAGTGTCACGTAACGGGTTATAGAAAAAAAGGCGGATTTAAAAGTATTGAAGCTACGCCAGAGATGGCAGGCGTAGGCTGTGAGAGTTGTCATGGCCCTGGTGGAGAGTATAAAACGCTGCATGAAGAGAACTTATATGGCTTCAAAAAGAATCAAGCAGAACCCTTAGGACAGCTCTACGGTGAAGATGATGAGAGTGTATGTAGAGCCTGCCATGGGCATGAAGATGCACCTCATAACGAGAGCCTTGATCCAAAATATAAATATGATTGGAAGGCCAGTCTAAAAAAACAGGACACCTACCACGCTAAAAAACGTGGCAGAAGTCAGTTCTCATTCTAAGGGCGTGCTGAATAAGTCATGATTATTTTATGCTATCTAGACTCATTCAGAGTCATTTTACTTTTTATAAAATAAAAACAATGAACCGACAGCCACTGCCCCCTACCAAGCTTAATCGCATGAAACTTAGCACTAAGTTTCTCTCTGCACTATCCGTCATTCTATTATTAATGACCGTGATGGATGTTATTTGGGATGCACAAAAAAGCACCAAAATTTCACACAATATAGTCAAAGAGTGGACCTTTCTCTTCGCAGAAAATGTACGGGTTTCACTCAACACCTTAATGCGTGAAGGGCAGATGGATATACGCTTTGCTCTCTTTAAATCGATGCAGGAGGAACTACATGGTTTAGAGAATGTGCGTGTCATTCGGGCACAGCGAACCAACGACATTTTTATGGAGGTCAATAAAAGAGATGTCATACCACCACTTGCTGCCACTATGCATAGGGCAATCGATGAGAGGGACTCACTGAATAACCATCTGGCAGGGGTGACTGATGAAGATAAAAAAGAGGCCATGCAAGAGGAGATCGAAGAGCTCGATTACACCATTGATGAGATCAGTGAACGAATTAAGGAGGCCTCGCAACCTATCCTGATTGATAAACGTGAAGAGCCAAGAGATGAGCTTGATCATCAGGTTCTTGAGACCGGCAAACCCATTTATCATTTTGTCGATGATGATGTGCGTGTTTTGATTCCCTATACCGCACGCAGAGAGAGCTGTTCAGAGAAGGATGGCTGTCATGTCTACGCCAAAGAGGGGGATGTGTTAGGTGCCATCAGCATGCAGTTCTCTCTACAGAAAATTAATGAGCAGATCAGAGAGAACAATTTAAATGTGGCGGCTGTCTGGGGGGCGCGTTTTATAATTCTTATGGTGGTCATTGTTATTCTGCTCTCGTTGATTATCACTAACAATCTACAGAAGATTGTGGTCGTCTTTAATACGATGGCAAAAGGTGATTTTTCAGTTCGGGCTGCCGTTAATAGTGGTGATGAAATTGGTCAACTAGCGGAAGATTTTAACAAGATGGCCTCTTCATTAGAAGATACCCGGGCCGAACTTGACCAACGACTACTTGAAATTTATGCACTCTACAATGTCAGTAAAACCCTAAATGCCAGCTTTGAAACTGAGCAACTACTGATCAAACTTGTTGAAGATATCAGTAAAAATATGGATATTAGCCGTATGATGGTGCTGCTACCCGATAAGCACTTTACCAAGCTAGAGATCGCCTCCCATACTGGCTTCACTGATGAAGAGATCAGAGTCGCCGATCCAGACATCCATAAGGGGATCTACGCCTTAGTTACATCAAGCGGCGTCAGCCAAATTGTTGAGGATATTGATAATGGTGGAAATATCCTTCCAGGGGATATTTTCAGTCCAAAAATTGGCTCACTGCTTGCCGTTCCATTTCTACGCCGTGGCGCCGTATTAGGGCTAATTTGTGCTTTTCGTGATCGCCCGAAGAGTTTCCAGTTTTCTGATCTAAAACTCTTCCATAGTGTGGCAGAACACCTCGCCATTGCGATGGAAAATGCACAATTGTTTGAGAAGACCAAACAGATGGCCATTACCGATGGTCTGACTGGCCTCTATAACAAACGCTTCTTTCTGGAGATCATGCACACTGAAGTGGAGCGCGCCAAACGGTGTGAGCATGACCTCTCTTTCATCATTATGGATATTGATAACTTCAAGAATTACAACGATACCAATGGCCACCCGGCAGGAGACACGCTGCTTAAAGAGCTATCAGAGCTTATTAAAGGAGCCATTCGCAAAGTGGATATCCCCTGTAGGTATGGTGGTGAGGAGTTTGTTGTCATCTTGCCTGAAACCTCTAAGCATGATGCAAAAAAAGTGGCCGAAAAACTGGTCTCAATAATCAATAGCCATCACTTTGCTCACGCCGCTACTCAGCCACTGGGGTTTGTCTCGGTAAGTATGGGACTAGCCACCTTCCCGCAAGATGATAGCGATAAGGATGGGCTGATTATTAAAGCAGATGAAGCACTCTACTCAGCTAAGACTAGCGGTAAAAATAGGGTTGTTTTAGTCTAAAACCCAGCAAACGAACACCTGCACAGAAGGTCGTTGATATTGCGTCCTTCTTAGTATGCACCTGAGATACTCACCCGCCCCACTCCACGCACAACAATGGCGCATCATGCGCACCACGCTTGTGCGCAATGCTTGCACCAAAATAGAGAAGAGATCTTTTTTAGTGCAAAATCAACCACTTCTATTTTGGCATGTTTATTGTAGGTAACAGGCAAACTTTTGTAGTTTTGTTAGAACACAATCTGCTTGCCACCTATAAATATAGAGAAGAGGTTTAGATGCGGTCTATGAAATTGATAAATAGTGTCACACTATCAGCACTATTGTTTTTGCCCACGGCTGTTATGGCACAAGAAGAGGCGTTGAATGGGGCTAACACCGCCTGGATATTAACCTCAACAGCCCTGGTACTGTTCATGACACTGCCGGGGCTCGCCCTCTTCTATGGCGGATTAGTACGCACCAAAAATGTGCTCTCCGTTATCATGCAGTGCTTCTCTATAGGCTGTATGGCATCCATTCTTTGGCTAGTGGTGGGTTACAGTCTCGTATTTGGTGAGGGCAACGCCTTTATTGGTGACTTCAGTAAAGTGATGATGGCGGGTGTCAGCCGTGAAGCACTCTCAGGCGATATACCTGAAATCCTCTTCATGATGTTCCAGATGACCTTTGCCGTAATCACCCCTGCGCTCATCATTGGTGGTTTTGCTGAACGCATGAAGTTCTCAGCCATGATCATCTTTAGTGGTATCTGGCTACTTGCCGTCTACTCCCCTGTTGCCCATTGGGTATGGGGCGGTGGTTGGCTAGGCCAGATGGGCGTACTTGATTTTGCCGGCGGCATTGTGGTGCACATTACTGCCGGTGTCAGTGCGCTGGTTGCAGCCATTGTCATTGGCCCTCGTCGTGGTTTCGGCACCACGGCTATGCCACCGCACAATATGACCATGACGATGATGGGCGCTGGCATGTTGTGGGTCGGTTGGTTTGGTTTTAATGGCGGTAGTGCACTGGCTGCCAACGGTGATGCTGCAATGGCTATCGTCGTCACACATATCTCCGCCTCGGCAGGTGCCATTGCTTGGGGAGCCATTGAGTGGAAAAAATTTGGCAAGCCGAGTGCATTGGGCGTCGCCACCGGTATCATCGCGGGCTTAGGCACCATCACGCCAGCCTCCGGTTTTGTCGGCCCTGGCGGTGCATTGATTATTGGCCTTGTCGCAGGTGTTGTCTGCTTCTTTGCCACTCAATATCTCAAGCGCACACTGAAAATTGATGACTCACTGGATGTTTTCCCCGTGCATGGGGTTGGCGGTATTATCGGTACCCTGATGGCCGGAGTTCTTTCAGCCACCTCACTCGGTGTTTTCAGCGGTTTTGGCTTTGCGGATGGCGTGGGTTCAATGTCTGAACAGTTTGGTATTCAGCTCATCGGCGTTGTCAGCACCGTTGTTTTCTCCGCCGTTATGACATGGGCCATTCTGAAACTGGTCGATAAATTGGTTGGCTTGAGAGTTACGGAAGAGGAGGAGATTGAAGGGTTGGATATCGCGCTACATGATGAACGTGGTTACGACATCTCTTAAAGGCAAATAGTTGAGGGGGCGTTAAGCCCCCTCTCTGTTTTATTGTAGGGCACCTCTATTAATTCATGGATGAGCAGCTTGAACCCATAATTTCCAATGGCAGCGTTGCTAAGTGCTTGCAATAGAACAACTATTACAAGCACTTAGCGCCTTGCTCTTGAAAACTATGAAAGGGGGTATCCACTCCATTGGCCTAATATGGTAGTAGGTGCACATTCATGTGCATGTTTGCAGGTTCGGCTGGTCGCATAAATGCGACCCTACGCGAGCATGAAAGTGTCTGGAGTGGAAAAAGGCCAATGGAGTGGATACCCCCTCACTTATGAATCTCAATCTGTCTCACCCAGGATTAATAGAGGTGCTCTGTAATATCAACGCTCTTCTTACCCTTTACGGTAGCTTGCCAAGGCGCTGTCTGTCTCGTGCAGCGCCACCTCTACAACAGGGAAACCTCCCTGCTCAACATAATCAAAGATCAAACGGGCGATATTCTCTGCCGTCGGATTACAATCCATAATAAAAACAGGCTCATCGGCCAGCTGCACAGCTGGTAGAAATGGATCATCTTTGAACATCAGCATTTTATGGTCGATCTGTTCGTTGATCCATGACTTAACGTAGTCACCAATATCAGAAAAATCGACCACCATACCCATATCGTCCAGCACGTCAGACTCTAACTTAATCACAGCAGTAGCGTTGTGACCATGCAGGTTCCTGCACTTGCCTTTATGGTTGACCAAACGATGGCCGTAACAAAAATGGATATCTTTCGTAACTGTGTACATCTGTATTTTAAGTGATTATGGTTAAAAAATTGGAGGCAAGTATATGCCGATTCCCTACTATTATGCCAAAAAAGATCGGTGATTGACTAAAGATGTAATACCTATCGCCGAGATAGAGTTTATATAGGCGTTTTTTTCTTAAATCGGAGCACTCATGGCAAGTTCTGAAATTCTAAAACAAATAGCACAAGAGGCCATTGATTACCTTGACCATCTAAATCAGCAGTACCCAAACCTAGCCTCTGAAACCAGCATTGAAGCGGTTGAAAAATGGCGTAGACAAGTCATCGAATTTGATTCAAATGCCAATGAGAATAGTGCCCCTTCAGGCACTCTGGAAGTGACTAATGATGAGCCAGTTGGTCATGATGGCTCACTGGAATTTATCGAAGAAAGCGGTAGCAACGAGACGACTAAAAATGAACCTGACATCGTGCTTGATGAGAGCCAGCAAGAATCTAATAAAGAGATAGCACTCAAAGAGAACGCCGTGGAACTGCTTAAAACATATGACCTTGAAGAGGTCATCGACAAGATGGCAAGCCAATATGACTGCATGATGAATAGCCAACAGCTAGTCGACCTAGTGGGGCAAAGTGCTTATGTTGAGTCTCTTAAACGTGAAGTGGCGGTCTTCGCCATCAATGCTGTCACCTATGACCAGGCAGCTAATCTCTGGAATAGCCTTGGCCGGCCATCACTAAACGGTGATGCATGGGAGGGGCGAGAGGTGTCAATGCTCAGCCAATAAGGCACTTATGCTGAATGTGTATTGGTAGCTTAGCGCCAAACCAACTCAACCTGTTCACTGCTAAATTGTCGTTTTAGGCGTCGGAGTAACTCATCAGTAGGATGAATTCGCCACGCATCACCTAACTGAATCGCGCCATTGGCACTGCCTTGGTGCAGGGTGATTTGCACCGGCAGTTGTCCACCGGTGAATGGTTTGAGTTGTTGGGCGAGTGCATTGAGCACTATCTCATCACTCTGCGATGCGTTGCTCATGACTTGACGATCAAGCGTGATGTTGAGGCGTTTGGCCTTTATCTCCCGCGCCTGTTCAAACTCATGTACCTGCTCGACACGGATGTTGATACCACCACGAAAATCATCGCGACTAAGCCCGCCCGTAATAACCAAAATTTTATCGGTACCAAGCAGGTCTCGATACTCCTCTTGGGTTTCAGAGAAGAGGGTCGCTTCAATGCGCCCACTCCGGTCATCAAGAAGTAGTGAAGCGATGGTGCCACGCTGGGTCTGGTTACGACGAATCGACATCACCAAGCCAGCAACGCAGACACGTTGGACATCTCGCTTTCGGTAACCCCCTCCTCCACTCGATTCGGGAACAGATAGGTCACCAATGCGAGAGGTGACAATATGGCGCATCTCATCTTCATAGCGATCAATAGGATGCCCGGTCAGATAGAGACCGAGCGTCTCTTTCTCACCTGCAAGACGCTGCTCATCCTCCCACTCTTCACATGGGGCAGGCAGTACATTGTGATCAGAGGTGCTCTCATCCTCCGCAATATCAGCACCGATACCAAACAGGTCATTTTGACCGGCGGCACGCGTTGCATGATGCTGCTCAGCAAGGCGAATGGCCGTGGGTAACTGCTGCATCAGAGTGGCACGATTCTCCCCCATGTTGTCCAATGCGCCACAGTGGACCAACGCTTCTAATACCCGTTTATTGGCCCGTTTAAGATCAATACGACGACAAAAATCGAGCAGGTCTTTGAATTTACCCCCCTCTTCCCGAGCCTCTATAATCCCTTCAATGGCTGACTCGCCAACCCCCTTAATGGCTCCTAAGCCATAAATCACTTGGCTGTCACCATCAATGGTGAACTTAAACTGAGAGAGATTTACATCGGGCGGCAGCACCTCCAGTCCCATCGCCCGACACTCCTCAATCAAGGTCACCACTTTGTCAGTGGTGTCCATATCGGCAGAGAGGACAGCAGCCATGAAGGCGGCGGGATAGTGCGCCTTGAGCCACATGGTCTGATAGGAGACCAGTGCATAGGCGGCAGAGTGTGATTTATTGAAGCCGTAACCGGCAAACTTCGCCATCAGATCGAAGATGTAGGTGGCGGTCTCTTCATCCACGCCGCGCTCAACTGCACCGGCACGGAAGAGTTCACCCTGTTTATCCATCTCCGACTGCTTTTTCTTACCCATTGCACGACGCAGTAGATCAGCGCCACCCAGAGAGTATCCCGCCAGTACCTGGGCGATCTGCATCACCTGCTCCTGGTAGAGGATGACGCCATAGGTCGGTTTTAGGATCGGTTCCAGATCGGGGTGTGGATAGGCAACATCCGCCCGCCCATGTTTTCGGTCGATAAAGTCATCTACCATGCCTGAACCGAGTGGGCCTGGGCGATAGAGAGCCACCAGTGCGGTGATATCTTCAAAGCTATCGGGCTGTAGCTTTTTCACCAGCTCCTTCATACCACGCGATTCAAGCTGGAAGACAGCGGTGGTTTCGCAGCGCTTTAATAGATCAAAAGAGGCTTTATCATAGGTGGGAATGGCACTGATATCGACGGGTGCTTCACCCTGTAATTTACGTTCCGCATTGATGGTTTTTAGTGCCCAGTCAATGATGGTGAGGGTGCGTAGCCCCAAGAAGTCAAACTTAACCAAGCCAACCGCTTCAACATCATTCTTATCAAACTGCGTCACCAAGTTGCCGCCACCCGGCTCACAGTAGAGCGGGGCAAAATCGGTCAACAGTGTTGGGGCGATGACCACGCCACCGGCATGTTTACCGGCATTTCGGGTCACACCCTCCAGCTTGAGTGCCATGTTGAGCAGGCTTTGTACCTCATCATCGTAATCATAAAGCTGCTTTAGTTCGTCACTCTCCTTCAGTGCCTGAGTCAAGGTCATGCCGACCTCAAACGGTATCAGCTTGGCAATACGGTCAACAAAGCCGTATGGGTGACTCATGACACGACCCACATCACGAATGACTGCCTTGGCCGCCATGGTGCCATAGGTGATGATCTGTGAAACAGAGTCACGGCCATAGTGACGCGCAACATAGTCGATCACCCGATCACGCCCCTCCATACAGAAGTCGATATCGAAATCAGGCATCGAGACACGTTCAGGATTTAGGAAGCGCTCAAATAGAAGTTCATGCTCAATCGGGTCAAGATCGGTGATTTTAAGAACGTAAGCGACCAGGGAGCCAGCGCCAGAACCACGACCGGGACCGACCGGGATATCATTGTCTTTGGCCCATTGGATAAAGTCGGAAACGATCAGGAAGTAACCAGGGAAACCCATATCACAGATCACTTTCAGCTCGATCCGTAGCCGGTCATCGTAGACCTTGCGTAACTCGGCATAATCTTCAGCCGTAGGATCGAGGATCTTTTTTAGACGCTCTTCAAGGCCCTTTTCAGAATCAGAAGTGAGCAGTTCATCGACACTCGACATCCCCTCTGGAATAGGGATTTCAGGCAGATAGGGGACATCAAGTTCCAACTCAAGGGTGCAGCGCTTAGCGATCTCAACGCTATTCTGCAACGCTTCTGGGATGTCGGCAAAGAGTTCACACATCTCCGCTTCACTGCGCAGATATTGCTGTTCGCTATAGTTTTTGGGTCGACGGGGATCATCCAAAGTCCGCCCTTCATGAATGCAGACACGAGTCTCATGTGCATCAAAATCATCTTGATTAAGAAAGCGCACATCATTGGTCGCCACCACCGGCACTTGGTGCTGACCGGCGAGTTCAACACTAAGGTGCAGTGCCTCCTCTTCATTGCTGCGGCCAGTGCGGATCAGCTCTAGGTAGTAACGATCACCCAATAGCTGTTGCCAACCGAGCAGCAGACGCTCCGCTTCACTCTGTTGCCCGGCCAACAGTGCCCGACCCACATCCCCATCACGGCCACCTGAGAGCACAATAAGCCCTTCAGACTCCGCCTCTAACCAACTGCGTTGCAACATAGGACGACCCAAATGCTGCCCCTGTTGATAGCTCTTTGAGACCAAGCGCGTCAAATTACGGTAGCCGATCTCATTCTGCACCAATATCACCAGACGGAATGGGGTGTTTGTATCCTCGCCATTGTGCAGCCAGACATCGACCCCAATAATGGGCTTCAAACCGGTGCCTGTCGCAGCACGGTAGAACTTAACCATTGAGAAGAGATTAGACTGATCGGTGATGGCTACCGCAGGGGTACCCTGCTCTACCAGTGCGGCAATCATCTTTTTGATGCGTACGATGCCATCAACCAGTGAAAATTCCGAATGGATCCGGAGATGTATGAATTTTGGTTCCATCAGAAGTTTCTGGTCACTGCATTGGCCGAAGGGGTGAGAAATAGATCGATTATTTTAGCTACGAATGGCGGTAAATGAACGCAGTTTTTTTATCTAATTCAAATTGAGGTAAACCACCGGTTCTGCCGGTGAGACCCGAAAAGGCTCTGCCGTTCCGGTGTGCGTGTGGTCTCATGGTAACGGCCAACAAGAATACACCACAGAGAACACAGAGGGCACAGAGAAAAGAAAAGTGTTTTAAATTCTCTGTGTTCTCTGTGGTTATATCTGTTTTCACCTAAACCAATAAGGGGTTTTCTTCAAACCTCCCGCTATACGGGTGGTTAGTGACTGCGTGCGCACCTAACGCGTCCAGAATTGTGTCAGAGCAATTTTTTAACCGGCCCAAAAGAGCGCCGGTGAATGGGGCTGATGCCCAACCGCTGTAGTGCCTCGATATGCATCTTGGTCGGATAGCCTTTATGTTTGGCCAGACCATAACCGGGATAGCGCCGGTCCATCTCTATCATCTCATGGTCACGCGCCACTTTAGCGATAATGGATGCAGCACTGATCGATTCGATTAAACCATCACCGCCAATAATCGCCTCAGAGCTGCATGAGAGATCTGGGCAGCGGTTGCCATCAATAAGGGCATGATCTGCCTCTATCTCAAGTGCCTCTACCGCACGCTTCATCGCCAGCATACTGGCATGCAGGATATTGATCTGATCAATCTCCTCCACCTCCGCACGTCCCAATGCCCAGCAGAGCGCCCGCTCTCTAATCTCAATCGCCAGTTTTTCGCGGCGTTTTTCAGTCAGTTTTTTTGAGTCCGCCAACCCTTCAATGGGGCGTGTAGGGTCAAGAATAACGGCAGCAGCTACCACCGCCCCGGCGAGAGGCCCTCGTCCCACTTCATCAACACCCGCAACATATTTTTGTTTATTCATGGTCTCTCCTACCAATCAAAGCCAATACCGCCTCTGCAGCTTGTCGGCCAGTATCCTGCTTCAGCTCACGGTGAATTTCGAGATAGCGTTGTTCAATTGCCTGCACCTTTTCAGGTTCATTCAGGAAGCTGAGTAGTGCCGTTGAAAGCATCTCGGGGTCATATTTCTGTAGAAACTCAGGGGCTAGCTCTTCATCGGCCAATAGGTTGGCCATGGCAATATATTTAGTCTTCACCAGCCCCATCGTTATGCCGAGAAAATAGGAGAACCAATGAACTCGATAGGCGACGACCATCGGGCGTTTCAACAGAAGTGTCTCCATGGTTGCTGTGCCTGATGCAGTGAGCACCACATTGGCGGACTGGATCACATCACGCGCATGACCATCAATCAACGTAATAGGAAGCTCAATGCCACTCTGTTGTAACTTCGATTCAAAGGCGATGCGGATGGTTTGATTGACCAGTGGTACTACATATTGCAGATCGGGCTTCTGCTGCAAGCAGTTTTTCGCCGCCTGTAGAAAATCGATGGAGAGCGCATTCACTTCACTCATTCGACTGCCGGGTAGTAGTGCAATAATCGGGCACGCTAGCGGTAGATTGAGTCGCTGACGAGCAGCTACCCGGTCACTCTCAAAGGGGATCTCTTCAGCCAACGGGTGACCGACATATTGCGCATTGACGCCCCGTTCAAGCAGGAAATTAGTTTCAAAGGGGAACAGCGTCAGCAGCAGATCAACGGATTTTCGTATGGTTTTGGTGCGGCCTGAACGCCATGCCCATACCGTTGGGCTAACAAAATGGAGCGTCTTGATGCCCACCTTATGCAGCTTCATCTCAAGGCCTAAATTAAAATCGGGCGCATCGATACCAATGAAGAGATCGGGTGGGTTGTCGGTAAAATGTTTTACCAACTGACGGCGAATGCCAATAAGTTCAGGCAGATGTTTAAGTGGCTCAACAAAGCCCATCACGGAGAATGTCTCTATCGGATAGAGGGTCTCACAGCCCGCAGCTAACATGCATTTGCCAGCAACCCCCTCAAACTTAATTGTTGGGTCTATCTTATGCAGGGCTTTTATGAGCGCTCCGCCCAGTAGATCCCCAGAGACCTCGTTGGCGACAATTCCGATACGCATGCAGTTACTTATCTGACGATACTGCGCTCACTGCGCTGTAAAAAACCGATGATGACTTGGATCTCGCTCCCATCTTTAGCCATCTTCTCCAACTCAATCTTCGCCTCACTTAATGGTATTTTAGACATGAAAATCAGCTTATAGGCGCGTTTCAGGCGTCGAATGGCATCCTTATCAAAACCCCGTCGACTCAAACCTTCGGCATTGATAGAACGGGCGCTGGCTGGATTGCCGGTCACAGTAATATACGGAACGACATCTTTAGAGATAGCAGAACCCATACCACAGAAGCTGTGCATACCAATTTGGCAAAATTGATGCACGAT
This sequence comes from Candidatus Polarisedimenticolaceae bacterium, assembly GCA_021647945.1. Classification (GTDB taxonomy): domain Bacteria; phylum Pseudomonadota; class Gammaproteobacteria; order Chromatiales; family Chromatiaceae; genus JAKITT01. Next base: position 29,926 of record JAKITT010000025.1, read on the forward strand.
GGTGAAACCGCCAAGGATGGCATGATCTCCAATTGTCACATGGCCTCCCAACGACGCAGCATTGGCCAAGATAACGTGATTGCCAATGATGCAATCATGCGCCACATGGGTGTAGGCCATCAGCAGGTTATCACTGCCGATACGGGTATACCCCTCATCCTGAACGGTGCCACGGCTGATGGTGGTAAATTCACGAATAACGTTGCGATCACCAATTTCAAGCCGGGTCTCTTCACCCGCAAATTTTTTATCTTGAGGGTCTTCACCCACCGAGGCGAATTGGTATATTTTGTTATCACAGCCAATCGTAGTGGGGCCATTGATCACCACATGTGAGCGGATCTCACTTCCTTTACCAATCTTTACCCCGGCACCGATAACGGAGAAGGGGCCGATAGTTACCCCTTCATCAAGCTCTGCTGTAGGGTCAATAATGGCGTGTTTATTGATCAAATCTATAGCTCTCTCGCAGTGCAGAGTAGATTGGCTGAAGCGACTAGCTTATCATCAACCATCGCTTTACAGGAGAACCTAACGATACCCTGCTTTTGTGCTATTTGCTCAACATAGAGCATAAGCTGGTCACCAGGAACAACAGGCCGTTTAAAACGCGCCTTATCAATACCCACCAACATATAGATAGCGTCACTCACCGCAGTAGTGGGGTCTGACTCGAGCGCGAGTAGACCGGTCACTTGTGCCAGCGCTTCTACAATGAGTACACCCGGCATCACCTTCTGGTTTGGGAAGTGACCTTGAAAGAAAGGTTCGTTATAGGTGACATTCTTAAGCGCTGTCATAGTTTTATCTTTTTCAAATTCAACTATGCGATCCACCAGCAAAAACGGGTAGCGGTGTGGTAGTAGTTCAAGAACGCGGTTGATATCACCATTTTTCAAAATATCTCTCCCGAGAGTAATTTTTTTCTTTTACAGATCAGAGACTATTTCTGTTCTGAATTATCTTTTAGACGTGTTTCTAGCTCATCAACGCGACGCACTAGTGTGTCGAATCGTTTCAGATGGGCAATCGCTCTCAACCAATCTCGATTGGGCATAGTCGGTAATCCACCACTATATACCCCGGGTTTTTTATGTGACCGGGTCACCATTGAGCGGCCAGTAAAGTGAACATTATCGCCAATCTCAAGATGCCCGGATATACTGCACATGCCACCCATTGTGCACTGTTTGCCCACTTTCGTAGAACCGGCAAAACCGACACATCCGGCAATGGCGGTATCGTCACCAATCTCTACGTTGTGTGCCATATGAATCAAATTATCCAACTTTACCCGGTCACCGATGATGGTGTTACCAAGTGCGCCTCGGTCAATCGCCACATTGGCACCAATTTCGACATCATCACCCACCTCAACAATTCCCAGCTGCGGTACTTTGACCCATTGGGTATTATCTTTGGCATAGCCAAAACCATCACTGCCCAGCACGGCTCCTGGGTGGATCTGCACTCGCTGACCCAATCGTGTACCTCGACAGAGGGTGACACGTGCCACCAAGCGACACCCATCACCCATGATGCAACCGGGTTCAATCACGCAACCGGGGCCGATATAGCAATCAACGCCGATTTTTACCGCTCTGCCTATAATGGCACCTGGACCGATCCAGGCTGAGGGGTCGATATCTGCCGACTCATCAACAATTGCGGTGGAATGCACTCCCCCCTGATAAGCGGGAAAGGGGAATAGCAGATTGGCAATTTTTGCATAGGTGAGATGTGGGTTATCAGAGACCAATGCATTGGTTGGGCATATCTCCAGATCATCTGCTGAGATGATTACCGCCGATGCAGCCGTCTCGGCAAGTTCATTACGATGCTTTTTACTGATGAGAAAGCTAATTTCACCCTCACCTGCACCGGTCAATGAGCCGACACCGGTAATCACCACGGAGCCATCACCATGCAGCGTTGCGTCTGTCTGATGTGCGAGGTCGTTAAGCGTGATTCCATCCATAACCCGAACCTTAAATTACTCTGCAGCCCGCTGTTTATCTAACTCTTTAAGACGCACCAGAACAAGATCTGAGATATCGATTCGTTTGCTGAAATAGACAACACCTTCACTAACGACCAAATCAATTTCCTCATCTTTGCCCACCTCACGCACAACCTCTCTCACTTGGCGGCGCAACTTGTTGAACTCCTCATTTTGACGCATATTAAGATCTTCACGAAATTCAGCCTGGGCATTTTTCAAACGTCTCTTTCGGCTCAAAATATCCTTCTCAAGCTTACTGATCTCCGATCCGCTCATAACCGCAGCATCACGTTCCAATTTATCCTGTAGTTTGTCCAAGGTCTCTTTTTTAGAGACCAGCTCATCATTTCGACGCGCAAACTCAGTCTCAAGACGTTTTTTCGCCGCTGCATATTGGGGTGACTGTTCAAACACCTTGCCGGCATTTACAAATGCAACTTTCACCCCTTCCGCCGAAACAACTGAAACAGATAAAACGCCAATAACAAGTGCTAGTACTTGTGCAAGTTGTTTCACTCTACTCTCCAAGATATTGATAACCATATATTTTTTATATTGAACCACTTTGTTTCTAAACAAAGCTAAAACGACGCACCTAAATTAAACTGAAATGTCTCAAGTTTATCTCCACTGCCACTCTTGATCGCTTTTGCCCAGCTAAAGGTCAAGGCACCCACCGGTGACATCCAGACTAAACCGACACCCGCTGAGGAGCGAGCATCATCAAGCTCAATCTCATCTACATTTTCGATCTGATAGGCATTTCCAATGTCGTAAAATGCCTTGAGGCGCATTGTTTTACCTAACTCTTCACTTGGCATGGGAACCAGCAACTCCAGCTGACCATAGATCAAAAAGTTTCCACCCAGCGCATCACCGTCAGAATCTTTCGGTCCAAGAGAGTTGGCCCGAAATCCACGTATGGAGCGTATGCCTCCAGCAAAGAAGTTATTAAAAAATGGCAATATTTCATCTTCACCATAGCCATCACCATAACCCACTTCACCCACCATTTTAAACACCAGCCGGTTAGTTAATGGTATATAGCGTTTTTGATTGTAGCGGAGCTTGTAATAGAGTAGATCACTGCCGGGTAGATGGGTCTCTAAGCTTAACCGTTGTCTGGCACCATCTGTCGGGAAAATCGCTCTATCTCGTGAGTCACGGGTCCAGCTCATTCCAACACTCAGATTGTGGAATGTTGTCCCTTGATCCAGTTCGAACTGTTCAATCACACCACCTTTTTCCACATCATCACCCACTTTAAGATAGGTAAACTGATAACCCGTATCGATAGCAAAGCGATCTAAATCGGAGATGGGCACACCAAAAGTGACCACCGCCCTGCCACTATCGGTTGAGTAGTTTGATGAGCCAAGTTCTTCGAAGTCAGTCTCTTTATAACTCAGGCTATAACCACGACTGACACCATCAACAGTGTAATAGGGGTTGGTAAATGAGAGCTGGTATTTTGTTGAGGCATCCCCAGTATCAAGCGCAAAACTGACCCGTTTACCTGAGCCAAAGAAGTTATTTTGAGTCACACTGGTATTGAAGATAAAACCACCCGTCTCAGAGTAGCCGATGCCTGCGGAGATATTGCCTGAAGCCCGCTCCGTCACATTTACATTCACATCCACCTGATCAGCGGAACCCGGTACAGCTGGAGTCTCAATCTCAACGTTCTCAAAATAACCAAGGCGCTGCAAGCGTTGGCGTGAATGTCGCACCTTTTCACCTGAGAACCACGCGGCCTCTAGTTGGCGCATCTCCCGACGCAGCACCTCATCACGCGTGTTGCTGTTGCCGATCATCTCAATACGACGAACAAAGACACGTTTGCCAGGATCAGCATAGAAGGTCAGTGAGACCTCTCGTTTTTCGCGATCTATATCTGGAATGCTATTGATATTGGCAAAGGCGTAACCATGTTTGCTCAGCAATGAACTAATACGCTCGGCACTGCTCGTTGTCTTCTTACGTGAAAAGGTCTCGCCACGTTTGATTTTGATCAGAGAGAAAAACTCCTCTTTGGGACGCACCAGCTCCCCTGCCAACTTTATATCACTCACCGTAAAGACCTCGCCTTCAGTCACGACCACAGTGATATAGATATCTTTTTTATCCGGCGTAATGGAGACCTGGGTTGAGTCGATCCTGAAGTCGATATAACCGCGATCAAGGTAGTACGATTTTAACTTCTCAAGATCACCCGTCAGAATCTGTTTTGAGTAGCGATCACTGCTGGAGAAGATGCCGCTCTCCGCACTGGTAACCAGCTCAAACTCATCCAGTAGTTCATCATCAGGAAAGGCCTCATTACCGATGACATTGATACGTTTGATTCTGGCTGTTAGCCCTTCCGATATTTTGATGGCCACTGCCACTCGGTTACGCTCAATGGGGGTGACTGTTGACTCAATTTTGATGGAGTATTTACCCCGGCTAAAATAGAGTCGACGTAGTTCCTGCTCAATATTATCCAGGATGGAACGTTTAAAGAGACGCCCTTCAGCCATGCCGATATCTTTCAGTGCCTGCAGCAGATCATCGCTCTGTAGATCACTGTTACCTGTTAGATCGACCTTTGAAATAGCGGGGCGCTCTGAGACAAAGACCACCAGGACATTTTCATCACGTTCCAGCTGAACATCTTTGAAAAAACCGGTTTGGTAGAGGGCTCTAATCAAGTCAGGCGTACGCGCTGTATCAAGCTCTTCGCCTACTTTAGCGGGTAGATAGTTGAAAATTGTACCGACAGATATTCGCTGCAAACCCTCAATACGAATATCACTAATGGTAAATACCTCAGCTAGAACAAGCTGAGGAGATCCGGCCAAAAAGAGGAGTATCAGTAGTAAAAAACGGGCCGGTCTAATCATTCTAATATGGGATAAATATCTTTAAGTTTATTAATTCTGTTACGAGCCAATAGATCAGCTTTTCAGCACATACACTTCGTATCGTTGAATCACCTAAAGAGGTGCTACTTGGAAGGTGCGATAGTATAAGTGATCTTCCTCACTAACACTAACCCGGATATTTCCTGAATCATTCGGGTTAACTAAGCAATGGGAATAAAATTGAAAGAGACGTTATTCAATTACTCCACATTTACGCGATAGCTTCCGTATGGTCCTGTGGCGCCTGTCGGGCTTATTGCCCCCCGTTTATCTCCAGCCGGGATGTGGCTAATCTCTATATAATACCTATTCGACATTACCGCCGTAAACTCAAGCCTCGACGCCAATGCATTGGCATCATTAAAATAACGAGACCCATTGCAGGCGTTGTTATAACGATAATGCGCAAAAATATCAGCATCATCATTTTCTAATCGTTTATTAGCCATCACAACGACTTCACCATTTTGGTCGAGTATTCGCAAATAGGTGTCAATGCCGTTGCGCAAATTGTGAGTGCTTATGACGTAAGACTGCTCCGCTTCAACATCAAGCGCAAACAGATCAACATCGTTGCTCAAATCATCTTTGTATAAAGTATAATCGACATTCGCTGCATCAGAGATATGAAGAATATCACTATTCTCAAATTCATCTTGCTGGTAGATCACTTTGCGATCAGAAAAAATCGCGTTTAATGTTGCAATGTCGTCCTCAGCCCAGTCATCACTGAGCAATAATCCTTGCCAAAAATTCGGCAAATTAACAGGCAAGACAGACTCTGGAAAGTGATTCAGCAGAACGTCACTGATTTTTGTCATGCCATAAACATCAAGTACAGACCAAAGTATGTTGCTGACCGCAAACTGGCTGCTCGCGTAATAGAAGCTGTCCGCCTTTGCACCCATGAATTCAAATGGCGGGCTGAGCAGATTGTAACTCATCAGCCCAGCTTTTTCTCCATCGGTATCCAAATACCCTGTCACAGCCGTAGTCGATGATAATTTTTCAGGTGTCGTTTCTTGTATAAAACGTTTAACCGCAGACGCAAAAAAAGTTCCCCAGCCTTCTCCCCAAGCTAATCGTAAATCAAGGTCGTTGTCAGTCAAAAAATGACAACCGCCAGGCGAATCGCTTGTTAGGTATTGTGTTTCTATAAAATGGCCAAATTCATGCAATAACACGTCATCATCAAAATGGTCAGTGTCACCCGATTGATTCAGCACATAAACCCCGCCCCGTTTTTACATCTTGTGGCATCAAAGCCATTGCAATAAAACGTACCTATGCTGTTGGTTTGCCAATACACCGACAACCCCGCAACATCAATAGCGAACGACTCTCGCGTATATTCTGCCGCTGAAATAAAAACATCCAACATATTAAACGCGCCAGTGGCTTCAACGTTTTTTGAAAGTATTATGTCATAATGTGTTTTACCTGAAATGGACGCTTTACTGATCGCATAAGTTGCCCCAGCGGAGTCTTTAATCGAAAACCCCGCAGCGGGTACATCCCTCACTTGTGCTAACACTCGAATACTGTACGTGGTAGGGATAACATGCCCAAAGACAAACAAACCTCGTGAATCAGACGTTGTACTTTCCAGCACATTGCCATTTT
>JAKITT010000147.1 GCA_021647945.1 Candidatus Polarisedimenticolaceae bacterium
GCGGGTTTGCAGTTTTCTGGGCTCCGGGGAAATCATGATGCCTATGTCAGTACCGTGGCCACGTTGCAGTTAATGGACGCGGCTGATCGACTGCGAGCCAATCCTGCAGGTGTCAATAATGGAAATTATGACTCACTCAATGAAGATACCTCTGATCCCGGTTGCATCACCACGGGATGCAGTCCCGCTGATCTCGCTCGTTACGACTATTGGGTTTGGAACAGTGGGGATGCTGCACAGCCGGGCACAGGTAATGCGCAACAACTGCCGCAAGGGGAGGGGGTGATCTGCCTCGACTCAACGCCTGATGATGGCACCTCACGTGAGGCGAATGGCTGTGATGGGGCCTTGCTTGATGGGGGGGACCGTGCCCTAGTCGTTAAGGTGTGGTGGGATGATGATGGCAATCCCGCGACTGATCTACGTCGTCAAGTGATGAGGGTCTCCCCATGATAAATAGAATTAGATTAGGCCGCATGGCAGGCTTAACACTTGTTGAGTTACTGGTCTCCATGACGTTGAGCATTTTACTGCTGACAGGTGCCATATCAATCTTTTTGGCGAGCAAAGAGAGCTTTAATGTGGGGGATGATCTCTCTCGTGTGCAGGAGAGTGTCCGTTTTGCCACTGCACGGATCTTCAATGATGTCTCACAGGCGGGTTTTGTGGGGTGTACCCCTTTTCCTGAAGGGGAGTCATTGGTAAATATCAGCACCGTGCCGGGCATGATGGCAGCCGATGATGAAGATAAATTGGGTGATTTTTCTAAGGCGATTATCGGCGGTGAGGAGGTCGGGCCGAATAATTCAGACCGTTTGACAGTGCACTTTGCAGAGGTGAGCTCTGCCACGCCTCTTAAGATAGACGGTGGTGGTGGTTTTTTTGGCCTCATCAGAGATGCGGCTGGAGATCGACCAAATCTCACGATGAATATGGTCAATGAGTCTTATGATGGTGATGAAATCATTGTTTTGAGTGACTGTAGTTATGCCATCTATTCCCAGCTCACCGCTAGCCCATCAGGCGGACTCCAACACACGGGTATTGCGGCGGGTAGTGACAATGTCAGGCTGGGCAATAAATCCCCAGCGAACTACTACAAAATGGATGGCGTAACCTATCAATTAGATACGACGGGGCCGGATGCCAATGGCAAATATGTCAGCCGACTCATGGCAACCCGCCTGAGTGCGCCTGATACCCCACAGCCCATTTTAGATGGTGTGGAGGATTTTCAAGTTGAGTACGGTATTGATCTTAATGGTGATTTGGCTGCTGAGCGGTATCTCAATTGGGATCAAATTATTGCAGGTAATTTCCAACCATTTATCGCCAGTGTGCGGATCTTAATTGTCACGAACTCTGGCAAACCACAAGCTGACACACTGGGCCGGGTGGTCGATACAGAAAAAAGTATGGTCAAAAGCTCAGTCTTTACCATTGCGCTCCGTAACCGAGGGAACTCCTGATGTCTTATATCCAACAACAGAAACAGCGGGGCGCCGTTTTGATCATGGTGCTATTGCTGCTGATGGTGATGACGGTCTTGGGGGTCTCTGGGGTGGGGAACTCCGTTCTTGAAGAGAAGATGAGCGCCAACTATCTACAGAACTACAGCGCTGAACAATCAGCAGAATTTGGTGCGCGGGTGGCTGGTTGGTGGTTGGCATCAAATGTTAGAAATGATGATTTAAACTCTTGGTTTAGAGCGGGGGCTAGCGGAAGAACTGGGCTTTACTCTCTGCAGTCAACGATGCCTGATGATGCGGTTTGTCAGGAAGATGAAGATTGCTCTTTTGACCCTAGAATACCCAGTCATTGGTGTAGCAGTACGGATGAAGATTGCCCACTCCATAAAGGCTATGTCACGCTGGGAACGAATAATTTAGACACGGGTGAACTGCCTATCTCAGCAATGAGCCCAGATGATCTACAGCCAAAATTTATCATTGAATATATCGGCCTAACCGATAAAGCGGGCCAAGCCACAGGCATGGGTGGGACGGGCGGTTACTCATCCAATGCAGCTAGTTCGGGTGAATTACACGTCTTTAAAGTGACGGTCGTTGGTTGGGGCAAGGTCGCCAGTGTTCGTAATGTTATACAGCGTAACTACTATCTTACGCTTTGAGCGAGAGATATTAAGAGGTCAATATGTCGGTTCAAATTACAAAGTTAGTCGTGGATGGTAGAGGTAGAGGTGCTGGGCGATCAATGAGCGTTCATGCGCTATTACTGCTCTCTTCACTCTTCCTACCACAGCTGCTGATCGCCGCTCCTGGCATTATTTCAGATAATCCACTCTTTTTGCAGTCGGGTATTCAGCCCAATATCTTTTTTATCTTGGATGACTCTGGCAGTATGGATGAGGAGATTCTCTTGAGCAAAGGGGCGCTCGCTGCATATCCTGGTTCTCAAAATGGTGGTCATCTCAACTTTGTTCCCGAGAGTGATGAGCAACGCTTAGAGCATTGTGCGGGTTACAACGTGCTCGCCTATGACCCCAATGTGGAATATGCCCCGTGGCGAGGCCTCGATCATGCCGGTCACTCTTTTCAGGATCAGACGCCCTCAAGCGCGCATATGAACCCATATACTGGCGGTGCCGGCGAGGGTGCGTGTAGCGCTGAGGTTAGCAATGCAAATGGTGATGTGTGTAATCTTTTGACCGCTTGGAGTGTGGAGGGTGATGAGGCGAGTGGCGGTGGTTTCTATTATCTCTGGGACGATGCCAATGAAAATGGCCTGTTTGATGCGGATGAATGTCCCGCAGCGACTTCAGATGATGATCCTAAGTATGTAAAAAATCAACCGATAACCCCATCGTCAGACAGCCCTCACTCACAAACCAACTATGCCAACTGGTTTAGCTACTATCGCAAACGAGAATATGTGGTAAAACGGGCTGTTTCCCAGGTGATTGAAGCCTCTCAAGAGCGGATGGGGTTAGCAACCATCAACCGAAATGATCGTGTATTAGATAGTCTTCTATCAAGACATACTGAGGCTGTTGGCACACCTGTCATGGATATTGATGACCTCTCTGCACCGATCAACCTTGATGCTCAGCAGAATAAAAAAATATTGTTGGATAACCTGCTAGCAATAGACTCTAGTGGCTTTACACCGCTGCGTCAGGCGCTACAAAATACAGGGCGTTATTTTCAAGGGGAGATGGGCGATAACACTCTGTTTGATTATGTCCCCTCTGCTGCTCTGAATAGTGCAAACAACAGTTCACCCATCTTAGATTTAGAGCATGGGGGGCAGTGTCAGCAGAATTTTGCACTGCTCTTCTCAGACGGTTACTGGAATGGCACTGCCGCCCCTGACGGTATAGGTAATACTGACCAAGCGGGTGGGGCCTATGATGGTCGCTCATATGCCGACACTTATTCAGATACGTTGGCAGATGTTGCCATGCACTACTATGAAATAGATTTAATGCCTGATCTGGTTGATGATGTAGAACCTGTCGCCCTTAAAGTTGGTTTTGATGATAACCAAAGCCAACATCTCACCACCTTTACTATCGCCTTTGGTGTGAATGGCTCAGTCAGTTGTGATCCGGTGGATCGAGAGACATCGCTTGCTGATCAAGAGTGGCCTGATGAATGTGAAGGCTATAGCGCTTGGCCAGACCCCACTACCAATTTGACGCATAAAATTGATGATATGCGTCATGCCGCGTGGAATGGGCGTGGTCAATTCATGAACGCATCAAATTCCAAGGATCTGATTAAACAGTTGCAGGCGGTCATTGAAGAGATTGCCCGCCGTAGCACCTCATCTGCCGCAGCCGTGACCACAAATGCGGGGCAATTCCAACAGGGTGATACGATTTACCGGTCAGAATTTAGCTCAACCACATGGGCAGGTTATCTCTCCGCCGTTGAATTGACGAGTGATGGAATAGGTGAGGTTATCTGGAATGCACATGAGCTGCTTGATGACCGTGACCTTGGTGCTAATGCAAGAACCATTATCACCTACAACGGTGAAAACGGCGTTGATTTTAAGTTTCCTGATGGGGGGCATTTTGGTGACGACAACCTCTCTTGGCAGCAGGTGGAAGACCTTCTACATGATGCACCCAACCGAGCTTCTGCTTCAAGAGGAGAAGCGTGGCGTGAAAATGTTGATTATGGACGGAGACTTGTCGCTTACCTAAGGGGTGACAGAGGTGATGAAGATGATCTCTTTCGTAAGCGAGCAGGGCGGCTGGGGGATATCATCTATTCATCACCACGTTACGTGGGTGCGCCAGACATAACGAGCTATCCAAATTATATTGCAGGCAGTGACAATGCCTATAAAACATGGGCAAGTGGCTCAGTAAAAGAGCGTACACCCATGCTCTACATCGGTAGCAATGATGGCATGTTACATGCCTTTGAGGCCGAGACAGGTGAAGAGAGTTTTGCCTATATCCCGGAAGCGGTCTTCTCCTCAGATGACGAGGCAGGGTTGCATTGGCTGGCCGATAAACTCTATGGCCACCGTGCCTATGTTGATCAGACGCCTACCGTTATGGATGCATTTATCCACACACCGAATGACTCCACTGAAGAGTGGCGTACCGTACTGGTTGGCGGTTTACGTTCCGGAGGTAAGGCACTGTTTGCCTTGGATGTGACCGATCCTGATGAGTTTGAACCGAGCGATGTGCTTTGGGAGTTTAGCCATGATGACCTGGGTTACACCTTTAGTCGCCCTGCCATTGTGAAACTTAACAATGGTGATTGGGCAGCCATATTTGGCAACGGCTATAACAGCGATCCCGATGGAGATGGCAGTGCAAAGCTATTTATCGTTAATCTTGCCACAGGTGACCTGATACGCGAGCCATTGAGTACAAATGTTGGTTCGATGGAAGATGGTGACTGCGGTAATATCGATAGTGACTGTAATGGTTTAGCCACCCCCGCCACTATTGATACCAGTGGTGATGGCATTGTCGATAGAGTCTATGTGGGTGACCTAAAAGGTAATATGTGGGTGTTTGATCTCTCTGACTCAAACCCATCTAACTGGGGGTCGGCTTATGGATCTTCAGCCCCTGCACCGCTTTTTACTGCGGTTGATGGTGCTGGTAATCATCAACCGATTACTACTCAGCCCCGATTAGCCATGCATGCGACAGAGAGAGGGCGTGCTACACGTCCCAACATTATGGTCTATTTCGGCACCGGCCAGTATTTGGCTGACGCAGATATCAGTAACATTGAACAACAGAGTTTCTATGCCATATGGGACTCCGGTTCAACCATCACCCGAAGCCATCTGCTTGAGCAGACAATAACAGAATATGATGGCGAGGTTCGTACAATGAGCGATGAGTTGATTGCATATGGAACACATCATGATGAGCATCGTGGCTGGTTCACAGATCTTAGCTCCGCCAGTGGGGAACGGGTGATTGTGACCCCAATAATATTTGGCAAACTGGTGGTTTATACCACCATCATTCCAGAGCATGAGCTTTGTGGCTCAAAGGGCGGTAGTTGGCTGATGGTGCATGACCTCATTGATGGTGGGCGGCCTGACTATATTGCGATTGATGTTAACCATGACACTAACTTTGATGCAGATGATCAGCAAGATGGTGTCAATGTCAGTGGTGTTAAGTCAGGTGAACTGCAATGGCAGCCAACCATATTGGGTGGTGGTGACGGGACGGGTCGAATTGTAGGGCAAAATGATACTGGCGGGTTGGATGAGCGGCTGCTTAAATCGGGCAGAAATAGCAGTAGTGATGCATCATGGGCACGTTTTGACTTTTAGGTGGCTGATATGAATAGAAGAGCACTGGTTAGTGTAGTGGGCGTACTGTTTCTGGCAGGCTTTATAAATCAGGCCGGGGCTGAGATAGGAGGCTCAAAAAAAGGCTATGTCGTAGTTAGCTGTTGCGGGATCGCCCAACGGCTTCCATTAGGCATAGCTCAGGGCTTATACCCTCCTGATAACGCTCCAACATTCTGCGCCACCCAAGATAATTTGCGAGATAC
>JAKITT010000148.1 GCA_021647945.1 Candidatus Polarisedimenticolaceae bacterium
GGTGAAAGACGTTGTTTTTTTGGCGCGGTGTATTTTCGAGTGTCAGAAAACACCAACTATATTAGAGTATCCTTATGCTTTGGGCTGTTTTTTTGAGCACGTTATTTTCTATGTGGGGATTTGGGTACCTACTTACTTAAAGGTGATTAGGAACAAAGCTCAGCATGTTTATGTAAAGAGTCTGTAGGAGCGGCGCCCTCGCCGCGATTGGGCTTGGCAGCGGGGTTCAAAGCTCCCGCATTCTGCTCACGCTCAAGACACACGGGCATGTTGAATGCAGATAATGCAGACGCATTTACCTGCCTTACCTACATCCAAATAGGCATCGCGGCGAGGCGCCGCTCCTACAGTAAATCATCTGAATGACTGAGCTTTGTACCTAGTCACTTATTTAAATAACTGATCAAGCTGCACATTGGCAGATGAGGTAGCATCATCCGTAACTGAGGCGTTATCAGCCTCACTAAAGAGCGCATCTAACTGAGATTTAGCCGCCGTTTGCTCACCGCTATTTGATATGTAGGCGTGACGATTGAGCTGAAAATAGCCACAGAAGTTGGCCCGCTCTTTATTGCTTACCCGCTCCGCAATCGGCTCACGACACTGCTCGGCAATGCTAGGGTCATAGAAGTGGCATAGTCGACAAACACAGAGTTCTGCGCGGCAGTGGGGACAGCTATCATTACGCCCAATCGGCAGTGATAGCATCTCACCCAGCGGCTGGCCACACTTCCAACAATCAAACGACTCATTCATCGTTGCTCAGCATCTCAATCGATCGTAGCGCTTGCAGCGTAGCTACGGCCTCTCCCTGGCTTGGCTGTATCAACAGCACAGGATAGGGTCGGCCTTCATACTCAAACACACTATGGAAGAGATACTGCGCCCCTTTTCGGCCTGAAAAATCACTGCTCTGCTGATACTCCGTCACCTCAAAACCTTGATTGCTGAAGTTCAACCTCGCTTTATTGAGGTAGTTACTGAGACCCAGTGCAGAGTCATCATCCAGCTCATAGATCACAATAAGCTGCTCACCCGCAGCACGATATTTATATATTTTAAAAACTGCATTCTGCGGATGGTTCGCATCAATTTTTTTATAGGAGAGCGCTTGATAGCGAATATTATCGGGCAGTCTATCTCCCTCTTGATGGGTCAGCAGAAAGAAGCCCACAACAAAAAAGATAACAATGACTAAAACGGCTTTCATAATGAGCGGCCAAATGTCGCGACTATTTGCATAGCACCGGCTTATAACTATCCGTCCCTGGCCGATAGCTCAAGACCTCACCAGAGACCAGATCATAATACCAACCGTGCAGAGCCAATTTTTTCGACTCTAAACGCTCTTTAACCCAAGGAAAGGTTGCAAGGTTCTTTAGTGAGAGCTTTACCACCTCTTGCTCACAAGCACAGGGAAGTCGCTCAGGTTTATCCGTATTTGGATGGTCATTCAACGCATCTTCACGCGCCTGCTTTGCAATACTCATCCAGGCGGGGATAAAGCTATCTTTATCTTCAATCTCTTCATCAGAGAGCAGTGATTTCACCCCGCCACAATCGGAGTGACCCATAACAATAATATCTTCAACCTCAAGGTGGCGAACAGCATACTCCACTGCAGCGCTGGTACCATGCCAGCCACTCACCTCCTGAAAGGGGGGAACCAACGCAGCCACATTACGGATAATAAAGAGGTCACCAGGGTTACTGTTAGTAATTAGCAACGGGTTAAACCGTGAGTCACAGCAGGTGATGAAGGCTGTTTTTGGAGACTGCCCTTCAGTACCTAGCTTGTGCAACAGGTCATAATTATCACGGAAATAGTGGTTACGATACTCTTCATAACCTTGAATGAGTTTATCAATCATGGGCTTTTACGCTCTATATAATGTAGTTGAATAGCAGACAAGTTCTATTAAATATTGTTCAGACCGTACCCTATTTAGTAGGCCCGATACAATGTGATAATGGTGGTAAACAGCCTTAAACTTAGAGGTAAAAAGAGTACTATTTAGCCATCATTTACGTTTAACAGCCATTATATTCCCTTTGATTAAACAACGACTTAATCACTTTTAATGACTCAATACTGAGAAACGCATTCCATACTGAAAGCAATATTAAATCAACACCTTGCAACTACTTTTCCAACTATTTATACCCCCTACCCTTGACTCTCATAAAATCGCCCCTATTATTAGCACTCACACGGAGCGAGTGCTAATAACTCACTCCCGACTACTTTTTAACTTGTTACTCTGTTTATTAGGAGAGTCTATTCAATGAATATTCGTCCGCTTCAAGACCGTTTGGTCGTGCGTCGTATGGAAGAAGAGCTGACCAGCCCTGGCGGCATCGTGCTACCTGGTAGTGCCACCGAGAAGCCTATTCAAGGTGAAGTGCTGGCTGTTGGTAACGGCAAAGTGCTCGATAGCGGTGAGGCGCGTCCTCTTGATGTCAAAGTTGGCGACCGCGTTCTGTTCGGCAAATACTCCGGCACCGAAGTTAAACTAGACGGCGAAGAGCTGCTAGTGATGCGCGAAGACGACATCATGGGCGTACTGGAAGGTTAATCGACCTCCTTTTACCCCCTCTGCGAATTCCAATATTTTCCTAAGGATTAAACCTAATGTGTGCAAAAGAAGTTAAGTTTGGTGATGAAGCGCGCGCCCGTATGATGAACGGCGTCAACATCCTAGCCAATGCAGTAAAAGTGACCCTAGGTCCTAAAGGCCGCAACGTTGTTCTGGAGAAGAGCTTCGGTGCCCCTACCGTCACTAAAGATGGTGTCTCTGTTGCTAAAGAGATCGAGCTGAAAGATAGACTAGAGAACATGGGCGCTCAGATGGTTAAAGAGGTCGCTTCACAGACTTCTGATATCGCTGGCGACGGCACCACCACTGCTACCGTTCTGGCTCAAGCCATGCTGCGCGAAGGGCTGAAAGCCGTTGCTGCTGGCATGAACCCAATGGATCTGAAACGTGGTATCGACAAAGCGGTCATCGCTGCTGTTGCTGAACTGCAAAACATGTCTAAGCCTTGCACCGATGACAAAGCGATCGCACAGGTTGGCACCATCTCAGCCAACTCTGATGAAGAGATCGGCAACATCATCGCTGAAGCGATGCAGAAAGTGGGCAAAGAGGGTGTCATCACCGTTGAAGAGGGTTCTACCCTTGAGAACCAGCTGGACGTTGTAGAGGGTATGCAGTTTGACCGAGGTTACCTCTCACCTTACTTCGCCAACAACCAGTCCAACATGTCTGCTGAGCTGGAAGCACCTTACATCCTGCTTTTCGACAAGAAGATCACCAACATCCGTGATCTGCTGCCTACACTGGAAGCCGTTGCAAAATCTGGCAAACCTCTGCTGATCATCTCTGAAGATGTTGAAGGCGAAGCGCTGGCTACTCTGGTTGTAAACACCATCCGTGGCATCGTTAAAGTATGTGCCGTTAAAGCCCCAGGTTTTGGCGATCGTCGTAAAGCGATGCTGGAAGATGTTGCCATCCTGACCGGTGCAACCGTTGTCTCTGAAGAGGTTGGCCTGAGTCTTGAGAAGGTTGAACTGACTCAGCTTGGAACCGCCAAGAAGATCATCATCACCAAAGAAGAGACCACCATCATTGATGGCGCTGGCTCTGAAGATGATATCAAAGCTCGCGTTACTC
Organism: Candidatus Polarisedimenticolaceae bacterium; assembly: GCA_021647945.1. Taxonomy (GTDB): domain Bacteria; phylum Pseudomonadota; class Gammaproteobacteria; order Chromatiales; family Chromatiaceae; genus JAKITT01. The sequence continues at coordinate 3,675 of JAKITT010000148.1, forward strand.
AGATCCGTGCACAGATCGAAGATGCTAGCTCTGATTACGACAAAGAGAAGCTGCAAGAGCGTGTTGCCAAACTGGCTGGCGGTGTTGCACTGATCAAAGTCGGCGCAGCGACCGAAGTTGAGATGAAAGAGAAGAAAGCCCGCGTTGAAGATGCACTGCACGCTACTCGCGCAGCGGTTGAAGAGGGTGTTGTACCGGGTGGTGGTGTTGCACTGGTTCGTGCACTACAAGCCATCAAAGGCACCAAAGGTAACAACCACGACCAAGATGTTGGCATCAGCATCGCCTGTCGTGCCATGGAAGAGCCTCTGCGTCAGATCGTTGATAACGCTGGTGAAGAGGCTTCAGTTGTCCTCAACAACGTCGCCAACGGCGAAGGTAACTACGGTTACAACGCAGCCAATGGTGAGTATGGCGATGTAGTTGCCATGGGTATCCTTGATCCAACCAAAGTGACTCGTGCAGCGCTACAAAACGCAGCCTCTGTCTCTGGCCTGATGATCACCACAGAAGCGATGATCGCTGATGAGCCTGCTGATGATGCAGCCGGCGGCATGCCTGATATGGGCGGCATGGGCGGTATGGGTGGCATGGGTGGTATGGGCGGCATGATGTAAACCAGCCCCTACTGTTCGGCACTTAGCCAAACAGAGAGCCTCGCCAGAGCAATCTGGCGGGGCTTTTTTGTGCTAAATGATACCTGCGTCAAACTATCAAATGAGAAGAGAGAGTTGATTCACAGTCCTTGAGAGCGACTGCCGCTAAAATTTTTAGTGACGATGGAAGTATTTTGAACTAGGCCACTGTAATGAAAAAACTCAACGAAAATGATTTTGCCAACCTGGAGCCACGCTCTCAGCCCTATGAAGTGCGCGCCGAGATTGATCTGGCACTGCGCATCTTTCCAAATGGTAGCAAAACATGGGTCTACATCTATTTTGATCAAAAAACGCTGCAACGCAAAACGCTGGGCATCTACCCTGAGATGAGAATGGAACAGGCCTACTTAGCGCTTGATGCAGCACGCTACAGCACCAGCAAAACTGAAGAGACAGTAGCCCCCAAAGAGATCAACAATACGCAAGGGCGTGGCCTGCGCTATGCTGGTGGTTTCGCCACTATCGCCCTCACTCTCTTTGCTACATCACTCTTCATTGAGGAGACAAGCAGCGTTGAAAAGAGCCTCATCTCCAGTGTGATGCAGATCCCTGCACTCACCACCATTAAAACCATCACTGAGAGTCAACCCGCCACGCCTCCACCCATCAAAGCTGTTGAAAAAGTTGATATCTCCGCAGCTCCGCCAGCCGTAAATCCGCCCATTTTAGTCGCAGCTATTGAGCCTGAGGTTAGCACTACAATTGAACAGACTGTAGAGGTGAGTGAGGTGATCCCCCCCTCTCCTGTTGAGCCACTATCGAGTGATGTAGCAGCACAATCAAACGGTCTAGTGAAGCGCGCTCAATTTACTAGTGGCATTCAGGATCGCGAGCCCGTTGATCAGATAGAGCGCCTACTTACCAACCCAAGTGATAGCGAAACAACCCAACAACTCTATTTTTTCACAGAAGTAGCCAAACTGGAGGGGCATATCATCTACCATCGCTGGCAGCTGGATGGGGAGGTGATGGCGGAGATCCCCTTTGAGGTGGGATCAAATTGGCGCTGGCGCGTATTCTCCAGCAAAAAAATATTGTCATCTATGCGGGGTGAGTGGCAGGTGAGTGTGGTTGATGATTTAGGAAATGTGCTTCACAGTGAGACATTCTCTGTGCAATCTACTGACGATGAGGTGAAGATTGCTGAGTCAGAGATAGAGGCGGTCGCACTCCTTCAATAGCCCCCCTCCTCTGCCTCAATTGAGAGCACAGAGGAGAGAACCTCTCTCTAAGAGGGTGCCAATTTACTGCGTAGCAGCTCATTTACCGGATCAGTACTGGATCAGGGTCAGAGAGCAATATTTTCTAATACACGCTATCCAACATAGTAAATCGCCTTCTCTTCTTCTATCCTTGGCCTTCCAGACTGATGAGATGGACGCCCCTGATTAAACCGGCGTCACAATGCGCCATAGTTGATGTAGTACCCCAACTAAATATAACAGGAGCGTCCATCATGAATATTAAACGAGTTAGTATTGATCTTGCAAA